>NZ_CP116256.1:6304942-6605930 GCF_027947575.1 Streptomyces rubrogriseus | reverse complement strand
CCTCTACAACAACATCTGGGGATCCGGCGCAGGCAGCCAGTGCGTCTGGGCCAACTCCGGTACCAACTGGGGCGTCTGGGCCGACCACCCGAACACCGGTGGCATCAAGTCCTACCCGAACGCCAAGAAGGTGATCAACAAGCCGATCACCTCCCTCTCCGCGCTCACCAGCAGCTACAACGTCACGGTTCCGTCGTCCGGCGCGTACAACACCTCGTACGACATCTGGGACACGGACTACGACTACGAGATCATGCTCTGGGTCAACCACAACGGCGCCGTCGGCCCCCTCGGCACCTCGCAGGGGTCCGTCAGCCTCGGCGGCCACACCTGGGACGTCTACAAGGGGAACAACGGTGCCAACGAGGTCTTCTCGTTCCTGCGCACCTCGGACTCGAACTCCGGCACCGTGAACATCCTCCCGATCCTGAAATGGATCAAGGACACCAAGGGCTGGATGGGCAACGAGACCATCGGCGACGTGCAGTTCGGCTACGAGATCACCTCGTCCGCCGGCGGCCTCGACTTCCGCACCAACAACCTGACGGTCAGCGGCGGCTGACCACGGCACCCGCGCGCCACGGCGCGGGGGCCGGTCCCGGGACCGGCCCCCGCGCTCGGCAATTCACACCCCTAGGGCCCGACGGGTGCCGGTCCGGAGCTGGCCCGGACGGTCAGCTCCGGCGCGAGCAGCACGACCTCGTCGCTGCCCCGGCCGTCGAGCTTGGCGACCAGCTGTTCCACGGCCCGCCGCCCCATCTCCTGCGCGGGCACCGCGACCGAGGTGAGCCGCACCGAGGCCTGGGTGGCGACCTGCTCGGGGCAGACCGCGACCACCGACACGTCCTCCGGCACGGCCCGCCCCTGCTGGCGCAGCAGGGCGAGCAGCGGCTCGACGGCCGCCTCGTTCTGGACGACGAACCCCGTGGTGTCCGGGCGTTCGTCGAAGACGCGGGCCAACGTCGCGGCCATCGCGTCGTACCCGCCCTCGCAGGGCCGGTGCAGCAGCCGCAGACCCAGCTCGCGGGCGCGGGTGCGCAGCCCGTCGAGGGTGCGCTCGGCGAATCCGGTGTGCCGTTCGTAGACGGCGGCGGCCTCGCCTATGACGGCGATGTCGCGGTGCCCCAGCTGCGCCAGGTGCTCCACGCACAGCGCGCCGGTCGCCCGGAAGTCCAAGTCGACGCAGGTGAGGCCCTCCGTGTCGGCGGGGAGTCCGATCAGGACGGACGGCTGGTCGGTGCCTCGCAGCAGGGGGAGCCGCTCGTCGTCGAGCTCGACGTCCATGAGGATCATCGCGTCGGCGAGCCCGCTGCCGGTGACCCGGCGCACCGCGTCGGGGCCCTCCTCGCCGGTGAGCAGCAGGATGTCGTACCCGTGGGTGCGCGCACCGGCCGCGACCGCGATGGCGATCTCCATCATCACCGGTACGTACATGTCGGTGCGCAGCGGGATCATGAGGGCGATGATGTTCGACCTGCTGCTGGCCAGTGCGCGGGCACCGGCGTTCGGGTGGTAGCCGAGCTTCCGGATGCTCTCCTCGACCCGCTGCCGGGTGGTGGTGGAGATGGACCGCTTGCCGCTGAGGACATAGCTCACCGTGCTCGCCGAGACTCCGGCGTGCTGGGCGACCTCGGCGAGGGTGACCATCCGGCTCTCCAAGTTTTGTGAAGCGCTTCGACAGCGCGCGGGACCAGTAGGAGTGGGGCGAGGGTGGTTCGACAGTAGCCGCAGTGTGGGTGGGTGTCCATAGTCCGTCGAAGCGCTTCGACTCGCTCGTCCTCCGCGTTCCCGTCTCCCGGTCTCCCCCCGCAGTATCGGCCGAACGGCCGCACGAAGGGTGGCTGGGTCGCCCCGGATCGGGTACATACGATCGGGTAGCACCGACTAGTAACGTACGTCCGCAAGTTCGTGCAGGACGAATCGTGGCGAGGTGAGCCTCATGTCCGCACCACCCACCCCCTCCTCTTCCTCTGCTTCTCCCTCCTCCCGACCCACCGTCACCGAACGTGAGGCCCGCCAGGTCGCGGAGGCGGCCCGGGAACAGGACTGGCGCAAGCCCAGCTTCGCCAAGGAGCTGTTCCTCGGCCGCTTCCGTCTCGACCTCCTCCACCCCCACCCGCTCCCGGCCGACCAGGACGTACAGCGCGGCGAGGAGTTCCTCGCCAAGCTGCGCGACTTCTGCGAGACGAAGATCGACGGGGCGGTGATCGAGCGCGACGCGCGGATCCCCGACGACGTGATCACCGGGCTGAAGGAGCTGGGCGCCTTCGGCATGAAGATCGACACCAAGTACGGCGGCCTCGGCCTGACCCAGGTCTACTACAACAAGGCCCTCGCCCTGGTCGGATCCGCGAACCCCGCGATCGGCGCGCTGCTCTCCGCCCACCAGTCGATCGGCGTGCCGCAGCCGCTGAAGATGTTCGGCACCCAGGAGCAGAAGGACACCTTCCTGCCCCGCTGCGCCCGCACCGACATCTCGGCCTTCCTGCTCACCGAGCCGGACGTCGGCTCCGACCCGGCCCGCCTGGCCACCACGGCCGTCCGGGACGGCGACGACTACGTCCTGGACGGCGTGAAACTGTGGACCACCAACGGCGTGGTCGCCGACCTGCTCGTCGTCATGGCCCGCGTCCCGAAGCCGCAGAAGGGCGAGGGAGGCAGGGACGGCAAGGACGGCAAGGACGTCAAGGACGGCAAGGGGGGCATCACCGCCTTCGTCGTCGAGGCGGCCTCCGAAGGCATCACGGTGGAGAACCGCAACGCCTTCATGGGCCTGCGCGGCCTGGAGAACGGCGTCACCCGCTTCCACCGGGTCCGGGTGCCCGCCGCCAACCGCATCGGTCCGGAGGGCGCCGGCCTCAAGATCGCGCTCACCACCCTCAACACCGGCCGCCTCTCCCTCCCCGCGATGTGCGTCGGGGCGGGCAAATGGTGTCTGAAGATCGCCCGCGAGTGGTCGGCGGTGCGAGAGCAGTGGGGCAAGCCGGTCGCGCTGCACGAGGCGGTCGGCTCCAAGATCTCCTTCATCGCGGCGACGACCTTCGCGCTGGAGGCCGTCCTCGACCTCTCCTCCCAGATGGCCGACGAGGACCGCAACGACATCCGCATCGAGGCCGCCCTGGCCAAGCTCTACGGCTCCGAGATGGCCTGCCTGATGGCCGACGAACTGGTCCAGATCCGCGGCGGCCGGGGCTTCGAGACCGCGGCCTCCCTCGAAGCCCGCGGCGAGCGCGCGGTCCCCGCCGAGCAACTCCTGCGGGACCTGCGCATCAACCGCATCTTCGAGGGCTCCACCGAGATCATGCACCTGCTGATCGCGCGCGAGGCGGTCGACGCCCACCTCTCCGTCGCCGGCGACCTGATCGACCCCGACAAGACCCTCTCCGACAAGGCGAGGGCGGGCGCGCAGGCCGGCGTCTTCTACGCCAAGTGGCTGCCGAAGCTCGTCGCGGGCCCCGGTCAACTCCCGCGCTCGTACGCGGATTTCCACCCCTCGGGCCACCCCGACCTCTCCTCCCACCTGCGCTACGTCGAGCGCACCGCCCGCAAGCTCGCCCGCTCCACCTTCTACGCCATGTCCCGCTGGCAGGGCCGGATGGAGACCAAGCAGGGCTTCCTGGGCCGGATCGTCGACATCGGCGCGGAGCTGTTCGCGATGAGCGCCGCGTGCGTGCGCGCCGAGCACCTGCGCGTGAAGGACGACCACGGCCGCGAGGCGTACCAGCTCGCCGACGCCTTCTGCCGCCAGTCCCGCATCCGCGTCGAGGAACTCTTCGGCCGCCTGTGGAGCAACACCGACGACCTGGACCGCAAGGTCGTCAAGGGCGTGCTCGGAGGTGCCTACGAGTGGCTGGAGGAGGGCGTCGTCGACCCGTCGGGCACCGGCCCGTGGATCGCGGAAGCCGCCCCGGGCCCGTCCCGGCGGGAGAACGTCCGCCGCGCCATCGGCTGACCCGGGGCCCCGCCCGGACGGAACGCGCGCGGGAGAGCCGCCTCGGCGATCTCCCGCGCGGGCCCGCGACACCCGACCGAGGGACGCGCTGTCCTCCCGGAGGGCCGTTGCGGACACAATGGGGGGATGAGCGACAGTCCAGCCCCACTCGCCGACCCCCACCTCGTCTACGACCCGGTGGCGGGCGACGGCCCGAAGGACGTGGTGGTCCTCGGGTCCACCGGGTCGATCGGGACCCAGGCCATCGACCTCGTGCTGCGCAACCCGGACCGCTTCCGGGTCACCGCCCTGTCCGCCAACGGCGGCCGGGTCGCCCTCCTCGCCGAGCAGGCGTACCGGCTGAAGGCGCGGACCGTCGCCGTCGCCCGCGAGGACGTCGTACCGGCGCTCCGGGAGGCGCTCACCGCCCAGTACGGGACGGGCGAGCCGCTCCCCGAGATCCTCGCCGGGCCGGAGGCGGCCACCCAGGTCGCCGCCTCCGACTGCCACACCGTGCTCAACGGCATCACCGGCTCCATCGGACTCGCGCCCACGCTCGCCGCCCTGGAAGCGGGCCGCACCCTCGCGCTGGCCAACAAGGAGTCGCTCATCGTCGGCGGCCCGCTGGTCAAGGCGCTGGCCAAGCCGGGCCAGATCATCCCGGTCGACTCCGAGCACGCCGCCCTCTTCCAGGCGCTGGCCGCCGGCACCCGCGCCGACGTGCGCAAGCTGGTCGTCACCGCCTCCGGCGGCCCGTTCCGCGGCCGTACCAGGGACCAGCTGGCGGCCGTCACCGTCGAGGACGCCCTCGCCCACCCCACCTGGGCCATGGGTCCGGTGATCACGATCAACTCCGCGACGCTCGTCAACAAGGGCCTGGAGGTGATCGAGGCCCACCTGCTCTACGACATTCCCTTCGACCGCATTGAGGTGGTCGTGCACCCGCAGTCGTATGTCCACTCGATGGTTGAGTACACGGACGGATCGACCCTGGCCCACGCCACGCCCCCCGACATGGGCGGGCCCATCGCCGTGGGTCTCGGCTGGCCCGAACGCGTCCCCGACGCCGCGCCCGCCTTCGACTGGAGCAAGGCCTCGACCTGGGAGTTCTTCCCCCTCGACAACGAGGCCTTCCCCTCGGTGAACCTGGCCAGGCACGTCGGACAGCTCGCGGGCACGGCCCCGGCGGTGTTCAATGCCGCCAATGAGGAGTGCGTCGAGGCGTTCCGCTCCGGCGCGCTGCCGTTTCTCGGGATCATGGAGACCGTCACGCGGGTGGTCGAGGAGCACGGCACCCCCCGTACGGGAACCTCGCTCACCGTCGCGGACGTCCTCGAAGCGGAGACCTGGGCACGCGCCCGGGCCCGGCAACTGGCGGCACAGACGGCGGAGGCCCGTGCATGACGACCCTGATGTTCATCCTCGGCATAGTCCTCTTCGCCGTCGGCCTGCTGTTCTCCATCGCCTGGCACGAGCTGGGCCACCTGTCCACGGCCAAGATGTTCGGCATCCGGGTGCCGCAGTACATGGTGGGCTTCGGACCGACGCTCTTCTCGAAGAAGAAGGGCGACACCGAGTACGGCGTCAAGGCCATCCCGTTCGGTGGCTACATCCGCATGATCGGCATGTTCCCGCCCGGCGCCGACGGCCGCATGGAAGCACGCTCCACCTCGCCCTGGCGCGGGATGATAGAGGACGCCCGCTCGGCCGCCTTCGAGGAACTGCAGCCCGGTGACGAGAAGCGCCTCTTCTACACGCGCAAGCCGTGGAAGCGCGTCATCGTGATGTTCGCCGGTCCGTTCATGAACCTGATCCTCGCCGTGGTGCTCTTCCTCACGGTGCTGATGGGCTTCGGCATCTCCCAGCAGACCACCACCGTCAGCTCGGTCTCCCAGTGCGTCATCTCGCAGAGCGAGAACCGCGACGACTGCGCCAAGTCCGACCCGGCCTCCCCGGCCGCGGCGGCGGGCCTGCGGGCCGGGGACAAGATCCTCGCCTTCGACGGCGTACGCACCGACGACTGGGACAAGCTGTCCGACCTGATCCGCGCCAACCCCGGCGAGGACGTGCCGGTCGTCGTCGAGCGCAAGGGCGAGGAGATCACCCTCCACGCGACCATCGCCACCAACAAGGTCGCCAAGAAGGACTCCAACGGACAGATCGTCCAGGGCGAGTACGTCACCGCGGGCTTCCTCGGCTTCAGCTCCGCCAACGGCGTGGTGAAACAGGACTTCGGCCAGTCCGTGACCTGGATGGGCGACCGGATCGGCGACGCCGTCGACAACCTCGCCGCCCTGCCCGCCAAGATCCCCGCCCTGTGGGACGCCGCCTTCGGCGACGGACCCCGCGAGGCCGACTCCCCGATGGGCGTCGTCGGCGCGGCCCGCGTCGGCGGCGAGATCGCCACCCTCGACATCCCGCCCACCCAGCAGCTCGCCATGTTCGTCATGCTGGTGGCCGGCTTCAACCTCTCCCTGTTCCTCTTCAACATGCTCCCGCTGCTGCCGCTCGACGGCGGCCACATCGCGGGCGCGCTGTGGGAGTCGCTGCGCCGCGCCACCGCGAAGGTGCTGCGCAGGCCCGACCCCGGGCCCTTCGACGTGGCGAAGCTGATGCCGGTGGCCTACGTGGTGGCGGGCGTCTTCGTCTGCTTCACGCTGCTGGTGCTGGTCGCGGACGTCGTCAACCCGGTCCGCATCACCTGACGACGAGAAGCCCGATCCGGAGAGCATGTCCCTCCGGACCGGGCTTCACTCGCCTCGCCCGGCAGATGGACGCCATAGGGTGCATCTCCCGTACGCCGCGTACCCGGCGTTCATGTCGGTGCCGTAATCTCGAAGGCCGGAGCCCGCCGCTGAACGGGGCCGGACCTTGATCCACGACTTGGGGTTGCACAGCAGATGACTGCGATTTCTCTCGGCATGCCGGACGTTCCGACCAGGCTCGCGGAGCGCCGCAAGAGCCGGCAGATCCAGGTCGGGCCCGTGGCGGTGGGCGGCGACGCCCCCGTGTCGGTGCAGTCCATGACCACGACCCGCACCTCCGACATCGGCGCCACCCTCCAGCAGATCGCCGAGCTGACGGCGTCCGGCTGCCAGATCGTCCGGGTGGCCTGCCCCACCCAGGACGACGCCGACGCGCTGCCCGTCATCGCGAGGAAGTCGCAGATCCCGGTGATCGCGGACATCCACTTCCAGCCCAAGTACGTCTTCGCCGCGATCGAGGCCGGCTGCGCCGCGGTCCGGGTGAACCCGGGCAACATCAAGCAGTTCGACGACAAGGTCAAGGAGATCGCCAAGGCGGCCAAGGACCACGGCACGCCCATCCGCATCGGCGTGAACGCCGGCTCCCTCGACCGCCGCCTGCTCCAGAAGTACGGCAAGGCGACCCCCGAGGCCCTCGCCGAGTCCGCCCTCTGGGAGGCGTCGCTCTTCGAGGAGCACGACTTCCGCGACATCAAGATCTCGGTCAAGCACAACGACCCGGTCGTCATGGTCGAGGCCTACCGCCAGCTCGCCGCCCAGTGCGACTACCCCCTCCACCTCGGCGTCACCGAGGCGGGCCCGGCGTTCCAGGGCACCATCAAGTCGGCGGTCGCCTTCGGCGCGCTCCTCTCCCAGGGCATCGGCGACACCATCCGGGTCTCCCTCTCCGCCCCGCCGGTGGAGGAGATCAAGGTCGGCATCCAGATCCTGGAGTCGCTGAACCTGCGCCAGCGCGGCCTGGAGATCGTCTCCTGCCCGTCCTGCGGCCGCGCCCAGGTCGACGTCTACAAGCTGGCCGAGGAGGTCACCGCCGGTCTGGAAGGCATGGAGGTCCCCCTCCGCGTGGCCGTGATGGGCTGCGTCGTCAACGGCCCCGGCGAGGCCCGCGAGGCCGACCTCGGCGTCGCCTCCGGCAACGGCAAGGGCCAGATCTTCGTCAAGGGCGAGGTCATCAAGACCGTCCCCGAGTCCAAGATCGTGGAGACCCTCATCGACGAGGCCATGAAGATCGCCGAACAGATGGAGAAGGACGGCGTGACCTCCGGCGAACCCTCCGTCTCCGTCGCGGGCTGATCCACCCCCTGGTGCCGCGTCGCCCCAGGGGGCGGCGCGGCATATTCGCGGCAGGTACAGTGCGGGGACCAGCAGATCTCAGGGTGAGGCCCCCGCACGTGTTGACGCAGACCACCTCCCGCGTGCTCGAACCGAGCGACCTGGACGCCGCGCTCGCCATCCTCGACCGCGACCCGGTCGCGAACGCCTTCGTGACCGCCCGCGTCCAGATCGCCGGTCTCGACCCGTGGCGCCTCGGCGGCGAGATGTGGGGCTGGTACGAGCACGGCATGCTCACGTCCCTGTGCTACGCGGGCGCCAACCTCGTGCCCATCGGCGCCACGCCGCGGGCCGTCCGCGCCTTCGCCGACCGCGCCCGCCGGGCCGGCCGCCGCTGCTCCTCGATCGTCGGCCCGGCCGGCCCGACCGCCCAGCTGTGGCGGCTGCTCGAACCGGGCTGGGGCCCGGCCCGCGAGGTCCGCACCCACCAGCCCCTCATGGTCGCCGACCGCCTCCCCGGCGACATCGCCCCGGACCCCTACGTCCGCCGCGTCCGCAAGGACGAGGTGGAGCGGATCATGCCGGCCTGCGTGGCGATGTTCACCGAGGAGGTCGGCATCTCCCCGATGGCCGGCGACGGCGGCCTGCTCTACCAGGCCCGGGTCGCCGAACTCGTCGGCTCCGGCCGCTCCTTCGCCCGCTTCGACGCCGACGGCAAGGTCGTCTTCAAGGCCGAGATCGGCGCCGCCACCGACCGCGCCTGCCAGATCCAGGGCGTGTGGGTGGCCCCCGAGTACCGCGGCAAGGGCCTGGCCGCCCCCGGCATGGCGGCGGTCCTGCGCTACGCCCTCGCGGACGTCGCCCCGGTGGCGAGCCTCTACGTCAACGACTTCAACACCGCGGCGCGACGGACCTACCTCCGGGTCGGCTTCCAGGAAGTGGGCGCCTTCATGAGCGTCCTCTTCTGACCTCCACCGCACCACCTGCCCCGGCACCCCGGCCCCACCCCCCCTGTAGGCTCCCGGCATGGACCTCGTGATCGGCCCACTGGACCTGTCCGCGCACGTGGACGAGGCCCTGGCAGTCCAAGCCGCCGCCTTCGGCCTCGGCCCCGACGAGGTGGCCGTCCGCCGTCAGATCGTCCTGCGCCACATGACCCACCCGGGAGCCAGAGCCCTCGGCGCCACCGTCCGGGGCCGTCTCGTCGGCTTCGTCTACGGCATGCCCAACGACCGCACCCACTGGTGGTCCACCGTCGTCGAGCCGTACCTCCGCGCCCAGGGCACCGAGGCCTGGCTCGACGACTCCTTCGTCATCACGGAGCTCCACGTCCACCCGTCCCACCAGAACCGCGGCGCGGGCCGCTCCCTGATCACCACGATCACCGACGCCGCCACCGAGCCCCGCTCGATCCTCTCCGCGATCGACACCGAGAGCCCCGCCCGCGGCCTCTACCGCTCCCTCGGCTACCAGGACCTCGCCCGCCGGGTCCTCTTCCCCAGCGCCCCCAAGCCGTACGCGGTCATGGGCGCCACGCTCCCCCTGCTGAGGCGCACCCCCGGTCGATAACCGATTTCCACCCCACCGGACCGCCCGGCTAACCTCCTAGCACCACCCTTACGCAGCAGGAGACACGAGAACCATGGCCAACGCACCGGTCCAGCGCATGTCGAAGTTGATGGCGAAGACGCTGCGCGACGACCCGGCGGACGCCGAGGTCCTCAGCCACAAGCTGCTGGTCCGCGCCGGCTACGTGCGCCGCACCGCCGCCGGCCTGTGGAGCTGGCTGCCGCTCGGCAAGAAGGTCCTCGGCAACATCGAGCGCATCGTCCGCGAGGAGATGGACGCCATCGGCGCCCAGGAGGTCCAGCTCCCCGCCCTGCTGCCGCGCGAGCCGTACGAGGCCACGGGCCGCTGGCAGGAGTACGGCCCCGAACTCTTCCGCCTCCAGGACCGCAAGGGCGGCGACTACCTCCTCGGCCCCACCCACGAGGAGATCTTCACCCTCCTCGTCAAGGACCAGGCGTCCTCCTACAAGGACCTGCCGGTCATCCTCTACCAGATCCAGAACAAGTACCGCGACGAGGCCCGCCCCCGGGCCGGCATCCTGCGCGGCCGCGAGTTCCTCATGAAGGACTCCTACTCCTTCGACGTGGCCGACGAGGGCCTCGCCGAGTCCTACGCCCTGCACCGCGCGGCCTACCAGCGCATCTTCGAGCGCCTGGGCCTCGACTACCGCATCGTCGCGGCCACCGCCGGCGCCATGGGCGGTTCCAAGTCCGAGGAGTTCCTGGCCCCCGCGGAGGCCGGCGAGGACACCTTCGCGGACTGCCCGAACTGCGACTACGCGGCCAACACGGAGGCGATCACCTTCCGCCTCACGCCGGTCGACGCCACGGACGTCCCCGCCGCCGAGGACATCCCGACCCCCGACACCCCCACCATCGAGACGCTGGCCGCCTCCCTCGGCGTGGAGGCCTCCGCCACCCTCAAGAACCTCCTCGTCAAGGTGGACGGCGAGATCGTCGCCGTGGGCGTGCCCGGCGACCGCGAGGTCGACATGGACAAGGTCGAGGCCCACTTCGCCCCCGCCGCCGTCGAACTGGTCACCGCCGAGGACTTCGTGGGCCGCCCCGACCTGGTCCGCGGCTACGTCGGCCCGCAGGGCCTGGGCGAGAAGGTCAAGTACATCGCCGACCCCCGCGTCGCACCGGGCACCGCGTGGATCACGGGCGCCAACAAGGCCGACACCCACGCCAAGAACGTCGTGGCGGGCCGCGACTTCGAGGTCGACACCTACGTCGACGTCGTGGTCGTCCGCGAAGGCGACCCCTGCCCCAACTGCGGAACCGGCCTCAAGCTGGACCGCGCCATCGAGATCGGCCACATCTTCCAGCTGGGCCGCAAGTACGCCGACGCCCTCAAGCTCGACGTCCTCGGACAGAACGGCAAGCCGGCCCGCGTCACCATGGGCTCCTACGGCATCGGCGTCTCCCGCGCGGTGGCCGCCCTCGCCGAGCAGCACGCCGACGACAAGGGCCTGGTCTGGTCCAAGGAGGTCGCCCCGGCCGACGTCCACGTGGTCGCCGCGGGCAAGGCGCTGCAGACCGAGCTGGCCCTGGAGGTCTCCGACAAGCTGGCCGCGGCCGGCGTCCGCGTCCTGGTGGACGACCGGGCGGGGGTCTCTCCCGGCGTGAAGTTCACCGACGCCGAACTCATCGGCGTCCCCCAGATCCTGGTGGCCGGCCGCCGCTCGGGCGAGGGCGTCGTCGAACTGAAGGACCGCCGCACGGGCGAGCGCGAGGAAGTAACGGTCGAGGAGGCCCTCACCCGCCTCACGAGCTGACGCCCGGGCGGTCCCTGGCACCCGGCGTAGCACCGGGTGCCAGGGGTGCGTGCGGGCGCGAGGGGGGAGCGCAGCCCGGCGTAGCGGCGTGCCGCTGCGCCCACCCGTGCCGCCCCAGCGGCACGACTGCCCGCAGCTAGGGCGGAGCGGCGTAGGCGACGCGGCGGGAGAGCCGCGTACGGCGAGAAGGGGGCGTGTCGGGGGGTGTCCGCCCGCAGCGGTTGGCGCGTCAACGCGTCGAGCCTCTTCAAGTGACCGATTCCGCGCCGTTCCGAGGACGGACACCCCCCGGCGCGACCCCGACCCACCCACCGGACGTACCGCGCTACGCGTACCCCACCGCACCCGCACAGGCCGCCGCAGGCACCCGCACGGTCACAACCAGCCCGCGAACTCCAACAACAGCTCCGCGTCCCGCTCCCGCCCCACCCGCCGGGCCCGCACCCCCGACTCCACCGCCCGGAACAGCGTCCACCCCCGCAGCCGCTCCTGATCGACCTCCAGCGACTCCGCCAGCCGCTTGATCCGCCGCCGAGTCGTCGACGCCCCCGACGGCTGCGCGATCAGATCCTCCACCCGGTCCCGCACCAGCCGCGCCAGATCGAACGCACTCTCCCCGACCACCGGATCGGGCCCCACCGCCAGCCACGGCATCCGATCCCCGGCGAGCACCTTGCTCTGCCGGAACGTCCCATGCAGCAGCCGCTGCTCCGACGGCCCGCCCAGCAACTCCGCACGCGCCGCGAGCGCCGCGTCCACCAACGGCGCCACCTCCGCGTCCGCCGCCGCTCCCGCCCGCATCGCCTCCGCCTGCCGCCCCGTCCGCTCGGCCACCGTCTCGAACGGATGGGACTCCGGCGGCTCCACCCACAGCCGCCGCAGCGTCCCCGCCGCCTCCAGCAACGCCTTCGCCTCCGGCAACGACCGCACCGACACGTCCGGATGCAGCCGCTCGAGCAGCAGCACGCCCTCCTCGGCCTCCGCCCCCTCCTCCCGCACCTGCACGGCACCCCGCCCACCCCAGTGCACGAGCGCCGCCCGCTCACTCTCCGGCCGAGCCCGGCGCGGGGCGAGCTTCAGCACCGCCGGCACCCCCTCGGCCGTCCGCACCAGCACCACCAGGCTGCCGCGACCCCCGGGCACCTGCACCCGCTCGACCGTCAACCCCCGCCGCGCCACCGCCCGCTCCGCCACTTCGGGCAGCGTCGCCAACCAGTCGTCACCCTCCGGTGCCGTCTCGCCGAACGCCCTGACCAAACGCCGCGGCGGTTCGAAAGCCATGCGCGAGCCGTTCCCTTCCCGTACGGAGAGCCGTACGCGTTACGCAGTCGGTGAGGCCGTCGCCGTCGCCGTGTCGGAGGCATCCGGAGCGGCACCCCGCCCGGCCGGTGTGCTGACCCGCTCGGCGAGCCCAGGGAAGGCTACGCTCCCGCCCCGCCAGCGCACCGCGCGGACCGCCGCCTCGCGCAGCGCCCCGGCCGCCGAGGCCCGCCCGTCGCCCTCGGCCGCCCGCACCAGGTCGGAGTAGACCCCCGCCACCCGGTCCTCCAGCTCCGCCGCCAGCCGCACCGCCGCCGCCGAGTCCGGCACCGAGAAGGGGAGCGCGTACCCCGCCGCCGCGGCGACCGGTTCGCCTCCCAGATCCCGCACCTCGCGCGCCAGCGCGTCCCGCCGCGCCCGGTGCGCGTCATACGCCGTCCGCGCCTCGGCACGCCGTTCCTCAGCGATCCGCCCGCCGACGACGCCGTAGCCGTACACGGCCGCGTGCTCCGCGGCCAGCGCCGCCTGGAGGGCGTCCAGCCGCCCGTTCTCCGCCTCGCCCACCCGTCAGCCCTCCGTCAGCAGAAACACGTGCGCCGCCCCGGCCGCCGCGACGGAGGCCAGCAGCCGCGCCGACTCACCCGGCACATCGAGCAGCGCCTCGGCCCGCCGGCCGGCCAGCTTCCGCTCGGCCCCGGCGAGCAGGGCCAGGGCCCCCTTCTCGTCCGCAGGCACGGCATCGGCGCCGTCGGAGTCGTTCGCCGGCCCGGCAGCCCGGGCGGAGGCCGAAGGGGAAGCCGCCGTACCCGCCGCAGTCCCCGACGCCGTCGGCGTGGCCGCCCGCACCGCGCCGAACGCCTCCGCGTGCCGCACGACCTCTTCCCGCAGCGGCCGCAGCCGCTCCGCCAGCCCCGGATGTGCCGCGATCACGGCCGCGTACCGCGCGGCCAGTTCCTCACTGTCCCGGGCCGCACGCGCGCGTGCCCGCTCGACAGCAGAGGGCGAGGCCCCCGCCTCGCCGGAGCCCGGCCCTCCGGTACAGCCGGCGAGCAGGGCGGCCCCGGCGGCCGACGCGAGCAGGCTCCTTCTGCGCGGCCCCCGGGGCGGGCGCGGCGATGGGGAAAGCGACACGGCAGACGTCCTCGACAGGCTCGTACGGAAACGACGACAAGACGACAAAGCGACGACAACGAGAAGCACAACGACAAACGAGCGACAGACCAACCACGGAACGAGCGACAGACCAACGACGAACGAGCGGCAGACCGACGATCAACGAGCCGGAACCCCGCAGTCCCACCCGCCCGTGATCACGGTACCCGTGCCCCGCCCGCCCACCACTCACCGGCACCGCCGGACCCGGGTGGACGGCAACACCCCCCGCGACCGGATACCCTTTGACCAGACACGCGCACCGACCCACAACAGCACACGCGGCCGAGGAGTCACCCGGATGAGCACCACCCAGAGCGAGAGGCTGCGAGAGCTGCTTGAGCCGCTCATCGCCTCCCAGGGACTGGACCTCGAAGAGATCGCGGTGGACTCGGTCGGCCGCAGGCGTGTGCTGAGCGTGGTCGTGGACTCCGACACCGGAGCGGACCTCGACCGGATCGCCGATGTGAGCCGCGCGCTCTCGGCGAAGCTCGACGAGACCGACGCGATGGGCGAGGGGGAGTACACCCTGGAGGTCGGCACCCCCGGCGCCGAGCGCTCCCTCACCCAGCACCGCCACTACGTGCGCGCCACGGACCGCCTGGTCCGCTTCCAGCTGCACGAGGGCGGCGAACTGGTCGCCCGCATCCTCGCCGTGGACGAGGACGGACTCGACCTCGAAGTACCAGGAGTGAAGGGCCGCAGGCCCACCACCCGCAGACTGCCCTTCGGCGACATCGACAAGGCGCGCGTCCAGGTCGAGTTCAACCGCAAGGACACCAAGAACGACAGCCAGACGGAACACGACAACAAGACGGAAGAGGAGGAGGCGTAGCCGTGGACATCGACATGAGCGCCCTGCGGGGCTTGGTACGGGAGAAGGAGATCTCCTTCGACCTGCTGGTCGAAGCGATCGAGTCGGCCCTCCTCATCGCCTACCACCGCACCGAGGGAAGCCGCCGGCACGCGCGCGTGGAGCTCGACCGGAACACCGGCCATGTGACCGTGTGGGCGAAGGAGGACCCCGACGACCTCGAGGAGGGCCAGGCGGCCCGCGAGTTCGACGACACCCCGTCCGACTTCGGCCGCATCGCCGCCACCACCGCCAAGCAGGTCATCCTGCAGCGGCTGCGCGACGCCGAGGACGACGCGACGCTCGGCGAGTACGCCGGCCGTGAGGGCGACATCGTCACCGGCGTGGTCCAGCAGGGCCGCGACCCGAAGAACGTGCTGGTGGACATCGGCAAGCTGGAGGCCATCCTGCCGGTGCAGGAGCAGGTGCCGGGCGAGACCTACCCGCACGGCGCGCGCCTGCGCTCGTACGTCGTCCGGGTGGCCAAGGGCGTACGGGGCCCCTCCGTGACGCTCTCCCGCACGCACCCCAACCTGGTGAAGAAGCTCTTCGCCCTGGAGGTGCCGGAGATCGCCGACGGATCCGTCGAGATCTCCGCGATCGCCCGCGAGGCCGGCCACCGCACCAAGATCGCCGTGCGCTCGACCCGCTCGGGCCTGAACGCCAAGGGCGCCTGCATCGGCCCCATGGGCGGCCGGGTGCGCAACGTCATGGGCGAGCTGAACGGCGAGAAGATCGACATCGTCGACTGGTCGGACGACCCGGCCGAGATGGTGGCGAACGCGCTCTCCCCGGCCCGCGTCTCCAAGGTGGAGGTCGTGGACCTGGCGGCCCGCTCCGCACGCGTGATCGTGCCCGACTACCAGCTCTCGCTGGCCATCGGCAAGGAGGGCCAGAACGCCCGGCTCGCGGCCCGGCTGACCGGCTGGCGGATCGACATCCGCCCGGACACCGAGCAGCCCTCCGACGCGTCGCCGGAGCAGTCGTCCGGCGGCCGCGGGGAATAGATCCAAGCCGCACGCCGCTGAGATCACGACAGCTTTGCGTGCGGCACGTGTTCGATTCTTGCCCCGAAGGGGTGAGGTCGATCCGGGGAGGTAGACTTAGGAGTGTCTGGCCGGACACGTACCCGAGCATGCCCCGAGCGCACCTGCGTGGGGTGCCGGGAGCGAGCGGTCAAGAGCGAGCTGCTGCGCACCGTGGCGGTCGAGGGTCATTGCACCCCTGATCCACGCGGTACGCTGCCCGGCCGGGGTGCGTACGTACACCCCGCACCGGACTGTGTCGACCAGGCGGTGCGCCGCAAGGCGTTTCCGCGGGCGCTCCGCGTCCCGGGTCCGCTCGACGTAAAGGCGTTGCGCCACTACGTCGAGCAGGCAGAAGGTTGCAACAAGGTTGCTGAAAGCAGCATGTGAGCAACGTGGTAAGGAAGACATGCCGCGCGGAACCCCGCGCGGCTTGGTACCTCGCGAGTCGAAAGCAGGTCGAGATTGCGATGAGCACTCGATGAGTACGCGATGAGTACGCCCATGAACTAGCGACGGTCCGGACGCAACCCGGACCTCAGAGGAGCGAAGTGGCTAAGGTCCGGGTCTACGAACTCGCCAAGGAGTTCGGCGTCGAGAGCAAGGTCGTCATGGCCAAGCTCCAGGAACTCGGTGAATTCGTCCGTTCGGCGTCTTCGACCATCGAAGCGCCCGTAGTACGCAAGCTGACAGACGCATTCCAGCAGGGCGGCGGCAACGGCCGTTCCGCCGGCCGCCCCGCGGCCCCCAAGAAGGCCGCCCCCAGGCCGTCGGCGCCGTCCCCGGCGCAGTCGGCCCGTCCGGCTGCCCCGCGGCCGCCGGCCGCACCAAGCCCGCGGCTGCCGAGCAGCCCGCGGCCCCGTCCGCCCCCGCGCCAGCTGCATCCCAGGGTCCGCGTCCGACGCCGGGCCCCAAGCCCGCGCCGCGTCCGGCCCCGGCCGCGCCGGAGTTCACCGCTCCGCCGGCGGCTCCCGCCGCTCCGTCGACTCCGGCCCCGGCTCCGTCCGGTCCGAAGCCCGGCGGTGCGCGTCCCGGTGCCCCCAAGCCCGGCGGCGCCCGTCCGTCCGGCCCGGGCCAGGACCGTGGCCAGCAGGGCGGCCAGGGCCGTCCCGGTGGTCAGCGTCCCGGTGCCCCGGCGCAGCGTCCCGGCGGCCGTCCCGGCGGTCCGCGTCCGGGTAACAACCCCTTCACCTCCGGCGGCAACGCCGGCATGGCGCGCCCGTCGGCGCCCCGTCCGCAGGGCGGCCCCCGCCCGGGCGGTCCCGGTGGTGCTCCCGGCGGCGGTCCCCGTCCGCAGGGTCCCGGCGGTCAGGGCGGCGGTCCCCGTCCCCAGGCTCCGGGCGGCAACCGTCCGAGCCCGGGCTCGATGCCCCGTCCGCAGGGCGGCGGCGCAGGTCCCCGTCCCGGCGGCGGCCCGCGTCCGAACCCCGGCATGATGCCGCAGCGTCCCGCTGCTCGGCCCGCGTCCCGGCCCCGGTGGCGGCGGTCGCGGTCCCGGCGGTGCCGGTCGTCCCGGCGGCGGCGGCGGTCGTCCCGGTGGCGGCGGCTTCGCCGGTCGTCCCGGTGGTGGCGGCGGCGGTCGTCCGGGTGGCGGCGGCGGTTTCGCCGGTCGTCCCGGTGGCGGCGGCGGCTTCGGCGGCGGCGGTGGCCGTCCCGGCTTCGGCGGTCGTCCCGGCGGTCCCGGTGGCCGTGGTGGCACGCAGGGCGCCTTCGGCCGTCCCGGCGGTCCCGCGCGTCGCGGTCGCAAGTCGAAGCGGCAGAGGCGCCAGGAGTACGAGGCCATGCAGGCCCCGTCGGTCGGCGGCGTGATGCTGCCCCGCGGCAACGGCGAGACCATTCGCCTGTCGCGCGGTGCGTCGCTCACCGACTTCGCGGAGAAGATCAACGCCAACCCGGCGTCGCTCGTCGCGGTCATGATGAACCTCGGCGAGATGGTCACCGCGACCCAGTCCGTCTCCGACGAGACGCTCCAGCTCCTCGCCGGCGAGATGAACTACACGGTTCAGATCGTCAGCCCGGAGGAGGAGGACCGCGAGCTGCTCGAGTCCTTCGACCTGGAGTTCGGCGAGGACGAGGGGTCCGAGGAGGACCTGGTCGTCCGTCCTCCGGTGGTCACGGTCATGGGTCACGTCGACCACGGCAAGACCCGACTGCTCGACGCCATCCGCAAGACGAACGTCATCGCGGGCGAGGCCGGCGGCATCACCCAGCACATCGGTGCCTACCAGGTCGCGACCGAGGTCAACGACGAAGAGCGCAAGATCACCTTCATCGACACCCCGGGTCACGAGGCGTTCACCGCCATGCGTGCCCGCGGTGCCCGGTCGACCGACATCGCGATCCTGGTCGTCGCGGCCAACGACGGCGTCATGCCGCAGACGGTCGAGGCGCTCAACCACGCCAAGGCGGCCGAGGTCCCGATCGTCGTCGCGGTCAACAAGATCGACGTCGAGGGTGCCGACCCGACCAAGGTGCGCGGTCAGCTGACCGAGTACGGCCTGGTGGCCGAGGAGTACGGCGGCGACACCATGTTCGTCGACATCTCCGCCAAGCAGGGTCTGCACATCGACTCCCTGCTGGAGGCCGTGGTCCTCACCGCGGACGCCTCGCTCGACCTGCGGGCCAACCCGCACCAGGACGCGCAGGGCATCTCGATCGAGTCCCGTCTCGACCGTGGCCGCGGTGCCGTGGCGACGGTCCTCGTGCAGCGAGGCACCCTGCGGGTCGGCGACACGATGGTGGTGGGCGACGCCTACGGCCGCGTCCGCGCCATGCTCGACGACAACGGCAACAACGTCGCCGAGGCGGGTCCGTCCACGCCGGTCCAGGTGCTGGGTCTGACCAACGTCCCGGGCGCCGGTGACAACTTCATCGTGGTCGAGGAGGACCGTACGGCCCGCCAGATCGCGGAGAAGCGCGCCGCCCGCGAGCGCAACGCCGCGTTCGCCAAGCGCACGCGCCGCGTGTCGCTGGAGGACCTGGACAAGGTGCTGAAGGCCGGCGAGGTCCAGCAGCTCAACCTGATCATCAAGGGCGACGCGTCCGGATCGGTCGAGGCGCTGGAATCCTCCCTGCTCCAGCTGGACGTCGGCGAAGAGGTCGACATCCGCGTCCTGCACCGCGGCGTCGGTGCGGTCACGGAGTCCGACATCGACCTGGCGATGGGCTCCGACGCCATCGTGATCGGCTTCAACGTGCGCGCCGCCGGGCGTGCCGCGCAGATGGCCGAGCGCGAAGGCGTGGACGTCCGGTACTACTCGGTCATCTACCAGGCGATCGAGGAGATCGAGGCGGCCCTCAAGGGCATGCTCAAGCCGGAGTACGAAGAGGTCGAGCTGGGCACGGCGGAGATCCGCGAGGTCTTCCGCTCCTCCAAGCTGGGCAACATCGCGGGTGTTCTCATCCGCTCCGGCGAGGTCAAGCGCAACACCAAGGCGCGCCTCCTGCGCGATGGCAAGGTCATCGCGGAGAACCTCAACATCGAGGGGCTGCGTCGCTTCAAGGACGACGTCACCGAGATCCGCGAAGGCTTCGAGGGCGGTATCAACCTCGGAAACTTCAACGACATCAAGGTCGACGACGTCATCGCGACGTACGAGATGCGCGAGAAGCCGCGGGTGTAAGTACCGCGACTTCCGGGAGTGACCGGTCCGGGGCCGGTCGGCGGAGCACAATATCCGTCGATCGGCCCCGGCCGTTCGTTGTACGGTTCAGATGATCCCGCCCGTTCGCGGCGGGGCCATCGATCCCGGACCGGCGGGTGAACCGGCTGCACATGTATGTGGGGACGCTGTCCTTCGACCTCCTCCTCGGCGACGTACATTCGCTGAAGGAGAAGCGCTCCGTCGTCCGTCCGATCGTCGCCGAACTCCAGCGGAAGTACGCGGTGAGCGCGGCGGAGGTGGAGCACATGAACCTCCATCGCCGGGCCGTCGTCGGCCTGGCCCTGGTGTCCGGCGACGCGGGCCACCTCAGCGACGTGCTCGACCGGTGCGAGCGGCTGGTGGCCGGCCGTCCCGAGGTGGAGCTGCTGTCGGTGAGGCGGCGCTTGCACGGCGACGACGACTGACCAGATCGGGCAGAAGACCAGATCAGGCAAGAGAAGAAGAAAGAACGGGAGACGGACCAGTGGCCGACAACGCGCGGGCGAAAAGGCTGGCGGACCTCATCCGAGAGGTGGTGGCCCAGAAGCTGCAGCGCGGGATCAAGGACCCGCGGCTCGGCTCGCACGTCACCATCACGGACACGCGGGTCACCGGTGACCTGCGGGAGGCGACCGTCTTCTACACGGTCTACGGGGACGACGAGGAGCGGAAGGCCGCCGCGGCGGGCCTGGAGAGCGCCAAGGGCATCCTGCGCTCCGAGGTGGGCAAGGCGGCCGGCGTGAAGTTCACGCCGACCCTGACCTTCGTCATGGACGCCCTGCCGGACACCGCCCGCAACATCGAGGACCTCCTCGACCGGGCGCGGCAGTCCGACGAGAAGGTGCGCGAGGCGTCCGCGGGCGCCGCGTACGCCGGTGAGGCGGACCCGTACCGCAAGCCGGGCGAGGACGAGACCGACACCGAAGGCGCCGTCGAGGCCGACGAGACGGACGACACCGCTAAATGACCGAGAAGCACACCACGCCCGACGGCCTTGTCATCGTCGACAAGCCGTCGGGCTTCACTTCGCACGACGTCGTCGCCAAGATGCGGGGCATCGCCCGCACCCGGCGCGTCGGGCACGCCGGCACGCTCGACCCGATGGCGACGGGCGTCCTGGTCCTCGGGGTGGAGCGGGCGACCAAGCTCCTCGGGCACCTCGCCCTCACCGAGAAGGAGTACCTGGGCACGATCAGGCTCGGGCAGAGCACGCTCACCGACGACGCCGAGGGCGAGATCACGGGGTCGCGGGACGCCTCGAAGGTCACCCGGGAGGCGATCGACGCCGGCGTGGCCGAGCTGAGCGGCGACATCATGCAGGTGCCGTCCAAGGTCAGCGCCATCAAGATCAAGGGCGTGCGCTCCTACAAGCGGGCGCGCGAGGGCGAGGAGTTCGAGATCCCCGCCCGCCCCGTCACCGTCTCCTCCTTCGCGGTGTACGACGTCCGGGACGCCGTCGCCGACGACGGCACCCCGGTCCTGGACCTGGTGGTCTCGGTGACCTGCTCGTCCGGCACCTACATCCGGGCGCTGGCCCGCGACCTGGGCGCCGGACTCGGCGTCGGCGGGCACCTCACGGCGCTGCGCCGCACCCGCGTCGGGCCCTACAAGCTGGACGGCGCCCGGACCCTGGACCAGCTCCAGCAGGAGCTCACCGTGATGCCCGTCGCGGACGCGGCCGGCGCCGCCTTCCCGCGCTGGGGGGTGGACGCCAAGCGGGCCAGGCTGCTCACCAACGGCGTACGCCTCGAGATGCCCGAGGAGTACACGGGCGTCGGGGCCGTCGCCGTCTTCGATCCCGAGGGGCGCCTCCTCGCCCTCGTCGAGGAGCACAAGGGCAAGGCGAAGAGCCTGGCCGTCTTCGGCTGAGCCCACACACCGTCAGGTCCGCCCGTGGAGCGGCGCACACGGGGACTGCCACTGTCGCCGCTCCACGGTCCCCCCTCGGTTCCCCCACCTCCTAGGGTGTATCCAACCCACCCCTTCTGTTCACCCGTCCGGGCAGGCGCTCGGAGTGAACCGGGGGAGTGGAAGGGGGCGCGTTCGCCAGGGGCCCTGTCCCGCTGATCATCACGCGCCTACCGTCGAACACACAGCACGGGTGTACGGCGGGGAGGTTCGACGATGGCGTCGCGGAACCGGTCCCGGGAGGCGACGGGCGGCAGGGCGGGGGAGCGGCCCGGGGACGGCTCCCGGGAGGCGCGAGGCGGGCCCCCGGCCGTCCGGGCGGCCGACCCGGCGGAGCAGGGCGCACCCGACGCCCCCCTCATCCGCCTCCACGACCTCGCCGGCCGCCCGCGCGGTACGGGATTCCTCGCCGACCACCACGGCACGGTGCTCACCAGCCACGAAGCGGTCGACGGCCTGACCCGGCTGGTCCTGAGCACCGCCGGGGGCCGCCGCCGCGTCGTGGCCGCCGCCGACGTCGTCCCGCTGCCCGCCCTCGGCCTGGCCCTCGTGCGCACCGAGGGCCTCGGCGCCGCCCCGCTGCCCCTGAGCACGCGGGACCGCGTCGAGGCCGGGACCTACGTGCGCATCGCCGCCGGGGGCTGGCGCGAGGCCCGGGTGCTGGGCGCCACCGACGTCACCTACACCGCCACCGACCGCTTCCACCTCCTCGGCGACGCCCTCGAGCTGGCCGTCGGCACCTGCGGGCGGGACGCGCTCCGGCTGGGCGGGGGAGCGGCCGGCGGGCCCGTGCTCGACGTGGCCACCGGCGCCGTCCTCGGCGTCCTCGGCACCGCCCTCAGCTCCGGCCACAGCGACGTCGGCTTCGCCGTGCCGCTGCGCCGCGCGGCCGCGGGCCCGCTCGCCGACCTCCTCGCCGAGAACGCGGCGACGGTCCCGGCCTACGGCGCCGACCTCAACCTGGCCGGCGCGCTCGCCCTCACGGCGACGTCGGTCACGGAAGCCGTGCCGGACGGCGGACCGGATGCCCGGGAGCCGGTCGAACGGGCGGAGGTGACGCGCCAGTTCGCCGCCTTCGACGCGAGCGGCGCCACCGTCCTGGGCCTGGTCGGCGCGCCGGGCAGCGGCCGTACGACCGAGCTGGCGGCCCTCGCCGCCCGCCGTTCCGGGGGACCGGCGGCGGCCCCCACGCTGTGGCTGCGCGGTGCCGATCTGCACGACGACGACATGTCGCTGGCGGACGCGGCACGCCGGACGCTGGGCCGGGCCGCCCGTATCGTCGCCGCCCCGGACCCGGACCGCCCGGGCCCCGTCGGCCTCGGCGACGTCACCCCCGAACGCCTCGCCCACCTGGCCCGCACCGCCGGACGGCCCCTCCTGGTCGCCCTGGACGGCCCGGAGGAGATGCCGCCCCTCCTGGCCCACCGCCTCCCCGAGTGGACCGAGCGCACGGCCGCCTGGCTCCGGGAGACGGGCACACGGCTCGTGGTGGCCTGCCGCGCGGAGTACTGGGAGCACGCGGGGGCGGAGTTCCCGAGGGAACTGCTGTACGACCCGGCCCCCGGGGCACCGTCGCCCGGCCCGACTGGTGCGGGCGCGGCGCGACGACCCACGTGGGCGACGGAGACCCAGTCACCCCTGGCGCCCGACGCTCCGGAGCCTCGGCCCGGTCTGGGCGATGCGGTGGAAGTGGCCGGTGGTGGCGTGCCCTCGCCCGGGACCGGCCTGCGTGGGCCGGGGTCGGGGGCTGCCGGGGGTGCGCCGATGCTCGGTGCGAGGGGCGGGGTGTCCGGCGCGGCGGGGGAGGCGCCGTTGCCCACGGTGTTCACGGCTTCGGGGTCTTGGCCCGGTCCGGGTGGCATGCTGCCGCCCGGGGCAGAGGTTGCCGTGCCGGGGCCGGAGGTGGCTGGTGGCGTGTCCTCGCCCGGGACCGGCCTGCGGGGGTCGGGGCCGGGGTCGGGACCGGAGGCGGCCGGAGGCGTTCCGTCGCCAGGGATCGGCCTGTGGGAGCCGGGGGCGGGGCCTGCCGGCGGTGTGCCGGTGTCCGGTGCGGGTGGTGTGGTCTTCGGCGCGGCGGCGTGGCCGCGTCGTCCCGGTGGCGCCGTCGGGTCGCGGCCGGCGCCCGGGACGGCCGCAGGGGCGTCGGGCGGGACGGACGCCGTTGAAGGCGGGTCCGCGTCCGCCCAGCGGGTGACCGCGGGCGGCGCCCGGGGGCGCGGGCGGGACGGGCTTCCACCCTGCGTCCGCCTCGGCGACCTGCGCGCAGACGAGGCCCGCGAGGCGCGCGCCCGCCACGGCGTGCCGGACGGCGCCCTGGCCGAACCGGACGCCGGGCACCCCCTCACGATCCGCCTGCTCTCGGAGGTCCGGGCCGCCCTCCCCGGCCCCCCGGCCCCCGTGCCCGTCACCAGGGACGAGGTCTTCACGGCGTACCTGGACCTGATGTGCCTGCGCGTCGCCGCCCGCCTGGCCGACGAGAACGGCCTGCACGGCACCGCCGTACGCCGACTCGCCGCGAAGGTCTCCGGGCAGGTCCACGAGGCCGCCCGGCGCAGTCTCGGACCCGGGCAGGGCGGACTGGACCGGGAGTCCTTCGAGACGCTGTTCCCGTGCGGACCGGCCCCGGCCAGGCTGGGCGGCGGCACCGGATGGGCACCGGCCGTGCTCGCCGAAGGCCTCTTCGTACCCGCGGGCAGCGGCTACCGCTTCGCGCACGAGGAACTCGCCGACTGGATCCAGGGCACCCACCTGGACCTGGACGGGGCCCTGCGCGCCCTCGTCCACCGGCGCGACACCCCGCTCGGCACCCACACCCTCCCCGTCCCGCACCACCGCATCGGCTCCGTCGCCGAGGCGCTGCTGCTCCTGGCCCGCCAGCACGGCGTCCCCCAGCTCGCCCTGACCCTGGAAGAGCTGGTGCACGCCCTGGACCTCGACCCGCACTCCTGGTGGGCGGCCAGGCTGCTCGCCGAGGCGCTGACCCGCGTGCCCGACGCGACGCCGTACACCGACGTGCTGCGGCTCCTCGCCGACGGCATCGCGGATCGGGCCGAGGACGGGCAGCCGACGCCCCAGGTCTTCGGGCCCGGATTCTGGACGGCGCCGCGCGTGCCCGAGGCCACCCGCCTGGACCTGCTGCGCCGCCTCGTCCTCGCGGACGGCCCGCCGCACGAGCCCGGCCCCCGCCACCTGGACACCGCGGCCGGGCTGCTCGTCGCCGACCCCGCGACCGTACAGCCGCTCCTCGTCCGCTGGTTCGACGACGAGCGGCCGCTGCCCGCGACCCCGCACGCCACCGTGGCGACGGCCGCGCAGGCGCTGCTGCACACCCACCGCCACCGCGGCCTGGACGGACTGACCGAGGTGCTCGTCGACAGCGCCCACCGCCGCGCCGACGAACTGCTCGCCGTCCTGGCCGAGGAGGAGCCGTCCGCGCTCTGCCGCGCGGTGGAGCGGTGGGCGCGCGACGAACGTCCCGCGCGGCAGCGCGCGGCGGTCACCCACGGCCTGCGCACCGCCCCGCACGCACGCCCCGGCGCCGACCGCACCCTGCTCCGCCACGCCGCTCTGGTGCTGCTCGCCGGACCTTCCGACAGCCCGCTGCGCGGCGGCGCGCTCGCCCTGCTCGTCCAGGACCCGGACTGCCGCGACCGCCACCTCCCCGCCGCCCTCGACCTCTTCGCCGCCTGCGATCCGTACCTACCGCCGAGCGCGGTGGCCGCCGCGCTGGCGACCCACCCCGAGCCCGTCCTCGAGGCCTTCCGGGCCCGACTGCTCGGCCCGGACGCCGGTGAGGCGCTGCGCAGACTCGCCGACGCCACCACACCCCAGCTCACCCACCGGGTCGCCGCCCTCGTCGGCCGGACCGTGACCGAGCGCCCCGAGACCGCCGGACACCTGGCCGCCTACGTCGACCGGCGCCTCGACCGGGACCCGGCACCCCGCGCCGTACTCCTCCCCCTGGTCACCCGTCTCCTGGACGACGGTCCCGAGCCGGCACGGGCCGCACTCGCCGGAGTCCTCGCCGCCGACGGGGCGACGGCCGGCGCCCCGCTCCGCCGCGCGCTGCGGGAGCACCTGTACGCCCACGAGCACGAACCCGCCGTCCTGGACGCCCTGCTGCACGCCGCCGCCCGGTGCGACGGGGAGGAGCTGCGGGCCCTCGTGCACCGCACCGGACTGCTCCTCGTCCGCACCCCCGAGGGCGCCACCCGCTACGACCGGGGCCTCGTCGACCTGGCCCGGCACATCCCGGGGTTCGCCGCCCGGCTGACCGGCTGGCTCACCGACGCGCCCGAGGACTGGGCCGCGCTGGTGGGCCCCAGCACCCGCCGCACGATCGAGCACCTGGCGGGCGTCCGCGTCCCCGCCTGACCCGCCCCCGCGCGGCGTGGGGTGCACCGGGTCACAGCACCGATGCCGATGCCGACCGGAGCCGGACGGCATGGCACCCTTAGACCTGCGTAAGGGTCACCACGGAACCATGGAAACCACGGAAGCACCGAGGAGCGGACACAGTGCAGCGCTGGCGTGGCTTGGAGGACATCCCCGAGGACTGGGGACGCAGCGTCGTCACCATCGGCTCCTACGACGGTGTCCACCGCGGACACCAGCTGATCATCAGGCACGCCGTGGACCGCGCCCGCGAGCTGGGCGTCCCCGCCGTCGTCGTCACCTTCGACCCGCACCCCAGCGAGGTCGTCCGCCCCGGCAGCCACCCGCCGCTGCTCGCCCCGCACCACCGCAGGGCCGAACTGATGGCGGACCTGGGTGTGGACGCCGTGCTGATCCTCCCCTTCACCAAGGAGTTCTCGAAGCTCTCCGCCGCCGACTTCGTGGTCAAGGTCCTGGTCGACCGGCTGCGCGCCAAGGCGGTCGTCGAGGGCCCCAACTTCCGCTTCGGCCACAAGGCCGCCGGGAACGTGGACTTCCTCATCGAGCAGGGCAAGGTCTACGACTTCGAGGTCGAGGTCGTCGACCTGTACGTCACCGGCGACGCGGGCGGCGGCGAGCCGTTCTCCTCCACCCTGACCCGGCGCCTGGTGGCCGAGGGCGACGTGGCGGGCGCCGCGGAGATCCTGGGCCGCCCGCACCGCGTCGAGGGCGTCGTCGTGCGGGGCGCCCAGCGCGGCCGCGAGATGGGATTCCCCACGGCCAACGTCGAGACCCTCCCGCACACCGCGATCCCGGCCGACGGCGTCTACGCCGGCTGGCTGCACGCCCAGGGCGAGGCGATGCCGGCCGCGATCTCCGTCGGCACCAACCCGCAGTTCGAGGGCACCGAGCGCACGGTCGAGGCGTACGCCATCGACCGCGTGGACCTCGAGCTGTACGGCCTGCACGTCGCCGTGGACTTCGTGGCCTTCGTACGCGGGCAGGCGAAGTTCGAGACGCTGGACGCGCTCCTCGAGCAGATGGCCGTGGACGTGGACAGGTGCCGGGAGATCACCGCGGCGGACGCCCCCAGGACCTGAGGACGTCCTCCCCTCGTCGGCGTCGGCGTCGGCGTCGGCCCGGTGTCGGCCCGTCAGCCGCCGCCGACGTGCCCGTCGGCGTCAGCCCGCCCGTTCGGCGGCGGGCCGCTCCGCCCGGGCCCAGTGGCAGGCGACCTGCGACTCGTCGCCGCCGCGCAGGATCTCCAGCTCCCCGTTCCGGCAGGCGTCCGCGACCCCGGCCCGCCCGGCCTCGCCGCTCGCCAGCACCGGGCAGCGGACGTGGAAGCGGCAGCCGCCGGGGATGTACGCCGGGTCCGGCGGCTCGCCGGTGAGCACGACCGGGGCTCCGGGCGCCTCCGGGAGCACGGACAGCAGGGCCTGGGTGTAAGGGTGCCGCGGGGCCGTCAGCACCTGCTCCACCGCGCCCGTCTCGACGATCCGGCCGAGGTACATCACCGCGACCCGGTCGGCGATGTTCCAGGCCAGACCGAGGTCGTGGGTCACCACCAGCGCGGACAGGCCCAGCTCGGTGCGCAGCCGCAGCAGCAGCGCGAGGATCTCGCCGCGCACCGACGCGTCGAGGGAGGCCACCGGCTCGTCGGCGACGAGGAGTTCCGGTTGCAGGACCAGCGCGCCCGCGATGACGACCCGTTGGCGCTGACCGCCGGACAGTTCGTGCGGGTAGCGCAGGAAGAACCGCTCCGGCGGCCGCAGCCCGGCCCGCGACAGCGCCTCGGCGACCGCCGTCCGCTCGTCCCCGGTGTGGCCGTGGATGCGCAGGCCCTCGGCGACGATGTCGTACACCGTGTGCCGCGGGTTCAGCGAGCCGCTCGGATCCTGGAGGACCAGCTGCGCCCGCCTGCGGTACGCCTTGAGCGCCCGGGCGGAGTACCCGAGAGGGGCACCGTCGAAGGTGACACGTCCCCCGGTGGGCCTGACCAGGCCGAGCAGCGAACGGGCGAGGGTCGTCTTGCCGCAGCCCGACTCGCCGACCAGCGCGACGATCTCACCGCGCCGGATGTCGAGGTCGACGCCGTCCACGGCTCGCGCGGCGGCGGCCCCGCGCCGGCCGGGGAAGGTGACGTGCAGCCCCCGGACGCTCAGCAACGGGGGTGCGGAGTCGGGGGCGACGCCGGGTACGGCGCCGGGTGCGCCGTCGGGCACGGTGCTGCTCATGGGGCACTGCTCCTCACTCCGTCGTCCTCAGCCGACGCGACCCCGCCCGCACCGCGTCCACCACCACCCGAGCGGCCGTCGGCCACCTCGTCGCCGCCGTCGGCCGCACCCCCGGCGGGCTTCGGCCTTCCGCCCTCTGTCCGCTTCCCGCCCTCGGCGGCCCCGTCACCGACAGGTGCGGTGTCCCCCTCGGGCGTCCCGCTCCCGGCAGTCGCCCCGGCGCCGTCCGGCGGCACCGTGGCGTCCGGACCCACGTGGACGCATGCCGCCCGGCGTCGCGTGCCCGCGTCCCGCAGTGGCTGGTCCCGGGTGGCGCAGAGGTCCAGCGCCACCGGGCAGCGCGGATGGAACGCGCACCCGGACGGCACCGCCGCAGGGTCGGGCGGGTCGCCCGGCAGGCCGCGGGGCGCGAACCTCGAGGCCGGGTCCCCGATCGTGGGGAACGCCTCCGACAGCGCCCGGCCGTAGGGATGCCGGGCGTCGTCGTAGACCTGCCGGGCCGGGCCCTCCTCGACCACCCGGCCCGCGTACATCACCGCGAGCCGGTCGCAGGTGTCGGCCAGTACGGCGAGGTCGTGGCTGATCATGATCAGGCCGACGTCCTGCTCGCCCACCAGCCCTTCGATCAGCCGCAGGATCTGCGCCTGGATCATCACGTCGAGCGCCGTGGTCGGTTCGTCGGCGACGATCAGCCGCGGGTCGCAGGCCAGCGCCATCGCGATCATCACCCGTTGCCGCTGGCCGCCGGACAGCTCGTGCGGGTAGGCACTCGCCCGCGCCGCCGGAAGACCGACCTGCTCCAGCAGCTCACCGGCCCGCCTGCGCGCCCCCGCCGGCGTGGCCCTGCGGTGCAGCAGGATCGGCTCGGCGATCTGGTCGCCGACGCGGTGCACGGCGTTCAGGGAGTGCATCGCGCCCTGGAAGACGATCGACGCCCCCGCCCAGCGGACCGCCCGCACCCGTCCCCACTTCATCGTGAGCACGTCCTCGCCGTCCAGCAGGATCTCCCCGCCGACCCGCGCACCCGGCGGCAGCAGCCGCAGCAGCGCCAGGGCCAGCGTGGACTTGCCGCAGCCGGACTCGCCCGCGATGCCGAGCTTCTCGCCCGCCGCCAGGGTCAGGTCGACCCCGCGCACGGCGGCCGCACCGCCGGGATACGTCACCTTCAGGTCCCGCACCTCGAGCAGACTCAACGGGACACCCCCAGCCTGGGATTGAGAACGGCCTCCACCGCACGCCCGCACAGCGTGAACGCCAGCGCCACCACCGCGATCCCGATGCCCGGCGGCACCAGGTACCACCAGTCGCCGGAACTCACCGACCCCGCCTCCCGCGCGTCCTGCAACAGCCCGCCCCAGGACACGACCGCCGGGTCCCCGAGCCCGAGGAAGGCCAGGGTCGCCTCGGCCAGGATCGCGGAGGAGATGATCAGCGTCGTCTGCGCCAGGATCAGCGGCATCACGTTGGGCAGCACGTGCCGGGACATGATGTGCCAGTGCCCGCCGCCGAGCGCCTTCGCCCGCTCGATGTACGGCCGCGACTCCACCGCCAGCGTCTGCGCCCGCACCAGGCGTGCCGTCGTGGGCCAGGTGGTCACGCCGATCGCGAGCACGATCGTGCCCAGCGACCGGGACAGCACCGTCGCCAGCACGATCGCCAGCACCAGCGTCGGCATCACCAGGAACCAGTCCGTGATCCGCATCATCACCGTGGCGTACCAGCCGCGGAAGTGGCCGGCCGTGATCCCGATGAGCGCGCCGATCAGCACCGACAGCACCGCCGCGAGCAGCCCGACCAGAAGCGACACGCGCGAGCCCCAGATCAGCAGGCCCAGCAGGCTCCGCCCGAACTGGTCGGTGCCCAGCGGGAACCGGCCGCTCGGGCTCTCCAGCGGCTGCCCGGGCGCGTCGGTCACGCTGTCCACGTCCGACCCGACGGTCAGCGGCGCGGTCAGTGCCACGAGCACGAACAGCACCAGCGTGGCCAGCCCGAAGACCCCCGCACGGTGCTTGCGGTACTCCTTCCAGAAGCGTGCGACCGAGGCACGGCGCCGCCGTCGGGCGAGCGCCCGCGGACCCGGCGCGCCGGACTTCGCCGGCGGCCCTGACGTGGATTCCGTGGTCTCGGTGGTCTCGGCGCTCATCGGCCCACCCTCGGATCGAGCATCGGATAGAGCAGGTCGGCCAGGGTGTTCATCAGGATCACCGCGGCGGCGAAGACGAAGAACAGGCCCTGCACCAGCGGCAGATCGGGCACACTGAGCGCCTGGTAGAACAGCCCGCCGAGACCCGGCCAGGAGAAGACCGTCTCGACGAGGATGACCCCCGCCACGGTCCGCCCCAGGTTGACGAAGACCAGCGTCACCGTCGGCAGCAGCGCGTTCGGCACGGCGTGCCGGCGCCGTACGAGATCGTCCCGGAGCCCCTTGGCCCGCGCGGTCGTCAGATAGTCGCTGCCCATCTCGTCCAGCAGCGCCGACCGGGTGACGAGCAGCGTCTGCCCGTACTCCACCGCGACCAGCGTCACCACCGGCAGTACGAGATGGTGCGCGACGTCGAGCACGTGCGCGAGGCCCTCCTCGCGGCCCGACTCCATGCCCCCGGTCGGGAACAGCCCGGGGATCGGGTCCACCCCCACCGACAGCACGATGATGAGCAGCAGGCCCAGCCAGAAGGACGGGATGGAGTAGAGCGTCAGCGCCAGCCCGGTGTTGAGCCGGTCGCCGAGCCCGCCGTGCCGCCACGCCGAGCGGGTGCCGAGGAAGGCGCCCAGCGCGGTGTAGAGCACGAAGGCCGTACCGGTGAGCAGCAGGGTGTTCGGCAGTGCCTCGGTGATCTTGTCGACGACGGGCGCGTGGAACTGGTACGACGTGCCCAGGTCCCCGCTCAGCGCCTTGCCGCAGTAGTCCGTGAACTGCTCCCACAGCGGCAGGTCGAGCCCGAACTCCTCCTTGTACACGGCGAGCTGTTCGGCCGAGACCGGACGGCCACCGGTCATGAACTTCACCGGATCGCCGGGGATCAGCCGGAAGAGGAAGAAGCTCGTGACGAGCACGGCGAACAGCGAGACGGCCGCGCCCGCCAGCTTCCCCGCCACGTACCGCGGGTACGCGCTGCGGGCCCGCTCCCGCGGCGCCGCGGCCGCGGGAGCCCGCTTCTCGACGGCGGAGCCGGTCGCGCTACTCACGGTCGTCGGCCGACGCCCGCCGGCGGACGGCGAACAGCACCCCGAGACCCACGAGGACGACGACGCCCGCAGCGATCCCGATCACGGTCCCCGTCGACGACCCGCCCCCGGAGGAGTCACCGGAGTCCGCGGGCACCGCCGACCACCAGCTCCAGTAGCCGTCCTGCCCGTAGATGTTGCCCGCGGCGGACGGCATCGTGGTGATCGACTCGATCTGGTCCGTGCGGTAGGCCTCGACCGCGTTCGGGTACGCCATGACGTTCATGTACCCGGTGTCGTACAGCCGGGACTGCATCTGCTTGACGATCTCCGCCCGCTTTCCGGCGTCGTACTCGCCCAACTGCCGCGCGTACAGGTCGTCGTACTTCTTGTCGCAGATGAAGTTGTCGGTGGCCCCGGTGTCCTTCGGCGTCGCCGGGAGCGCCGCGCAGGTGTGGATGGAGAGCACGAAGTCCGGGTCGGGGTTGACGGACCAGCCGTCGAAGGCGAGGTCGTACTTGCCGGCCAGCCACGGGTCGGTCACGTTGTCCAGGCAGTTGAGGGTGACCGAGATGCCCAGCTCGCCCCACCACTCCTGGAGGTACTTGCCGACCGCCTTGTCGTTCGGGTCGGTGGCGTGGCACAGGATGCGGTAGTCCAGCGGTTTGCCGTCCTTGCCGAGGCGCTTGCCGTCGGAGTCGGTCCGGTAGCCCGCCTCGTCGAGCAACTGGGCGGCCTTCGCGGGATCGTAGGCCAGCTCCTGCTCGCCCGACGGCTCGAAGAAGTACGAGGAGAAGCGCGGCGGGATGTAGCCCGCGCCCTCGACCGCGTGGCCCTGGAACACCTTGTCGACGATCGCCTTGCGGTCCACCGCCATGAACAGCGCGTTGCGCACCCGCTGGTCCAGCAGCGAAGGGTCGCCGTCACCGAACTCGGTCCCGTCCTTCGCCCGTGCGCCAGGATTGGTGGCCAGGGCGTAGAAGCGGCGCCCGGGGGCGTCGTTGACGCGGATGTTCTCCTCGCCCTTGAGCGAGTCGGCCTGGGCGGGAGTCAGCGACGGGGACCCGGCGACGAACGACACCTCGCCCTTGCGCAGGGCGGCGACCGCGGCGTCCTGGTCCTTGTAGTAGCGGAAGACCAGCTCGTCGAACTTCGGCGCGCCGCGCCAGAAGTCCTTGTTGGCCTTGAGTCGCACATAGCTGTCCGGCTTGTAGTCGGTGAGCACGAACGGACCGTTGCCGACTACGGGGAAGTCCTTGTCGTTGTTGAACTTCGAGAAGTCGTCGACCTTCTCCCACACGTGCTTGGGCACGATCGGCACGTCCAGCGCGGTCATCGTGGCCTGCGGCTTCTTCAGCCGGATCACCAGCTGGGTCGGGCTGGGCGCGGTGACCTTCGCGAAGTTGCCGACGAAGCTGCCGTTGGCGGTGGCGGCTCCCGGGTCGGTCATCATCGTGTTGAACGTCCACGCCGCGTCCTCGGCGGTGGCCTGCTCGCCGTCCGACCACTTGGAGTCGGAACGGATCGTGTACGTCCAGGTCAGCTTGTCCGGCGAGGACTTCCACTCGGTGGCGAGCCCCGGTATGACGTGGTTGTCCTTGGCGTCGTAGTTGGTCAGGTACTCGTACGTCAGCCGGTGGATGCTCGTACTGAGCAGCCGTACCGCCAGGAAGGGACTGAGCGAGTCGACGCTCTGCGCCACGGCGACGGTGAGCACCTTGTCGCCGGCGTCGCCTCCGTCGCCCTCCTTCGCCGCGACCGAGGGGGCGACCGCTCCCGACGCGAGGAGCAGCGCACCGGCGCCTGCTGCCGCGAGGAGACGGGTTCGCCACGGCCGGTGGGCGGTACGTCCGCTGCCGTGCTGATCGTGTCTGTTCATGACTACCTGACCTCGCGTCATCGCACGCGCAGACGCCGGGCGTCCTCGCGTGGGGCGGGCTTGAACGGTGGTGAACGCGGAATGAAGTGTGTGTCTACCAGCGGCAGTCTGCGCGCGTCAACGGTATGTCAAACCCCATGTGGCCTGCGGAAACGAGGAGTTGACCCATACGTGACCCTCATTGGCGCAGACCACTGGCGCTTGCCTGGTGAGAGCGTGGCGGCTGGGGCGGACGTTGCCGTTCGCACACGCCCGAAGGCCCGCGCCGTCGAGGACGGGGCGGGCCTTCGGAGGTGGTGGGGCTACTGCTGGGGCGGGGACGGAGGGGGCGTCTGCCCCTGCTGCGGCTGTTGCTGCGGCTGCGGCTGCCCTGGTTGTCCCGGCTGTCCCGGTTGCGGATATCCGTAACCGGGCTGGGCGTAGGGCTGGTTGTAGCCGGGCTGGGGGTACGGCTGCTGTTGTCCGGGCCCGGGCTGCGGCGGGTACGGCTGGCCCGGCACGGGCTGTCCGGGCTGCGGCGGCATCGGCTGGCCCTGCTGCGGCGGCATCTGCTGGCCGGGAATGGGCTGCCCCGGCATGGGCTGGCCCGGCATGGGCTGCGCCGGCATCTGCTGTCCCGGCATGGGCGGGGCGGCGACCGGCGGCGGGTTGCCGTCGGACGTCCACAGGCCGTGCGACTGCTGGTGGCGGACGAAGTCCTCGGCGACCATGGCCGCGAGGTTAAAGTACGCCTCCCGCACCTTCGGCCGCATCATGTCGAGGTCGACCTCGGCTCCGGCGGACAGGTGCTCGTCGAACGGGACCACGACGACACCCCGGCAGCGGGTCTGGAAGTGCCCCACGATGTCGTCGACCTTGATCATCTTTCCGGTCTCACGGACCCCGGAGATGACCGTGATGGACCGCGAGACGAGGTCGGCGTACCCGTGCGCCGACAGCCAGTCCAGGGTCGTACTGGCGCTGCTCGCACCGTCCACGGAAGGCGTCGAGATGATGATGAGCTGGTCGGCGAGGTCGAGCACGCCGCGCATGGCGCTGTAGAGGAGACCGGTGCCCGAGTCGGTGAGGATGATCGGGTACTGCTGACCGAGCACGTCGATCGCGCGCCGGTAGTCCTCGTCGTTGAAGGTCGTGGACACGGCCGGGTCGACGTCGTTGGCGATGATCTCCAGACCGGACGAGGCCTGCGAGGTGAACCGCCTGATGTCCATGTACGAGTTGAGATACGGGATCGCCTGGACGAGGTCCCGGATGGTGGCCCCGGTCTCCCGGCGCACCCGTCGGCCGAGCGTACCGGCGTCCGGGTTGGCGTCGATCGCGAGGATCTTGTCCTGCCGCTCCGTGGCGAGCGTGGAGCCCAGCGCGGTGGTGGTGGTCGTCTTGCCGACACCGCCCTTGAGGCTGATGACGGCGATGCGGTAGCAGGACAGCACCGGGGTGCGGATCAGGTCCAGCTTCCGCTGCCGCTCGGCCTCCTCCTTCTTGCCGCCCAGCTTGAACCGCGAACCACCGGCCGCCGGACGGCTGCTCTTCGCCTTCTGCCGCTTGTTGTTCACCAGCCGGTCGGACGACAGCTCCACGGCCGCCGTGTAACCGAGCGGCGCCGCCCCCGGATTGGTGGCCTGCCGCTGGTCGTGCTGCATCGGCTGCGGCCAGGCGGCCCCGAGACGGGGATCGGCGGGCTGCTGGTACGGCTGGGGCTGCGGTTGCGGGTGGTGTTGCTGTGGCTGCTGTGCCTGCGGCTGGTACTCAGGCTGCTGGGTAGGGGGCGCCTGGGGCGTGTGGGGCGCCGCCTGCGGTGCGTTGGGAGCCTGACCGGGCTGACCGGGCTGACCGGGGTGATCGGGCTGACCAGGCTGCATCGGCTGGGCGGGCGGAGCCTGGCCGCCGCCCTGAGCCTGCGGCGCCTGCTGCTGCGGCACACCGGGATACGGCTGCTGCGGCGACGGCCCGTGCGGCGCCTGCGGGAAGCCGTATCCGCCGGGCGGCTGGACGGGGGAGTGGGGCTGAGGCTGGGGCTGCGGGGCCTGCGCACCGGGCTGCGGGAATCCGTAGCCCGGCTGAGGCGCGGGCGGCGCGTCCCACCCGGCGGGCGCCGGCTGCGGAGCCTGCGGCTGGAAGGGAGGCTGCTGCGCCGCTGCGCCCGGCTGCTCGGGAGGCGCGGGCGCGGTCTGGGGCTGTGTCGGCGGCTGGGGCTGTGCGGGCCACTGGTGGGCCGCCGCCGGCGCGACCGGCGGGTACGACGGAGGCAGCGGTGGCATCCCCTCGGGCGCGGGGGGCGTCGCGTCCTGCGGAACGGAGTCCTGCGGCACGCTGTCGGCAGGCGGCGCGGCGTCGTCGGGCACCGCGTCCACGGGCACGTCCTCCGCCGGGACGCGGTCCTCGGGCTCGTCGGCGCGCTGCTCGGCGGACTCGGACTCGGACTCGGCGACGGCCGCCAGGACGACCGGCTCGGGCTCCGGCTCCGGCTCGGCGTCGGGGGCCGACCCACCGAGGCGGGGGTCGGTCACGTCGCCGTACCCGCCACCGGACACCGCGTCGGGAGCCTCGTCCGAGACCGACGCGAAGTCGGACTCCGTGTCGACGTCAGTTTCGGCGTCGGCGTCGGCGTCGGCATCGGTATCGGTATCGGCGTCACTGAAGCCCGTGCTCACGAAGGACTCGTCCGGCGTGTCACGGACCTCGTCGGTACCGGCCGCCGGGCCTTCCCCGGCGGTGTCCTCCGCGGCGGCCCGCTCGGCGAGCTGGCGCTTGAGGGCGACGGAGGAGAAGCGCATGGTCGCGCCGCTTTCCAGGTCGCCGTTGTCGAGGTCGCCGGTGTCGGGCTCGGGGTCGGGTTCAGGCTCGGCCGCTGCCTCGGGCTCCTCGGCGGGCGGCGGCGGAGCGGGAGCCTGGAGCTGGAACCCGCCGGCCGGGAACGTCGGCAGGGCCGTGGGAGACGCGAGCCCCGCTTCAGGCGCCGGGTCGGCCACGGCCTCGGGCTCCGGCGTCCGAACCTCCGGCTCCGACTCGGGCTCCGGCGGCACGGACTGCTGCGCCGGCGAAGGCGACGGCTGCGGCTCGAACCCGCTCCCCACCGGCAGCTTGGGCAACCCGGCTAGCCCCCGCTCGGCGGCGCGGGCGGAGTGAACGGCGCACCCGGCCCAGGCGGCGGAGGCGGCGTGAACGCGGCCCCGGAGCCGGCGCCGGGGGCGGGGGCGTGAAGGGCGCGCCCGGGGCGGGAGCCGGCCCGGAGGAAGCTCCATGTGGCGTCGCGTGCGGCGGCGGAGTCAGCCCCGGCAACGGCGGAACCGGACCACGAGGCGCGGGCGGAGCCGTCGGAGCGGAAGCCGGGGGAGAACCGGCCGAACCGGCGGGCGGATCGGCCCCCTCACCCTCCCCCTGCCCACCGTCACCGGACGCGTTCTGCGTGTACCAGGCGGGCGGCGCGTAGTCGATGGTGAACTCACCGGTCGTCTCGACGGAGGACTCCGCGTCGGGTTGGTCATCGCCGGGTGTAGCCCAGCCCCCGCGGATCCCGTCCCGATCGCTGCTCACAGTTCCTCCTGGTGTGGTCGAGCACCCTCATGCCGTGCTGGGGCGACCCTTGCTTGTCATTCGAAATTGTCCGAGGTCGTCCGATCCACCGGTTCTCCCCCTGAGACGCCGACGCCCGCTCACGGGTTCTGCCGTCGCGCCCGACACCAGCCTAATCATCGCGAGCCTCGCCCCGGCAGCCCCCGCCCTCGCCCGAAGGCCCGCCCATGGCGTCACGGTCGGCTCGAGAACACCGCGGACGTTGCGTGTTCGCGGGATTTTCATGGGACATCCACGGACAAGTCAGGTGGTCTCCGGCTCGTGCCGCCACTCCTGTCGCTTCATCCGCCCACTCTCGTACGGATGATGACCCGATCCGTGATCACCCGCTTCCATCGAGTGACGGCGAGGCTGGCATAGTTGGAGACGATCTCCGTCGTCCCACCGCAGGAATTCTCTGGGAAACGTCGGAATTCCCCTGAACCAGGAAGAGGCCACGAGTGAGCTTCGGCCCGCCCCCGTCGATGTCCCAAAGCCCCGCACCCGCGGCGGGACCCTTCGAGGCTCGGACTGCGCACGGTGACGCCGGAGGACCGGGACCCAAGCGTTCCCGCAAGCTGCTGATGGGGCTCCTCGCGGTCGTCCTCACGGGGGCGCTGGGCACCGGCGGTTGGTTGCTGTGGGGGCGCGACAGTGCGGGCTCGCAGGCGTCCGAGAGGACACGGCCCGAGGTGGGCCGGGGCCCGCTCGACGTCCGCGACACGGTCGAGGAGCGGCCGGCGAGCAGCAACGGCACGATGGCCTTCCGGTTCTCGGTCGACGACATGAAGCCCGGCGAGCACGTGGAGATGCCCGGGATGTGGGCCACGGACCGCATCCTCGCCAAAGGCATCAACAAGACCCTCGTCGGCATGAGTATCGGCACCGATGCCGCACCCGGCGACGAGAAGTGGCGGCTCGCGCTCGACGGCCCGATCTGCGGTTACACCCGCGAGGTCACCGGAGACAATCGCACCGCTGTGCTCTTCCGGGCGAACGACTGGGCGGACGAGGCCCTCTGCAACCAGGTGGCCTTCGTCGACCTCGACGACGGCCGCCTGCTCTGGCAGAACCGATTCTCCGTCTCCCAGCTGGGGCGCGAGTCGAGCGACGCCACGGGCACCGAGAAGGACCGCCCCGGGGTGGCCCTCGCGCACGGCACGGTCGCCGTCACCTGGGGCGGCGGCACCATTGGCTACGACATGAAGGACGGGGCCACCCGTTGGTCCACGGCGACCACCGCGCCCTGCCAGGACATGGGGGTCGTCGGCGGCCGAGGGCTGATCGTCCGGGAGTACTGCTGGAACGGTGACCCCGGTTCCGCCGGATCCTGGCGGGACGTCACGTACAGGCTGCGGAAGCTGGACCTCGCCACGGGCGCCGCCCTGTGGACGTACACCGCCGCCGAGGGCATCCGCAGCCTCCATGTGCCCTCCGTCGCCCCCACGGTCGTCGCCGTGTCCGCCGGTGACACCGGGATCACCGACCTCATCTCCCTCGACGACCAGGGCCACAACCGGGCCACCATCAGTCTCCGCAACGGCGCCTATGTCGCCGAATGCTCGGACACCGAATACCTCATGATCGACGACTGCCCGACCATCGCCGTCGGAAAGGAACAGGTCTTCATCCGCAGCAAGGACCAACTCGAGAAGCAGACGTACAACTGGATCATCGGCTTCGACCTCGCCACGGGGGACACGACCAAGAAGTTCGACTCCGGCCCCGGTGCCCTGCTCCAACCGGTGCGCATGAGCGGCGACCGCCTTCTGGCTCTGCGCCTGAGCGACGACCACATCGCGCCGAACGCACTCGTCGCTCTGGATCCGCGGACGGACGAGGAGGTGCCGTTCCTCTACTTCGGACTGCCGAGTGAGGCACAGTTGATGACAATGACGGACCAGAACGACATCGTCGTCCAGAACGGGCGACTCTTCTTCGGAGTCAAGTCCGCGAACGGGCCCGCCGACGGCAAGAAGAAGCAGTGGAGCTACCTCGTACTCGGCATCGGCAGCGGTGCACCACAGAAGTCCTGACCGGCCGGCCCGGAGAGACCGGTGCGGCACCCGGTGATCAGTCCATCCGGCGCGGCGTACCCAGCAGCCCGGTCTCCCCGTCCGTGGGCTGCGTCATCACGTACTGGCGGTCCCGGTCCGCACACCAGAGGGTCATGCCGTCGGCGAGCGTCGGCAAGGACTCCGTCTCGGTCCGGGAGAGCGCCAGGACGCGTCCCAGCTCCGCGGCCTCGTCCGGCGACACCCGCTGAACACCCGTCAGACGTGCCTGACGCATGAGCCGCGGAGCGACCGGGCTGAGATACGGCAACAGCGTGAGCACCGACTGCCAGGGGCCGGAGGCGACGCGCCCACGCGGCGGCCGCATACCGCAGTCCCGCACCACCAGCACCGGCGTGCCCGCCGACGCGCCCTGCGGCGGCACCCGCCCGACGTCGTACACCGCCAAGCCGTTCTGCCCCCCGCCCATGGCGTGGACCAACTGCACCCACGCCTGGGGCCGCCCCGTCTCCACCGCGACCCGCGCGCCAGTCGCGGCGGCGCGCAGGGCGATCACCTGAGCGGTCCACAGACCGGCGATGAGAACCACGTCGTACGGAGTGGGTCTGTTCACGCCGAGCACCGCGGGGCGGCCCTCCGCGTCCACACCGATGACGACACCGTCGTCACCGAGAGGCAGCGCGAGCGCGTCCAGCTGCGCGGCCGGGACCGTGTGGGCGCCATGCCGCGGGCCCAGCAGCCCGAAACCCTTCAGAAAGCGCCGGGGGTCGCGGCGTGTGCCCGGCGAAGAACCCGTCCCGGGCTCGCTCCGCGCCCTCCCGTCCGCGCCGTCGGCCGGCAGGGTGGAGAGAGAACTCATCGCGTGCCTCCCAGGGGCAGCGTGGCCAGGACGCCGGGCAACTGCTCACGGTCGAGCCGGGCCAGTCCGGTGCCCGACCGCCGGGCGGCGTCCTGCAGCGCCCGCCGAGCGGCCACCAGTTCGTCGTCACTGCGGCCGGTCACCCGCAGATGCCCGCGCACCGACACTTCCTGTCCGTCCTGCGACAGACGGAGACTGAAGGTGGTCGCCAGCGCCGGTACCGACGTGACATCGGCCACGAACTGCGGCAGCGAGGAGGACTGATCGCCGCCGAATTGGGGCCACCGGCGAATCCAGTAGGTGGTGTGCCGGCGGTTGTCGCATCGCCAGCTGCGCGCCGACTCGCGGGTGCGCGGCTGGCGCTGCTCGGTGCGTCCGGCCTCTGCGGTCACCAGCGGATTGGCACACATGGAGGTGGCGAGGGCCGTGACCAGTTCCTCCTCCCGGAGAACGGTGGTGCGGAAGCCGGCCCCGGTGAGTCTGCTGGCCAGGTGGTGGGCAGCGCGCGCCACACACTTCTGAGCTCCGAAGAGCCCGCCCCCGCGTGCCGCCACGGCCTCCGGGCACAACTCCGGGTCCAGTTTCAGAGCGACCCAGGTGAGGCGTACGGCTGGTGTGCCCGTCCGTTCCTGCAACGGGGCGTAGTTGGCGACCGCCACCGACTGCCGCGGCAGGTGCAGCGCGGGCGCCGGCTGGGTGTGGAGCACGATCTGTGCCGACTCGAGCCGGATTCCGTCGACCGCCAGGGCGTCGCGCACGATTCCCAGCGGCAACGGCTGCCGGCTCCGTTCAGCCCGCAGAGCGGTGGCGTCCGCCTCGACCTGGACGACGGCCGTGACGAATGTGCCGTCCCCGACGATGCCCACCGGCCGCCGGTCGTTTGCCCCACAGGAGTAGGTGCGCAGCGCGGGCTCGCACTCGAGGGCCGGCACCAGAGCCGGCTCCGTCCCGGGCGGGATCGCCAGGGCACCGGCTCGCCTGAGCCGGTGCCGCAGTCCCCGTGCGGTGGACAACCAGTCGGGGACCGACCGGCCCCGGCGGCGGGCGAAGGCGATCAGTACCAGCGCGACGGCGAGCAGGGCAGCCGGCACCATGGCCACCCTGCCCACGATCCAGCCGACGAGCAGGGCGGCCAGGGCGAGTTCCACCAGCAGCAGCCGTTGCAACCTGGACGACGTGCCCTGCCCGGGACGTGTTCTCAGGTGTGCGGTGCTCGGGGCCCGCGTCCGGCCGCGGTTTCGCGTACGTGTCCCGGAAGCCATCATTCAGTTCCCCCGAATCTGCCGAGCCGGCAGCTGCAATATGGGTGGCGCGCGCGGCTCTTGAAGACCCGAACACCCTACCCGCCGATCATCGCGGCGCCGTCAGCAGGCATAGTAGGGGTCGGTCTGTCAGTACGGGGTGGACGAGGTGATCGTCCCTGACCGGCACGGGGAGAGACGGTCATTCATGGCATCACGGCGGGACGAGCTCAACGCCTACACGTTCGCGAAGCGGCGCCTGCTGGCAGCATTCCTTCAGCCGTCACCTTCGGGAACGGAGGAGGGCGCCCCCAAACCGTTGCGCACGGTGGTGCCGAGTCTGGTCGCCGGGGCACTGACCCTGGCCGTCTTCGGAGCCTGGGGCATGTTCCGGCCGACCGCCCCGTCCGGCTGGGACGAACCCGGTGCACGAGTCATCGTGGGCAAGCAGTCGACCACGCGATATGTCGTTCTCAAGACGGACGGCGACACCCGTCTGCACCCCGTGCTGAACCTGGCCTCCGCCCGGCTGCTCATGAAGGACGGCACCTACGAGGTCGTCCAGGTGGGCGACGACGTCCTCGACTCGGGGGAGATCCCGCGCGGCCCGATCCTGGGCATCCCGTACGCGCCCGACCGGCTGCCCGCGCCCGAAGAGGCAGGCCGGGCCAAACGCTGGGCCGTCTGTGAACAGCCCGGCGGCAAGGGGGAGACGGTTCAGGAGGCGACGTTCGTCCTCGCCTCGCAGGAGGCGGCGAAGACGGAGGGCGCCGGTCGGCTGAAGGGCGGCGACACTCTGTACGTGGCCACCCGCACGGGCGAGCGATACCTGGTCGACGCCGAGGGCAGCTCCTACCTTGTCACCGGCACCGAGTCCGATGCGCTCACCACCGCACTCGTAGGCTCTCGCAAGCCGCAGCTCGTCACCAACGAGTGGCTCGCGACGCTCCATAAGGGTGATCCGATCCGCTTCCCCCGGCTGCCGCCCGCCATCGGCACCCCGGCGGGCGTGTCCGGCGCCCTGTCGGCGCAGGAGAACAAGGTGGGCACGGTCCTGAAGACGGAGACCGGGGAGGGGACGAAGTACTACGTCGTCCTGCCGGGCAAGGTACAGCCGATCACCGAGTTCACCGCCTGGCTCCTGATCACCTCGCCGCAGACGGCCACGTTGAACATGAACGGCGAGGCCCGCACCGTGGGCCTGCAGGACTTCACCGCGGAACCCGACCCCTTCGAGGGCCAGCCGGACGACTGGCCCCGTCAACGCGTCCACCAGGTCAACTCCGCCGCCGCCGGGACGGGGCGCGACACGGTGTGCAGCGTCCTCAGAAAGGTGGACACGGAGGGCGACACCACCCTCAGCACCTGGGCCGGACAGCAGTACCCGGCCGAGATCACCTCCGACGGCACGAGCACGCACGTCACTCCGGGCACAGGTCTGCTGTACACCCAGATCCAGGGCACCGGCACGGACTCGGGTTCACTGTTCCTCGTCACCGACACCGGCCTGAGGTACGCCGTGCAGGCCAACGGGGACAGCGACGCGGACAGGTCGGACATCGGTGCCGACGGCCGGAAGAGCACATCGGACGGCAGCCCGGAGCCCAGCGAGGCACAGGTGAAGCTCGGCTACGAGAACGTACGCCCGGCGAAGGTGCCGCTGGCGTGGTCGGAGTTCCTGGCCAAGGGGCCGCGGCTGGACACCAACAGCGCCCGACAGCCGCAGGGTTCCTGACCACACCGGTTCGACGACCGGCTTCAGGACCCCAGAACCGCAGTGCCGAGGACAGGAAAGACGAGGAAGACGTGCAGCAGCCGCCGACGAAGGCACCCACGCTGGCCGCCGCCGCGCTGCTGACGGCGCTGAGCACGTGCCCGCCGGGCGCGCTGATCGCGCACTCCGCGGTGGACACGCGGGCGCCTCTCCGGCTGGCCGGCAGCGGCTCGTGCACGTTCCCCAGCGAGCAACAGTTCAAGGCCCGGCCCTGGCCGCTCCAGCGGGTCCTGCTCGACGAGCTGTGGCAGGGCACGCGCAAGGGCAAGGGCGTACGCGTCGCGGTGATCGACACCGGCGTGGACGACGACAACCCCCAGTTGACCGACGCCGTGGACAAGGCCGCCGGACTCGACCTGCTCACCAAGGGCAAAGGTGGCGACCCGACCCACGACGAAGTGGGCCACGGCACCAAGGTCGCCGGCATCATCGCCGCCCGCCCGGCCGAGGGAACGGGATTCGTGGGGCTGGCGCCGGGCGCCACCGTCATTCCCGTCCGCCAGAACGACGCGGACAGCAGCGGCGACTCGGACTCGATGGCCGCGGCCATCAGACACGCGGTCACCAAGGGCGCCGACGTCGTCAACATCTCCCAGGACACCACCAAGCCCCTGGCCGCCACCTCCGAGCTGGCCGAAGCGGTACGCGAGGCCCTCGCCCAGGGCGTCGTCGTCGTGGCCTCCGCAGGCAACGACGGCTTGGACGGCAAGACCAAGGACACTTACCCCGCCGCCTTCGAGGGTGTCCTCGCCGTGGCCTCCTCGGACCGCAACAACGAGCGTGCCGCGTTCTCCCAGCCCGGCGACTTCGTCGGCGTGGCCGCACCCGGCGTCGACATCGTCTCCACGGTCCCCGGCGGCGGCCAGTGCACGGACAGCGGCACCAGCTTCTCGGCCCCGTTCGTCGCCGGGGTGGCGGCCCTCCTGAAAGAGAAGTACCCCGACTGGACCCCGGCCCAGATCGTGACCCGAATCGAGCAGACGGCCGAGCGCTCGGTCAACGGACACGACGACTTCGTGGGCTGGGGAGTGGTCGATCCCGTCCGCGCGGTCCAGGAGGCGGACTCCGGTGCGCCCCCTTCGTCTCCGACCCCCGACCCGGGCGTGAGGAGCGCCGAGGCACCGGACGTGGCACCGTTCTCCCTGGCCGAGACCCCCGAGGAACGCGATCGCCGGTACGCCGTCTACGGCCTGTCCGTCGGAGGCGTCCTCGTCGTGCTCATCTCGGGTACGGCCGTGGTCCTGCGAGACCTGCGGCGCCGCCGGAGTCCGTGATCGCGGGGCGGCGGCGCGAGCACCGGTGTCACTCGGCGACGACGCCCCCGTCGCCCGGCGCCGGCTCTAGGTCGAACTCCCCGTCCCGCGCACCCAGGACGAAAGCCCGCCACTCCGCCTCGGTGTACCGCAGCACCGTCTCCGGGTCCAGCGACGACCGCATGGCCACGGCTCCGTCGGGCAGGTAGGCGATCTCCACCCGCTCCTCGTGTTCCTCCGTCCCCGGCGCGCTGTGCCACTCCACACCCGAGATGTCGAGTGCGTACAGCTCGTCCCGCTCGCGCTCCTTGCGGGCTTTGACGTCCTCGTCCGGCACCTGGGCCATGGCGGAGGTGTCCTTTCAGGCGGCTTACCAACGATCCCCGACAACCTTACTGGCCCTGCCACGGCCTCGGTGGCGGAAGCAGCCGACCGCCACTGGCGCCCGGCCACCCTGCCCCCGAACTGCCCTGATGACACTCCGCCGTTGGAACCTGCGGATCAAGTGACTAGAGTAATCGCGGGTGTCACGTGCATGCGTGGTGCCGGCACGGGGGCGGTGCGACGTTGCGACCACGCGTCGCGCGGGAGCCGGAGCGGTTCTTGCCCGCCAGGAGAGCCCGGACATCGGTCCGGGCGGACCCGTCACGGTGGTGAAAGCCACCAGTGCTTCAGAGGAGGGGCAAGAGACCATGAGCGTCGATTACAGCGACCAGGACCTGACAGACCTCGCTGACAAGATCCGCACCTTCCACACGGATGTGAGCAGCCGGGTGACGTCGCTCAACGCCGTCGTGGACATGATTCAGGGAGGCTGGCAGGGCGCCGCGGGCAAGGAGTTCGACTCCGTTCAGCGCGGTGTGAACCAGCACCTCAAGAAGTTGCAGGACAACCTCGTCGACCTCGAAGAGGTCATGCGCATGAGCGTCAAGGGCTTCACCCAGCACGAGCAGGACCGGGTCTCGGAGATCCGCAAAGTGGACAATTCCTACCAGGTGACCAGCCGCATCACCGACCTCGCCTGACCCGCAGCGCCGTACGCAACCGAGGAGAACCGGACAGTGAGCGTCAATTACGACCGCACAGCCGTCAACTACGACACGGTCACCCAGGCCGCCATCGACGTGCGCAAGACGACCAGGGAGCTTTCCGAGGGCCTGGAGACCCTCATGCGCAAGGTCGCGGCCGTCGCCGAGACGTGGCAGGGCGAGGCGAAGAGCGCCTACGGCGAGATCCAGCGCAGCAGCGCCACGGAGATGGACCAGATGTGCCAGAAGCTGGCCCGCATCGCCCAGCTCCTGGACGATTCGGTCATCGGCTACCAGGACACGGACAAGGGCAACGCGGCCCGCTTCCGCATGCTGATGGGCTGAGGCCCCCACACTGCCGGACTGAGGGGAAGGCGGCTCGGGCCGCTTCCCGTATGCGCGCTTCACCACGCACCGGTTCACAAAGCCGCTGTCGCGTTCCACGGTAAGCGTGTGTGATCTTTTGGCGCATGCGTGCGAACGGGGGCGCACCAGCATGGTGACAACCAGTGAAGTCGGCACGGCTGTACCGGAGAGACCACGGCGGCAGCCGGACGACACGGAGGGCCTGGCGAAGACTGCGCAACGGGCGATGGACGGGAGGGCGTCTCCACAGGAGCTCTTCGACGCGTTCATCCATGCCCGTGTGTACTGAGAACGACCGGAGGATCCGGGCTTCTTGACGGTTGCCGCGCTGGATCCCCCGGCCGCCGACGCACCGCCGCGCTCCCGCATCCTCGACCTGGTCACCGCCACCGCCACCGCCCCTTCCCCGGCCCGGCTGGTCCCCGTGTTCACGTCGCTGGAACAGTTCGAGCTGTTCACGGGCGGAGAAGCGTGGTTCTCGACAACCGGCGCCGACCTTCTCGATCTGCTGCCACCGGGACTCGACGTATGGCTGGACCCGGCCGCCGAGCACGCCGTACGGCTTGTCTCGGCCGCCACCGCCGTGGAGCCGGTGCTGCACATCTCGTACCGTCCCCGGGGCGGTGCGGCGTGAGCGACGCACAGGGCTGGCTCATTCCGCTGGGCGCGGACGGAGGCGAGTTCAAGTGGGAGGTCCAGTTCCTCCAATCGATCGCGCGCCCCCTCGAAGAGTCCACCGCCGCCGCCCGGAAGATCGCCGGCGAACGCGCGGAGCAGATGTTCGACGACCCGTTCCAGGCCACCGAGGACAAGACCGGCGCTGCTGAAGTCACCGAGGCGGTCGGCGACTTCCTCGACAAGTGGTGCCACGGCCTGGGCTGCATCGCCGACGACGCCGACGTGATCGTCTCCGCACTTGGCGCCACGATCAACGACTTTCTGGTCACCGAGACCAAAGCCCGGTACAAGGCAATGATGCTCGAACGGCAGGAGCAGTTCGAGGACGATCACCCCGTCACTTCATTCCTGGAGGGACACGGAATAGCCGAGGAAAGCACCGAGTTCCGTGGCCGCCTGGGGCCGGTCGACCGCGACGGCCAGGACAACGGCACCGAGCAGACCCAGAAATAGAGGCAGGAGCAGGAGCACCCGGCATGACGGACAAACGGTTCCTCTTCCGCCGCATATGGATCGCTCCCGAAGACACCGTCGAGGACTGGGTCCCGGGCAAACCCGCCGAGCTCGACCGGCTCATCAAGAAACTCGGCGGTGCGGCCGCACACTTCGGCGAGGGCGCGGAGAAACTGCGCAAGCTCAACACCGATCCCTGGCAGGGCGAGGCCGCCGAGGAGTTCCGCAAGACGGTCAGGAAACTGCCCAAAGAACTCGACGGCGCCACGGACGCTTTCGTCGAAGCGGGCGTCGCCGTACTCGCCTACCGGGAGGTGCTCGACGGAGCCCAGCGCCTCACCCGACAGATTCTCGACCACGAGGCACCCACGGCCCGCGACCTCTCCCGCCAGTACGCCAAGGCCGTGGACGACTACAACGCGGCGATCAAGGCCGGCGATACGACGCTGCCCACCCGGCCCCCCGAGGCCGACCCGGGCAGGACCGCGATGGCGGAACTGATCGAGCGGATCAACAGAGCACAGGGCGAGGTCACGGAGGCGGCCGGCGTTGCGAAGCGGACCCTGTACAAGGCCGCCGAAAAGGCTCCGAAGCGCCCGAGCGGCTGGCAGCGCCTGACCGACGGCGCGAAGGAGGGCTGGGACGACCTCGTCGAATTCGGGCTGGCGGTCAACCCCGGCCGGTTGCTGACCGAACCGAAGGCGTATCTCCACGACGGCGCGATGGTCATCGACGGCGGGGTGGGCGCGGTCAGGGACCCGGTGGGCTTCTCGAAGGACGTCTACACGGGAGTGTCCAACACCTGGGACGAGTTCCAGAAGGACCCGGTCCGCATGCTCGGTTACATGGCCCCGAGCCTGGCCGGGGGAGCGGCCTTCAAAGGCGTGGGAAGCCTGACTCGCCACCTGGACGGCCGTAACGCTCTCGGCAGCCCGACCGGCCTCGGCACGGCCGGTGCCCACCTCGACGCGAGCGACCCCGGCTCCCACAGCGATGGCCACGCTACTCGGAACAACCCCACCGACCCGGTCGACCTGGCCACCGGCAAGATGTACTTGCCGCAGACGGACGTGGTCCTCCCCGGGACACTTCCCCTGGAGTTCAAACGCCGGGCCGAGTCCGGCTACCGCGCCGGCCGCTGGTTCGGTCCCTCTTGGTCCTCGACCGTCGACCAGCGACTGGAGATCCAGAGCGACCGCATCGTCTTCGTTCACGAGGACGGTCTGATCCTGGCCTATCCCCACCCGGCCGCCGACGGCACGGTCCTTCCGACGGAAGGACCGCGCTGGGAACTACGGTCCGGGCCTGAGGGCTACACGATCACGGATTCCGCCCTTGGCCGCGCCTGGCACTTCACGCAACAGGCGGACGACCACGCCCTGCTGGAGCAGATCGACGACCGCAACGGCAACCGGATCGCGTCCGAGCACGACACTGATGGCACACCCACCGCTGTTTCCCACAGCGGCGGCTACCGGATCCGTATCACCACGGAGGCGCACAGGATCACTGCCCTCCACCTCGTCGGCGCTTCACCCGGCGGGGGCGACCAAGAACTGATCCGGTACGGCTACTCAGCGGCAGGCGATCTCACAGATGTGGTGAATTCGTCCGGCCTGCCACTCCGGTTCACGTATGACGACGCGGGTCGCATCACGTCGTGGACCGACACCAACGACCGTGCCTACACGTACGAGTACGACGACCACGACCGCTGTATCGCGGAGGGTGGCGCCGAAGGCCACATGAGCCTGCGCATCGACTACGCCGACCGTGACTCCGAGACGGGCCTCCGCACCACTACCGCCACCACGGGCACCGGACACGTCTACCAGTACTTCGTCAACGAACTGTGCCAGGTGGTCACCGAGGTCGACCCGGTGGGCGCGGTGACCCGATTCGACCGGGACCGCTACAACCGCCTGATCTCCCGGACGGACCCGCTCGGCCACACGACGAGGTTCCGGTACGACGAGCGCGGCCACCTGACCTCGGTGGTCCGCCCGGACGGTCGCGAGGCGACGGCGGAGTACAACGACCGCGGGCTGTCGGTACGGGTGGTGAACACCGACGGCACGGAGATACGCCAGGCCTACGACGACCGCGGCAACCGCACATCGCTGACCGCCGCGACGGTCTTGACCACCCACTTCGCGTACAACGAATCGGGCCACGCAATATCAGTGACCGACTCCCTCGGCCACGTAACCACAATCCAGTGCACCGGGACGGGCCTTCCTCTCGCGATCACAGACCCTCTCGGCGCCACCACTCGCTACGAACGCGACGCTTTCGGTCGCCCCGTCACGATCACCGACCGAGCAGGCGCTGTCACTCACTTGGAGTGGACAGTGGAAGGCCGCCTCGCTCGACGCCTCCACGCCGACGGTGCTGCTGAGTCGTGGACATATGACGGCGAGGGAAACTGCACCAGCCACACCGGCGAACTGGGGGGTGTCTCCAACTTCGAGTACACCCACTTCGACCTGGTGGCCGCCCGTACGGGACCAAACGGAGTGCGCTACGAATTCCAGCACGACAAGGAACTGCGCCTGACGCAGGTGACGAACCCCGAAGGCTTGAACTGGCGGTACGAATACGATCCGGCGGGCCGTCTGATCACGGAGACGGACTTCGACGACCGCGTTCTGACCTACACGTACGACCTGGGTGGGCGCCTGGGTTCACGCACCGACGCACTGGGTCAGGTGATCTCATTCGAACGCAATGCGATGGGTCAAGTGACGCACAAGAACGTGGCAGGCGACGTGACGAGGCTCGCCTACGACCACACGGACCAACTCGCAGAGGCAGTCGGCCCGGACGGTACGAGGCTTGCGGTGGTCCGAGACGCGTGCGGCAGGGTCACTTCCGAAACGGTGAACGGCCGCGAACTGATTTACACCTACGATGACTTGGGCCGTCTGACTGGACGAACGACACCTACTGGCGCGGCGACGGCATGGACGTACGGCGGGGCGGCGTAGCGGCATGACGATCTCCGGACGAGTCATTGACTTCACGTACGACCCTGTGGGTCGCGAACTGGCCCGCACGGTCGGCGAAGCCTTGCGACTGGAGAACACATTCGACGCGATCGGTCGAATGACGAATCAGTCGGTGTTCAACGGTGACGGCGGTGAAGCGATCCACCACCGCACGTACACGTATCGGGCCGACGGCAACCTCATCGGCATTGACGACCTCGTGACCGGCTACCGCCGCTTCGACCTGGACGCGACAGGCCGCGTCACAGCGGTGCACGCGGCGAACTGGACGGAAACATACGCCTACGACCCTGCGGGAAACCAAGCCTCCGCCTCGTGGCCGACGACACATCCTGGCGGCGAAGCGACCGGTGACCGCGAGTATGTGGGCAGCCGCCTCACGCGAGCCGGCCGGGTCCGTTACGAACACGACGAACTCGGACGCGTAGTTCTGCGCCAGAAGGTGCGCCTGTCGCGCAAGCCTGACACCTGGCGCTACGAATGGGACGCGGAAGACCGCCTGGTGTCAGTGATCACTCCGGGCGGCACACGCTGGTGCTATACCTACGACCCACTGGGTCGCCGAACCGCCAAAATGCGTTTGGCGGCTGATGGCGCGGTGGTTGAGCGCGTCGATTTCACCTGGGACGGCACGACGCTGTGTGAACAGACGAACACGTCACCGGGTCTACCGAACCCGGTCATCCTCACTTGGGACCATCAGGGCCTACGCCCCATCGCCCAAACGGAACGTATCTCGGCAGCCGTGGCTCCACAGGAAGACATTGATTCTCGCTTCTTCGCCATGGTCACGGACCTGGTCGGAACTCCGACGGAACTCATCGACGAGCAGGGCCGGACTGCTTGGCGAACGAGGAGCACTCTTTGGGGCACGACAGCCTGGACGGCAGGTAGTGCGACATATACGCCGTTGCGCTTTCCGGGGCAGTACTACGACCACGAAACGGGTCTGCACTACAACTACTTCCGTCATTACGATCCGGAAGCAGGTCGCTATCTCACGTCCGATCCGCTCGGCCTTGCTCCGGCGCCCAACGCCTTCCAATACGTCACCAATCCGCAAACGGGAACCGATGCACTCGGACTTGCACCGGACGGTTGTACTGGGACCGAGTCCCGGCGTGGGATATATGATTTCAGAGCTTCTTGTTGGGCGCGGAGGGTATACGGGCCCTCTCTGGTAGTGCATGACGGAGAATTGAGTGGAAAAACGATTCAAATCTGCGGCGCAAGCGTTGAGTAGATTCGGCGAGCTTGAGTGGTTCGGGCTTTCGGCGGAGTCTAATTCTACTCACGGATACTTGCAGGTGCCGTACATGAAATGGCGCTACAAGAACCGTAGTGAACAGACGGCGCAGCTCATCGAAGATGCTGTAGGGGCTACCCATACGCAAGTCGAGTGGACGCTCGACAGGACAAGAAGGAATTGGATTCTACTGCCCAGTAGAATACTCGTTGAGGCTCAGGGTCTAATGGACCCCGCCTTTTCGCATGTCGTTGACCGTATCAACATGCAAGAGCAGGATTTCTGTAGGTGAGCGCTCTCAGATTTCGATCTCATTGTCGCTTCCCTGCAGTCTTTCGTAATGCCTGAAAATCGACCTGGGAGTACCGAGGGCACTTGTGGCAGCGCCCAATAGAGTGGGCGCTTCGTGTCTACGGTCACACGGTTCCCGTCTCGCCGTCGGCGATGAACCGAGGCCCGGTCGTGAATGGCAGCGTTCTCAATGTCGCTCTCCTCCTCCACCGAGCCGCTGGCAGAAACCCGAATCGACAGACACGGATCCTTCAGGCAGTTCGGCGGTCATCTTGACGGATGCATGGGAGGTCGAGGTGCTGCAGGTGAGGAGCAGTGAGCTGTCAGAGGCCTCTCGGGACCAGTCCGAGGTGAACGACGAGTCGGGGGAGACGAGCCGTTCCAGAGGCTCGACTTTGGCAGAGAACACCCCCTCGTTGCACATCTCCGAAGCCCTGAGCTCTTTCGCATCGCTTCGGAACGCAGTTGCCCACACTGCGAGTCCGGCTCCCACGGCAACCACCGCAGCGGCGACCACGACGATCAACAGCCGACGTATCGTCATCTTCCCCATCTACTCGAAAAGAGCGGAGGGGCCTGGTTCTCGGACGACGGGCGCCGACCTCCTCGACCTGCTGCCACCAGGACTCGACGTCTGACTCGACCCAGCGGCCGTGCGCCGTGATTTCATGCGCCAGGGGCCATCTTGAAGACACTGGGAAGATCGGCGTTGTTCTCGCAGCCGAGACCCTCCGCCAGAGCGAGAGCGACGGAGTGTGTGATCGTGAGGTTGTTCCTCCGGAGTTCCTCCGGGGAGCCGTCCGGCTCGTAGCGGTTGCTTGCCTCGACACGCAGAGTCGTTGTCCTTCGACTGCTGTCCGCTTCGAATCGCTCACTGGAACAGCTCAGATAAACGACGGCCTTCCTGCTGCTGGCGAGTGCCAGTTCACCCATCTTGTAGGGCGTGAAATCAGAAGCCACCGCGCTGCTGTCCGGGACCGCTGAGGCAAACGAGGACGTGATGGTCACGTCACTGAGGTCTTTCGTGGTGCGGTAGATCCAGCAGAGCCCGATCTTCTTGGCCTCGGTGACCCCATTCGCCCGGTACTCCGAAACCATCTCCTTCGCTGCTCCAGCGGTACCCTTGGGGGCCGCTGATGTGAGATAGGAATCAGTGCCCAGAAGGCCGGCAGCGGCCTTCGTTCCCGCCTGGTTCAAGAAGCCCAGGCAATTGCTCCGTTCCGTCGGGGCAGGAGTAGCGTTCTCTTTCGTGTCGCCGGACTGGCAGGCGGAGATGCAAAATGTGGCCGCCAGCACGGCAGCAGTCCATGTCACAGTATTACGCGAAGACATACCTGACCCCTTCATCAGTCCCCCGTCTGGGGGCGAACGCCCTGCTGGTTCTCGCGATCGGTTCCCTTTCCGTAACCAGCAGTCAGATCGGTCTCCAGATCCTGCGCGAAATTACTTTCATCGGGGTTGATGCCGTGGCGGTCCAAGAACTGAGTCATGGGGTAGCCGGCATTGAACTCTCCTGCCTTGAAGATTTCACGGCGTTGCTCCTGAATGTCGTCGCCGCTGTCCTGCTGCTTGGACTCGGCCCAGTCGCCGATGACATCTCCGAGGACCTGTTCCACGAGCGCCTGGCCGTGCTCCATACCCAGAGGAATGAGGGTGCCGGCGACACCCGCTGCGGCCACCGGGGGGAGGAACGCGGCGCCGGTGGCAACGCCCACGCCAACTCCGAGTTCGATCCACGCGGCGCGCTTCTCGAGCGCCTCGTTGTATTCCTTGTCCGCCTGCAGCCCTTCGGCCTCCACCTGGTCGGCCCGGGACTGATCGAGCATGCCCTGTACCTCTGCACCGGTGCGCAGAGCCTCACGAACACGAGGCTCGTTGATGCCTCCGTCGGAGCCGACCTGATTCTCCATGGCGGCTGTCGTGTAGACGCGTTCAGCGATGGCCACTTCTGAGTAGGCGTCCGGATGCTGTCCGAGGGAGCTGAGGAACTTGCGGGTATCGTCCATGCCGAACTCCGCGTGCCCGTGGGCATTTTCCTTGGGGGCGAACATGCTGTCCGACCTGTTCTCGTTCAAGGCCCAGTTGACGTCGTCGATGTAGCCTGCGGTCATACGGCCGATACTGCCCGACAGCGCCTCCTGCTCCTTGAGCAGTGCGGGATCGCCGTAGGTTTCCACGACCTTGGCCATGACCTTGGCGCCCTCGTCCGTACGCGCAAGGGTGGGGCTGGGATCGTCGTATGCATGACCGAGTGTGGCGGACTCCAGTGCATGCCCAAGGCTTTCGTACCCGTACTTGTTGGTGAGTCCGTCCTTCGTGTTGTCCTCAGGCCATTCACGATCCTCGGTGAAATACTTGAACGCATCGACTTTTTTATCGTCGTTCGCGTCATCGGGTGTGAGATCGAACTGGCTGTTCAGGAACTCCGCGGAGGCCTTCGGGTTACGGCCGAGGGCCTCCATGAAACCGGTCATGGGATCTTGTCCGATACCCTTGCCGTCCCAGTTGAGTGTGGGGGTCATGCCCGTGTTCAGCGAGTTCCATGCATGGTTGGGCTTGACAGCTCCATTGTGAGTCAGGCGTCGTTCTGTGGCGAATACCTCTTGCCCGTACTCCTTCAGGAACTGTGTCTCGTAATTGCCGTTGCGCATCAGATTGCTCATGATCTGGAAACCGTAAGCAGAAGTCCCACGTGTACGCACGATGTCATCGCCGTGCGCGATCATGTCTGACTTCCACTTGGTCATCTCAGGGCTGTCGGAATGCGTTGCGCTGGCGAGAGTGAGGCCCCAGTTCTCCTGAAGTTTCTTGATCGAGTCCCGGTGGTCCAGAGTCAGCCGAGAACCATCGCTGGGATCGCCCATGTCGGCCCAGTAGTCTAGGGCGCCCTTCGCGCCGACCTCTGCTGCGAAGCGCTCGGCGAAATACCGATCGCCCTTGTTGTTCTCGAGGTACTTGTTGAGGTTCTCGATGTCCTTCGCCGTGGCGTCGTCACCCTTCGCGACGATCTTCGCTGCGGCCTTGGCGTCCTCGGCATCCTGGGCCTTTCCGGCCTGCTTGAGGGAGTCGTAGTCGGTGCCCGAGAAGTTGTGCTTGTCCTTGCCCACCAGCGTTTGGAGTGCGCGTGAGGCCACCTCGTCCGCGTCGTTGGCCTTCTGGACGGCTGCCTTGATGTCGGCACGGACCCTGTCGAAGTCCGCTTCCTTCGGCTCTGGGCCGTCGTAGTCCTTCGATCGGCGGTCCGGGTGGATCAGGTAACTGACGGTTCCGTCCGCGTCGATGCGGATGCCCTGGTCCGGTGCGGCCTTGACGACCGCTTCGAGCTTCTCCTTGGCAGCCTTGAACTCCGAGTGGGCGTCGCGAAGGATGTTCCGAATACTCTCCGCCTCCGTGGCGGCGTCTCCGAACTCCTTGGCGGTCTTCTTCACGAAAGGCAGGGTGATGCCGGCGTTCTCACCCTTCCAGTCGGCCTTGTCGGCCTTCTTCAGTAGGCCCTTGGTCGCCTGCTCGTCCAGCTTCTTGAGCTTGGTGACCGTATCCGTCCAGTCGTCGACCGCGTTCTTCAGGCTGCCCAGGCGAACATCGAGCAGGTCGTTGAATTTGACCATGGAAATGAGCCTTACTTGAAGTGCTTGTCGAGCTTTTCGACCGACAGGTTGGTGGCGAGCAGTTCTTCCCGCTTGGCGTGGGTCGCGTTGGTGTCCTCGAGGTGGTTGTGGATGTGCGCGCAGGCACTCAGGAGCGCTTCTGCCTGTGACCGCCAGGTGTCCCAGGCGGTCCACAGCGCCGACCCGGTCTTGAAACCGTCGTCGGCCAGGCTGGTGGACGCGGTGTCGGTCGTGGCACCCGCATGGAAGGCGTCCACTTCGAAGGCGTGGAACAGCTCCTGAGCTTCGTTCCCGACCGCTTTGAGATCGGGTGACGTCACGGTGTAGTCGCTGCCACCGCCGCCTCCGCCCCCTGAAGCCGGCAACTGGTTCAGTTGCATGCTGCTGTGCTGGCGCGCGCTGGCGGCGCTGCGGGCCTGGCCCCACATCTCATCGAATGACACGGTGGTCCTCTTCTGGCGTCACTGACGACTGACTCGTTGTCGTACCGGATGTCCGGTCTTGGGCCTCAGCCCTGCTGGCCCGAGCCCGGCGTCCCATGGGGCGGGTACTGCTGCGGAGGGGCGTACGCGGGCGTCGCCGGAGGAACGGTCGCCGCCGGCTGCTCGACGCGGCGGCGTCGGGTGCGGAGCCCGGCGAAGGTGATCGCGGCACCGAGGATCACGGCCGCAGCGACGCCCAAGGCGATCCAGAGTGACGTGCTGCTGTCGTCCTCCGAAGCGGACGCGGCCGCCTGGGACGTGTCCCCGGCGGGATTCCCAGCAGCGTCACCGGACGGGGGTGCCTCTGGCGACGGAGGCTTGGAAGCCGCTGCCGCGGCCAGGTCCGGCAGCGGGTACTCGTCGGCAGGGCCGGGGTCGCCGGGGTTCTGCAGCGCGACCCTTGGGCGGACGATGCCGTAGCCGAAGGACTGGTTGTGAGTCCATTCCTCCTCGTTGCCCTTCATCGTGTTGATCAGGACACGGAGCACCTGGTTGTTGGTCCAGGTCGGGTGCTTCGACCAGATGAGGGCGGCGGATGCCGAGGCGATGGCTGTGGCATCACTCGTGCCGCTGGTCCTGCACACTCCGGTGCCGCCGATGCACGCGTGGACCACGTCCTCCCCGGGCGCGGTGACGTCGATCTCTGGTCCCCACTCCGAGAACGAGCTGCGCTTGACCTTCTCGCTGATCGATCCGACGGCCACGACGCCTGGTGTGGAGGCGGGAAAGCGGGGGCGGTTGGCTCCGTCGCCCTCGTTGCCGGCGGCCGCGAAGATCAGTTTCCCCTTGTCGACGGCGTACTTCACGGCGGCGTCCAGCTCAGGAGTGTTGACGCCGCCCTTCGTGCCGGACTCTGCCTGTCCCATCGAGATGTTGATGACCTTCGCATCCGAGTCCGCCGCGAATCGGATGGCCTTGCTGAAGTCCCGTGCGGCGTTGTGACCCGAGGTGAAGTCCAACCCCTCGATCTTCTCGGGCATTCGGATGGGAAGGATCTCCACACCCGGAGCGAGGCCGTAAGCCCCGCTCTTGCTCCCGTGTTTCCCAGTGCCTGCGATGAGCGCGGCCATGCCGGTGCCGTGGCCCTCGTGGTCGGTTCGCTCGTCGCCCGGCTGGTCCGAGTAGTCCTTGCCCTTCAGGACTTGTCCCTTGAGATCGGGCAGCGAATCGTCGACCCCCGTGTCGATGACAGCGACGGTGATGCCGCGGCCGGTGCTCACCTTCCACATCTCTTCGGCGTGCATCGCGTCAAGATGCCATTGGAGGTCGCGAACCGACTCGGCATGCGCCGGAGTGGCGGCGACGCCAACCAGCAACAGGCCGAGGCCGGCCGAGAGCACTGAGGCAGGGCGCATGTTTCGTCTACTGCTGGCACGCATGACTTTCCTGGGGTTGGCCGGGTGGGGGTCACTCCACGACTGGCGGCAACGAGCGGCGTCCGCGCTGCCAGGTCTCTTCGTCTTCGGAGAGGTAGTCGGGTCGGTCGGTTCCACGCTGATCCTGCTGTCGCGAGCCCGTGCCGCCGGTACGAGGAACGCCCCCCGTCGGCCGGCCCTGCACCGCCGCACGAGGCGACTGAGAAGAGCTTGCCGGCCGCGGCAGCCCCGTTCCTCCCGGCGTCATGGGGCGACCCAGGGGAAGACGACCGTTCTGGCCCGCCACGGCACCGGTCATCCCACCTGTCTGGGAGGCAAGGCGCCGGCTGCCGATCGTGCCTCCCTGTCCGCTGCCGCCAGTACCACCGGGAAGGCCGGGAGTGAGGCCGCGGACCATGGGGGCACGGCCTTGAGGGCCCTGCCCACCGATGACCGTTCCGCGGGGGATACCCCCGGAAGGACGGCCGGTCGTCGGCGTAACGGGCTTCCCTCCCACAATTCCGCTGTCGCGCAGCGGTGGGACTCGGACACCTCCTGAGCCCGGCCCTTGTGAAGGGGGAAGCGGTGAACGGGGCACCACCGGCATCCGGCCACTCGCCGGGTTGTTCGTGCCACCACCGTTGTTCTGCAGGACCGGCGGACCGACGACGAGCTGCCCGGGCGGTGCATCGGACCGGGGAAGAGGCGTGTTCGGCCCAGGTTGCGGAGCCGGTCCGGGCCGGTCCGGCAAGGCCGTCAGCCCGTCAATGTCCATGGCGACGGGACGACGGCTTTCGGCGGACGCGCTGCTGAGCCCGGGCGAGGCGCCTTCGGAGGCACTGCTGTACGGGTGCGGCTGAGCCCCGACACGCGAGCCACTGTCCTGGCCGCCTTGGACCACCGCAGGCGTGCCTGAGCCGCCTCCGGCACCGGAAGCGCCGTGCGACGGGACGGAAATGTGCTCGCCGGGCTTCCAGTCCGTATCGCCGAAGTGAGTGCTCGGCGGCGAGAACGTAGGCGGCTCCACACTGTTCACCTGCTGCGCGGAGTACTCGTACGTCTGCGCCAGCTTCCGCAGCTGCTGGATGGCCTCCCCCCGGGCCGCCTCCATGCGGTGCTGCGCCGCCGTCGCGTCGGCCTGGGCGGTCTGGGCGAGCTTTCGGGCGTCGGGGTCGTTGCGGGCGCCTGGTTCCTGTGTCGCCACCAGCGTCTTCTTCGCCGCCGCCAGGTCGGCCTTGGCCTCGGTCGTCTCAGAGGTGTCCGGCAGCGCCGCCTTCGCCTCGACCACCGCCTGGGCCACCGTGGCCATCCAACGCGAGGCCACCTCGGCGTACTGGCCGAGCCGGAGCGTGGAACTCGCTGCCTGGCCGCCCCAGTCGCGGAAGGTGTCGCCGGCCTCACCCTGCCACTCGAGGCCCTTGGTGTGCGTCATCAGGTCGTCGCCGATCTTGGTGATCGTCGAGGCGGCCTTGGTGAGCTTGGTCGCCAGGTGCGAGGCACTCTCCGGGCTGGCCGAGTCAAGGAGGGCCGCGAGCTGCTCGTGGGTCATGGACTCGAAGTCGGTGCGGGCAAGTTTCGGCTGCCGCGGTCCGGGCTGCTCACCCATCACAGGCCCTCGTTGCTCGAATCGGACTCCGGAGGCGGTCCGCCGCGTCGGTCGGCGTACGGGTCCCGACCCGCCACGTAGTACTTCTCCGCCTCCGCGTTGACCGCCCGCATGCGCGCCCGGATGTCGCCGTCGAGGTTCTCGTAACCGACCCGCGACGCGTGCACCGCCAGTCCCATGCCCTCGATCTGCGCGCTGAGGGCCTTGGACAGCTTCTCCAGCTCCTCGTGGACGACGGCGTACGAGTCGTAGAGGAACTGTGCCTCTTTGAACTCCGCCGAGCCCAGGTGGGCGCGTGTCAGCTTGTCCTGGCCGACCTTGCCCGGTGCCGCCTCGGACCTGTCGAGCTCCAGCAGCAGTTCGTCGACACGCTTCTTGAAGCCCTTCATGGCGTCGTGCTGGATGTCCAGCGCCATCGCCGGATTCACGTGGGCCAGGTTGTCGAATGACGTACCCGTGTCCGGTGTGCCGCCCCCGTTCGAACCCACCTCAACCGCCTCCCCGTTCAGCCAACTTGTGTCACCTTGTGTCACGCCGAGTCACCACTCGGGCGATCACTCTAATGCCGTTGTGGAAGCAGACCCACTTGAATCAGCGGCGTACCGCGCTTGCGCGAAACGAACACGCCACGCCCTGGCGGCATGGGGCGCCCACGGACGTTGCCGAGGATGTCACCCTCGCTGGGGTCGCCCGACAGGATCACGCCCTGTGCGCCCAGCTCCTTCAAACGCTGCAGGAACGACTCGTACATCGCCCGGGACGCGCCTGCCGAGCTGCGCGCGACGATGAACTTCACGCCCACGTCGCGGGCGAACGGCAGGTGCTCCACCAGCTGCGCCAGCGGGTTGCCGGAGCCGGCCGCGACCAGTTCGTAGTCGTCGACGACGACGAACAGCTGCGGGCCGCTCCACCAGCTGCGGTCGCGCAACTGCTGCGGGGTGATGTCCGGCTTGGGAGCGCGCATCTCCATGAACTGGTTGATGGCATCCATGTGGACCTGCATCGCCGACGCCATGGGGGCGTACTCCAGCAGGTGCTCCTCCGACACCGCCTCCAGCATGGTGCGCCGGTAGTCACCGACGACGATCCGGGCCTCGGCGGGGGTGTAGCGCTCCGCGATCTGCTTGGCGATCAGCCGGAGCAGGTTCGTCTTGCCGGACTCGCTGTCGCCGAAGACCAGGAGGAACGGATCGGTGTCCAGATCGATGAAGACCGGCTCCAGGTTCGCCTCGTCGATACCGATGGCGATGCCGTGCTGGGGGAATTCGAAGCCCTTGGGAAGCTGGTCGGCGGGCAGCTTGCGCGGCAGCAGCCGCACCGTGGGCGCCGGCGGCCCGGCCCAGTTGCCCTTGACCGCCTGCACCAGCTGCGCCGTGGCCTCCGAGAGGCTCTCGACGTCCGGTGTCGAGTCGAGCCGCGGCAGCGCGGTCATAAAGTGCAGCTTCTGAGGCACCTGCCCCCGGCCGGGCACCCCCGTCGGCACGTTCAGCGCGACCTTGCGGTCGAACTCGGAGTCCATGGCGTCGCCCAGCCGCAGTTCCAGGCGGCCGATGATCTGGTCCTTGAGAGCCGCGCGCACTTCCATGTAGCGGGATGCGGAGAGCACCACGTGGACGCCGTAGCCCAGCCCGCGGCCGGCGATGTCGTGGACGACCCCCTCCAGTCCCTCGTAGTCGTTGCGGAAGTTGCCCCACCCGTCGACGACCAGGAAGACGTCGCCCCACTGCTCGCCGGGCAGCTCTCCGGCCGCGCGGCGCCGACGGTAGGTGGCGACGGAGTCGATGCCGTGCGTCCGGAAGAACTGCTCGCGGCGGTTGATGATGCCGGCCACCTCCGCAACTGTCCGACGCACCCGCTCGGGGTCGAGCCGGGAGGCCACACCGCCCACATGAGGCAGGTCATTCATCGACGCGAGTCCTCCGCCGCCGAAGTCCAGGCAGTAGAACTGCACTTCGTACGGCGTGTGGGTGAGTGCGAACGACGCGATCAGCGTGCGCAGCAGCGTCGACTTGCCCGACTGGGGACCGCCCACCACCAACATGTGTCCCGAGGCCGCCGAGAAGTCCTGGTACAGGACCTCACGCTTCTGCTCGAAAGGCTTGTCGATCAGGCCGAGTGGCACCGTCAGCCCGCCCAGGCGGGTGTACTCCCGTGCGTGCACGCCGCGTTCCGGCGTGACTGCCAGCGCGGGAAGCACCTGGTCCACGGTGGGAGCCTCGTCCAGAGGCGGTAGCCACACCTGGTGCGCCGCCACACCCTGGCCTTCCAGACGCTGCACGATGACGTCCAGCACGGTGTCGGCCAGGGCGTCGTCCTCCTGCCGCCCGGCGGCGACACGCTCGTCCCTCTCCGGGTCGGGCGCCGCGTAGGTCACCGGCACGGGCACGGCGGTGAACAGGGAGGGCCTGCGCTCGACCGGCACGCGGCTCGCGGAGGTGTCCGGCGCGCCCCCGCGGTAGGGGCCGGACACGTAGGCGGCCTTGAACCGGACCATCTCCTCCGTGCCGAACTTCAGGTAGCCCGAACCGGGCACGGACGGAAGGTGGTAGGCGTCCGGCACGCCCAGCGCCGCCCGTGACTCGGCTGCCGAGAAGGTGCGCAGACCGACTCGGTACGACAGGTATGTGTCGAGACCGCGCAGCCGCCCTTCCTCCAGGCGCTGCGAGGCGAGCAGCAGGTGCACACCCAGGGACCGGCCGATCCGGCCGATCTGGATGAACATGTCGATGAAGTCGGGCTTGGCGGTGAGGAGTTCACTGAACTCGTCGATCACGAGGACGAGGGAAGCCAGCGGCTCCAGCGGGGCGCCCGCGGCCCGGGCCTTCTCGTAGTCGTGCAGATTGGCGTAGTTGCCGGCCGAGCGCAGCAACTCCTGGCGGCGCTGCAGCTCTCCGCGGATCGCATCACCCATGCGGTCGACCAGGGTGAGGTCGTCGGCGAGGTTGGTGATGACCGCGGCGACGTGCGGCATCTGCGACATGCCCGCGAAGGTCGCGCCGCCCTTGAAGTCCGCCAGCACGAAGTTGAGTGTCTCGGAGGAGTGGGTGACGGCCAGACCGAGCACGAGGGTGCGCAACAGCTCCGACTTGCCGGAGCCGGTCGCGCCCACGCACAGACCGTGCGGACCCATACCGTCCTGGGCGGCCTCCTTCAGGTCCAGCATCACGGGCCTGCCGTCCTCGCCGACACCGATCGGCACCCGCAGCCGCTCCGGTGTGGACCGGGGGCGCCAGGTGCGCCGTACGTCCACCGAGGCGGCGTCGCCCAGCCCGAGCAGCTCGGTGAAGTCCAGGTTGGCCAGCAAGGGTTCGTCGTCGTCACCGCCGCCCATGCGCAGCGGCGCGAGCTGCCGGGCCAGCGCCTCGGCGCCGGGCAGGGGCATCACGTCGGGCGCGCCCTCGTAGGCGACACCGCCCCCCGAGTCCAGCCAGAGCCGATCCGGGCGGACAACGACGGAGAGGTCCCCCCTCGGCTGGTCGAGGTCACCGGCGACCACCTCGACGACGGTAACCCCCTGCAAGCCCTCCGCGGCGGCGAAGGCCGAGGTCGGCGGCACCATGCCGCCGTCCAGCACCACGAGGACGTGAGGCTGGTCGAGGAGCGGCCGACCGTCACGGCTGAAGCGCGGTCGTCCGTCGAGGTGCGCGGCGAGCAGCGGTTCCAGCTCGCCCAGGTCGTCCCCGAACAGGCGCCGGCTGCCGGCACCGTCCAGCTGTCCGGCCACTTGGCAGTGCGGCAGCCACTTCGTCCAGTCCCAGCGGCTCACCGCTCCGGGCGCGGTGACGACGGCGACGACCAGGTCGTCGGGGGAGTGCAGGGTCGTCGCCTGGGCCACCAGCGCACGGGCCGTGGACCGGGCCTGCTCCGGATCACCGGATACCGTCACGTGGTAGAAGGCGCGCAGCGACAGCGCCACCGGCAGGGCGTCCAACTGGCCGTGCACGGCGAGGAAGCGCTGCATGGCTCCCGCGCACAGCGGTTCCAGCTCGTCCACCGGTGCGGTGTCCGGCGCGACGAGCGGGGTCGACAGCTGCTGCGGCCCGAGACCGAGGCGGACCTGACCGAAGTCGGCGTCACCGATCCGTCTCTCCCATACCCGGCTGCCCTCGGCGACCACGGCCCACAACTGGTCGGGGGCGGGGTGCAGATACAACTGCGCGTCACGCTGGCGCAGGGCCGTCCGGCGGATCCGGCGCCGTGTCTGGGCGAGATAGCGGAGGTAGTCACGGCGCACATCGGCCATCTGCCCCTGCGTACCTCGGCGATGGCGGACGATCTGCGCGATCACCATCGCGGCCGTCGACATCAGCATCACCACGCCCATGATCCGCATGAACGGATGAGCATTGGGCGATGCGAAGTAGAACACCACCGACGAGCCCATGCCGAGCGTCGGCAGCACCTGCATCAGTACGCCCTCCTGCTGCCCGCGCGGCAGTTCGGGAGGGGCTTCCAGAAGCAACTCGTCCGAGGAGACGTCGGGCGGCAGCGTACGAGGCGGGCGCTTGATGACGATCTGGCTCACCGAAGCTTCAATCCCCCTGTACGGAGCGGCCATTCCTCACCGGCGCCCCCGTGGCACCGGCCGTTCCCCGCTGCTCGGGGATACTACGCGTCGTGACGGACGGTGCCTGTCGGTAGGGTGGCCGACGCAGCGCACGCATCAGCGAAACAGGGGGACAGCGAAGGTGAGTTCGACCACGGCAACGGGTTTCTGCCGAGTCACGGTCGTGGCGCCCGACGCCCGCATCGACGTGGCACTGCCGGTGGACCTGCCCGTGGCCGACCTCTATCCGGAGATCCTGCGCCTGGCCCAGCAGACCCAGTCCGCCGGTACGCCGACCGGTTACCACCTGGTGCGCAGGGACGGTCGCGTCATCGACGGCGCACGCACGCTCGCCGAGGAGAGGGTCCTCGACGGGGAGGTGCTGAGCCTGCGCCCCTTCGCCGAGTCGCTCCCGCCGGCCGTCTACGACGACGTGTCCGACGCCGTCGCCTCCGCCGTCGTCCGCGACCGCCACCTCTGGAGCGACGACCTGCTGCGCGTCGCCGGGCTGGTCGGCGGTGCGCTGCTGGTGGTGATGATCGGCTTCGTCCTCTGGTTCGCCGACCCCCTGCGCCACGACATGCACGGCCTGCCCGGCATCGTCGCGGGCAGCCTCGGTGTGCTGCTCACCGCGTTCGCGGGCGTACGGGTGCGGGTGTACGCGGACCGTGCCTCGGCGACTGCGCTCGGGCTGCCGGCCCTGGTGCTGCTGCTGATCGCCGGATCCGGCATCGTCGGCCCGGACGCCGGGCAAGGGCCGGGGAGGCTGCAGTTCCTGCTGGGCTGTGTGACCGTGCTGGTGGCCTCGGTGGTCCTGGTGGCACTGGCGCCGGGCTCGGACGCCCCGTTCGTGGCGGCCACCTTCCTCGCGGCCGTCGGGTCCCTCGCGACCTTCTTCGCCGTCGTCGCGGACGCGACCGCGACCGAGACCGCCGCCGTGTGTGCCCCCTGCGCGATCGGCCTGGTCGCCTTCCTGCCGGGCATGTCGGCGCGGTTCGCCCGCCTGCCCATCGGATACGCGGCGCCGCGCTCGGCGGCCCAGGACGACTTCGACCCGGAACTCGCGCACGGTCCCGAAATCGGTCCGCTCGACGCCGAGCGCATCGCGGCCCAGGCCCGGCGAGGTCACGAGCTGCTGCTGGGGCTGGTCGGCGGCACCGCCGCGGTCGTGGTCGGGGCCGGGGCCGTACTCGGCTTCTCGGACGACGTGTGGGCCCAGCTCCTGGCCCTGGCCGTCGGCTTGTCCATGCTGATCAGGGCGCGCCTGTTCCGCTACACCTCCCAGGTGGCGTGTGTGCTGGTGGCGGGCCTGGCGGCGATCGTCCTGCTGCTGCTCGGCCTCGCGCTGAACCCACCCACGGCCGCCCTGACCGAGTTCCTCCTGCACGGCGACAGGGGAGCGCTCGACCTCCGGACCATCTGGCTGACCGCAGCGATCGCGGCGGGTGCCGCGCTGATCACCGCCGTCGGACTCGTCATCCCGCGCAAGGGCCTGTCCCCGTTCTGGGGCAGACTGCTCGACCTGACGGAGGGAGCCGTCCTGCTGACGCTGGTCCCTCTCTGTCTCGCGGTGCTGGGCGTGCTCACCGAGGTTCGCTCGATGACCGGCTGACCGGCTGCCGCCGAGGCACGGACAGGGCGGCACCTCCCGACTGGTACCCTGTGTGACGGCCGTTTGTGTACGCGCCCCCGGAGCCCCCGAGCCCTGGAGGTCGCGCCCAGCGGATCCCCGCCTTCCGAGTTACGGAAGATCCCCCGAGACGTAGACCGGGGGCACTCGGTGGCCAGTCACAGACCAAGAGGAGTACGCGTGTCGCTCGACGCCGCAGTGAAGAAGCAGATCATCACCGAGTTCGGTACCAAGGAGGGCGACACCGGCTCCCCCGAGGTCCAGGTCGCTCTGCTGTCCCGTCGGATCTCCGACCTGACCGAGCACCTCAAGACGCACAAGCACGACCACCACTCCCGTCGTGGTCTGCTCATCCTGGTCGGCCAGCGCCGCCGGCTGCTGCAGTACCTCGCCAAGAAGGACATCCAGCGCTTCCGTGCGCTGGTCGAGCGCCTCGGCATCCGCCGCGGTGCGGCGGGCGCCCGCTAGCACGCCGTGAAGGGAGCGGTTCCCATCGTAAGGGGGCCGCTCCCTTTGCCGTACGTGCGCGCTGTCGCCGCCCCTTTGTAGTGTGGTAACAGAAGAACAAGACGTACGAGGAGAAGCGGACCGCACCGCCGCCGCCGGTCCTCGGTAGTGGCCCCCGGGGGCAGATCCCCGGGTGCTTCGATCGAAGACCGGCCCGCATCGCACGGACGCTTCTCCGGCACCGTCCCCTCCGCCACACGGGCGGGCGGGACAAAAGACGACAAGCATCGGAGAATCCACTAGTGGAGAACGAGACCCACTACGCCGAAGCCGTGATCGACAACGGCGCGTTCGGCACCCGCACCATCCGCTTCGAGACGGGCCGCCTGGCCCGTCAGGCCGCCGGTTCCGCCGTGGCGTACCTGGACGACGACACCATGGTGCTGTCGGCCACCAGCGCCTCGAAGAACCCGAAGGACCAGCTCGACTTCTTCCCCCTGACGGTGGACGTCGAGGAGCGGATGTACGCCGCCGGCAAGATCCCCGGCAGCTTCTTCCGCCGTGAGGGCCGGCCCTCCGAGGACGCGATCCTCACCTGCCGCCTGATCGACCGCCCGCTGCGCCCGTCCTTCAAGAAGGGCCTGCGCAACGAGATCCAGGTCGTCGCGACGATCATGGCCCTCAACCCCGACCACCTGTACGACGTCGTGGCGATCAACGCCGCCTCCGCGTCCACGCAGCTGGCCGGTCTGCCCTTCTCCGGCCCGATCGGCGGCGTCCGCGTCGCGCTGATCCGCGGCCAGTGGGTGGCCTTCCCGACGCACACCGAGCTCGAGGACGCCGTCTTCGACATGGTCGTCGCGGGCCGCGCCCTGGAGGACGGCGATGTCGCGATCATGATGGTCGAGGCCGAGGCCACCGAGAAGACCGTCAAGCTGGTCGAGGGAGGCGCCGAGGCGCCCACCGAGGAGGTCGTCGCCGCCGGTCTCGAGGCCGCGAAGCCCTTCATCAAGGTGCTCTGCCGCGCCCAGGCCGACCTCGCCGCCAAGGCCGCCAAGCCGACCGGCGAGTTCCCGATCTTCCTGGACTTCCAGGACGACGTCCTCGAGGCGCTGACCGGCGCCGTCAAGCCCGAGCTGGCCCAGGCGCTCACCATTGCCGGCAAGCAGGAGCGCGAGGCCGAGCTGGACCGCGTCAAGGGCATCGCCGCCGAGAAGCTCCTGCCGGAGTTCGAGGGCCGCGAGAAGGAGATCTCCGCCGCGTACCGCGCGCTGACCAAGTCCCTGGTCCGCGAGCGCGTCATCAAGGAGAAGAAGCGCATCGACGGCCGCGGTGTCACCGACATCCGCACCCTGGCCGCCGAGGTCGAGGCCATCCCGCGCGTGCACGGCTCCGCCCTGTTCGAGCGTGGCGAGACCCAGATCCTGGGCGTCACCACCCTCAACATGCTCCGCATGGAGCAGCAGCTGGACACCCTCTCCCCGGTGACCCGCAAGCGCTACATGCACAACTACAACTTCCCGCCGTACTCCGTCGGCGAGACCGGCCGCGTCGGCTCCCCGAAGCGCCGCGAGATCGGCCACGGCGCCCTCGCCGAGCGCGCCATCGTGCCGGTGCTGCCGACGCGCGAGGAGTTCCCCTACGCGATCCGTCAGGTGTCCGAGGCCCTCGGCTCCAACGGCTCGACGTCCATGGGCTCGGTCTGCGCCTCCACCATGTCGCTGCTGAACGCCGGTGTGCCGCTGAAGGCCCCCGTCGCCGGTATCGCCATGGGCCTGATCTCCCAGGAGATCAACGGCGAGACGCACTACGTCGCCCTCACCGACATCCTCGGTGCGGAGGACGCCTTCGGCGACATGGACTTCAAGGTCGCCGGCACCAAGGAGTTCGTGACCGCCCTCCAGCTCGACACCAAGCTGGACGGCATCCCCGCCTCCGTCCTGGCCGCCGCCCTCAAGCAGGCCCGTGACGCCCGCCTCCACATCCTCGACGTGATGATGGAAGCGATCGACACGCCGGACGAGATGTCCCCGAACGCGCCGCGGATCATCACCGTGAAGATCCCCGTCGACAAGATCGGTGAGGTCATCGGCCCCAAGGGCAAGATGATCAACCAGATCCAGGAGGACACGGGCGCCGACATCACGATCGAGGACGACGGCACCATCTACATCGGTGCCGCCCAGGGCTCGCAGGCCGAGGCCGCGCGCGCCACGATCAACGGCATCGCCAACCCGACCATGCCCGAGGTCGGCGAGCGCTACCTGGGCACGGTCGTCAAGACGACCACCTTCGGCGCGTTCGTCTCCCTGCTGCCCGGCAAGGACGGCCTGCTGCACATCTCGCAGATCCGCAAGCTCGCCGGCGGCAAGCGCGTGGAGAACGTCGAGGACGTGCTCGGCGTGGGCGCCAAGGTCCAGGTCGAGATCGCCGAGATCGACTCCCGCGGCAAGCTCTCCCTCATCCCCGTGATCGAGGGCGAGGAAGGCTCCGAGGACAAGAAGGACGACGCCGACCAGTGACGTCCCGTAGCGCCACGGCGACGGCCCGCACCTCCTCGGAGGCGCGGGCCGTCGCCCGTACCCAAACCCTCATCAAGGGCGAGCACGGCATCGGCACGGTCCGCAGGACGACCCTCCCCGGCGGCCTGCGCATCGTCACCGAGACCCTGCCCTCGGTCCGCTCGGCGACCTTCGGCATCTGGGCCCACGTCGGCTCCCGCGACGAGACCCCGGCCCTGAACGGCGCCACCCACTACCTGGAGCACCTGCTCTTCAAGGGCACCCGCAAGCGCAGCGCCCTGGACATCTCCGCCGCCATCGACGCGGTCGGCGGTGAGATGAACGCGTTCACGGCGAAGGAGTACACGTGCTACTACGCGCGCGTGCTCGACACCGACCTGCCGCTCGCCATCGACGTCGTCTGCGACATGCTGACCGGCTCGCTGATCCAGGAGGAGGACGTCGACGTCGAGCGCGGCGCCATCCTCGAAGAGATCGCGATGACCGAGGACGACCCCGGTGACTGCGTGCACGACCTGTTCGCGCACACCATGTTCGGCGACAACGCGCTGGGCCGCCCCGTCCTCGGCACCGTCGACACGGTCAACGCCCTCACCGCCGACCGCATCCGCCGCTTCTACAAGAAGCACTACGACCCCACCCACCTGGTGGTCGCCGCGGCCGGCAACGTCGACCACAACAAGGTCGTACGCCAGGTCCGCGCCGCCTTCGAGAAGGCCGGCGCCTTCCGGGACCCGGCGGCCGAACCCATCGCCCCGCGCGCCGGCCGGCGCACCATCCGCACCTCCGGCCGCGTCGAGCTGATCGGCCGCAAGACCGAGCAGGCCCACGTCATCCTCGGCATGCCGGGCCTGGCCCGCACCGACGAGCGCCGCTGGGCCATGGGCGTCCTCAACACCGCCCTCGGCGGCGGCATGTCCTCGCGGCTGTTCCAGGAGGTCCGGGAGAAGCGCGGCCTGGCCTACAGCGTGTACTCGTACACGTCCGGCTTCGCCGACTGCGGCCTCTTCGGCGTGTACGCGGGCTGCCGGCCCTCCCAGGTGCACGACGTGCTCAAGATCTGCCGCGACGAGCTGGACCACGTCGCCGAGCACGGCCTCACGGACGACGAGATCGGCCGCGCCGTCGGCCAGCTCCAGGGCTCCACGGTCCTCGGCCTGGAGGACACCGGCGCGCTGATGAACCGTATCGGCAAGAGCGAGCTGTGCTGGGGCGAGCAGATGTCGGTCGACGACATGCTGGCCCGGATAGCCTCGGTCACGCCGGACGACGTCCGCGCCGTCGCCCGCGACGTCCTGGGCCGCCGGCCGTCCCTGTCGGTCATCGGCCCGCTCAAGGACAAGCAGGCGTCCCGGCTGCACGACGCCGTCGCCTGACGGTCCCGTTGCGAACAGTTCGAGAAGGAAGCGTGTGACATGAGCAAGCTGCGCGTGGCCGTCCTCGGTGCCAAGGGCCGGATCGGCTCCGAGGCGGTACGGGCGGTCGAGGCCGCCGAGGACATGGAGCTGGTCGCCGCCCTCGGCCGGGGCGACGGCCTGGAGGTGCTGGCCGAGACCGGCGCCCAGGTCGCCGTCGAGCTGACCACCCCCGCCTCGGTGATGGACAACCTCGACTACTGCGTACGCCACGGCATCCACGCCGTCGTCGGCACCACCGGCTGGACCGACGAGCGCCTCGCGCAGCTCAACGCGTGGCTCGACGCCTCCCCGGGGACCGGCGTGCTCATCGCGCCGAACTTCTCCATCGGCGCCGTGCTGACCATGAAATTCGCGCAGATCGCGGCCCCGTACTTCGAGTCCGTCGAGGTCGTCGAGCTGCACCACCCGAACAAGGTGGACGCCCCCAGCGGCACCGCCACCCGCACCGCCCAGCTGATCGCTCAGGCCCGGCAGAAGGCAGGCTCCGCACCGGCGCCCGACGCCACTGCCACCGCCCTGGACGGCGCCCGCGGCGCGGACGTGGACGGGGTCCCGGTGCACGCGATCCGGCTGCGCGGCCTGCTCGCCCACCAGGAGGTCCTGCTCGGCGCCGAGGGCGAGACCCTCACCGTCCGGCACGACTCCCTGCACCACAGCAGCTTCATGCCGGGCATCCTGCTGGGCGCCCGCCGGGTGGTCACCACCCCGGGCCTCACCTTCGGCCTGGAACACTTCCTGGACCTGAACTGAGACCCTCACCCTGATGCGCGCGAAGATCACCTACCTCGTCACGGCCGCCGTCCTGGTCTTCTACTTCGCCCTGGTCGGCAGCCGCGGCGTACTGCTCATCAAGACCGGCACCCTCCTCACCGTCACGTTCGGCGTCGCGGTGCTGATCCTGCCGGTGATCGGCCTGTGGTTCCTGTGGAAGAACACCCAGTTCGTCCGCCGGGCCAACGCCCTCGCCGCCGAACTCGACGCCGAGGGCGGACTGCCCGTCGACGAGCTGAAGCGCACCCCCAGCGGCCGGGTCGACCGGGAGTCGGCCGACGCGGTCTTCGCCCTGCGCAAGGCGGAGACGGAGGACGCCCCCGGCGACTGGCGCAGCTGGTTCCGCCTCGCAGTCGCCTACCACGACGCCCGCGACACCCCGCGCGCCCGCAAGGCGATGCAGCGGGCGATCGCCCTGCACGACGGCAAGCACGTCGAGGCCGCCTGACCCGACCACAGGCGAAACGCCGGGGCCCGGACCGCAGTGGTGCGGTCCGGGCCCCGGCGGTTTCGACTCTCTGGCGTCAGCCCCGTCGGTACTCGTCGGCCCACGCCTCCACCGCGTCGGCCGCCCGGTTGAAGGCACCGTCGCGGGCGAGGAAGTCGGAGTTGTGCGAGGTCAGCAGCGGGGACAGGGGCTCCGCCGACCTGCCCTGCCGCACCAGCAGCAGCGCCTGCCCCTGCACCGTGCGCGGCAGTCCCAGCCAGCGCACCGGCTGCTGCACCGTGCGCAGGCTGGCGACCTGCTGCCAGGCGACCGTGCGCGTGGTGAAGAAGCCCACCTGACGCACTCCGTGCGCGCTCACCCACGCGCCCATGCGCAGCATCCGCAGGGCGCACAGGATGACGACGACCGCGAGGCCGAAGACCACCCCGGCGGAGGACGGCCCGCCCGTCGCCGCGATGATGACCGCCGCGAACAGGACGAACGAGGCGAGCAGCAGCATCAGGGCCGCCGCCCCCACTCGCCACGGCCCCGGCCGGTAGGGCCGGCGCCAGAGGTCGCGGTCGTCGTACGGCAGCGCGACGTCGTCGGCCGTGTCAAAGGCGCGGTCGGCCGTCAGGAAGGGCAGGGGCACGGCTGGTCCTCACTCGTTCCAAGGCAAGTGTTGTGCCCGGTGAGGCTACCGACCTGTGTCTCCGGTCACCACCCTCGGGGGTCCGGACGGAGCCGGCCGTCCGCGCCCGTGAGCCTTCAGCGCCCCTCGGACGCCTGCGACGGCTGCTTGTGCGGGGAGGGCTGGTCGGCCGACAGGGCGGGCATCCCGATCACCAGGGAACCGACCAGACCGGCGACGACGGTCACGCCGAGGAGCCAGCGTCCGGCCAGCTGACCGAAGGACGCCCGCTCGCGGGGCGGGGGTGTGACATTGCTGCGGAACCTGTCGGCCTCGGCGACGAAGGCGAACGGCACGGGTTCACGCCGGCGGATCATAGGGGCTGCGTCTCCCTTCAGGGACTGGAATGAAGTGCTGTTACTCATACAGACGAACGAACGCCCCTTCAGGTGCCCTGTTTCGCCGACTTGATTGCGGCACGCCACCGATCGCCCGATTCGGCGCCCATGGGCGGGTCGTAGAGTGGCCTCGCCAAGCGCCGAGATTGACTGGGAAGGCCCTCCACACCGTGACCGACACCCCCGCCGACGATCCGAAGATCGAACTCCGCAGTGACATCACCGTCGAGCTGGTCAAGAGCGCCGCGACCGACTCCGACGTGCTGTTCGCCGCCCGTGTCTCCACCGCCGGGGAGCAGTCCCTGGACGAGCTGAAGAAGGACCCGGAGCGCTCCAAGGGCCTGATCAACTACCTCATGCGGGACCGGCACGGCAGCCCGTTCGAGCACAACTCGATGACCTTCTTCGTGAGCGCCCCGATCTTCGTCTTCCGGGAGTTCATGCGGCACCGCGTCGGCTGGTCCTACAACGAGGAGTCGGGCCGCTACCGGGAGCTCCAGCCGGTCTTCTACGTCCCGGACGCCTCCCGCAAGCTGGTGCAGCAGGGCCGCCCCGGCAAGTACGTCTTCGTCGAGGGCACCCCCGAGCAGCACGAGCTGGTCGGCGGCGCGATGGAGGACTCCTACCGCCAGGCCTACGCGACGTACCAGCAGATGCTCGCCGCCGGCGTCGCCCGCGAGGTGGCCCGCGCGGTGCTCCCCGTCGGTCTGTACTCGTCGATGTACGCGACCTGCAACGCCCGCTCGCTGATGCACTTCCTGGGCCTGCGCACCCAGCACGAGCTGGCCAAGGTGCCCTCCTTCCCGCAGCGGGAGATCGAGATGGTCGGCGAGAAGATGGAGGCGGAGTGGGCCCGCCTCATGCCGCTCACCCACGCCGCCTTCAACGCCAACGGCCGCGTGGCGCCGTAGCGGGTCGGGCCCCCTGGCCGGCCCGGCCGGGCACAGATGTACGCATCAACCATGCGAAGTGTCCGGATTGCGGCGTTTGGAGAAGTTCATCTAGCCTGATCAAAGGGACCCGGCACTGCTTGAACCCCCGAGCAGGCAGTGCCGGGCTCCACCTCCGTTCCGACCTGCCGCCTCCCCCGAGGGCAGACCCCGCCCTGAGCAACGAGTAGCGTGTAACCCATGGCTCCGACCTCCACTCCGCAGACCCCCTTCGGGCGGGTCCTCACCGCCATGGTCACGCCCTTCACGGCGGACGGCGCACTCGACCTCGACGGCGCCCAGCGGCTCGCCGCCCACCTGGTGGACGCAGGCAACGACGGCCTGATCATCAACGGCACCACCGGCGAGTCCCCGACCACCAGCGACGCGGAGAAAGCGGACCTCGTACGAGCCGTCGTGGAGGCCGTCGGCGACCGGGCGCACGTCGTGGCCGGAGTGGGCACCAACAACACCCAGCACAGCATCGAGCTGGCCCGTGCCGCCGAGCGCGTCGGCGCCCACGGCCTGCTGCTCGTCACGCCGTACTACAACAAGCCCCCTCAGGAGGGCCTGTACCTGCACTTCACGGCCATCGCCGACGCCGCCGGGCTGCCGGTCATGCTCTACGACATCCCCGGCCGCAGCGGCGTCCCGATCAACACCGAGACCCTGGTCCGGCTCGCGGAGCACCCGCGGATCGTCGCCAACAAGGACGCCAAGGGCGACCTCGGCCGGGCCAGCTGGGCCATCGCGCGCTCCGGCCTCGCCTGGTACTCCGGCGACGACATGCTGAACCTGCCGCTCCTCTCCGTGGGCGCGGTCGGCTTCGTCTCGGTCGTCGGCCACGTCGTCACCCCCGAGCTGCGCGCCATGGTGGACGCGTTCGTCGCCGGTGACGTACAGAAGGCCCTGGAGATCCACCAGAAGCTGCTCCCCGTCTTCACCGGCATGTTCCGCACCCAGGGCGTCATGACCACCAAGGGCGCGCTCGCCCTCCAGGGGCTGCCCGCAGGACCGCTGCGCGCCCCCATGGTCGGCCTCACGCCCGAGGAAACCGAGCAGCTCAAGATCGATCTTGCCGCCGGCGGGGTACAGCTCTGACATCAGACTTCGCACCACCGCACGACCGGACGGACTTCACAACTGAATAGGCGGGCCACCGGTGCCCGCACCCCATACGACAACTGCTTCTGCACGAACGTCACGCGCGCCACGTGCCACCGGTACGTGGCGCGTGTGGTGAGGAGAGTCTTTTGAGTCATCCGCATCCTGAACTGGGCCGGCCCCCGGCGCTTCCCAAGGGCGGCCTGCGGGTCACGCCCCTCGGTGGCCTCGGCGAAATCGGCCGCAACATGACGGTCTTCGAATACGGCGGCCGTCTGCTGATCGTCGACTGCGGCGTGCTCTTCCCCGAGGAGGAGCAGCCCGGCATCGACCTGATCCTGCCGGACTTCACGTCCATCCGGGACCGCCTCGACGACATCGAGGGCATCGTCCTGACCCACGGCCACGAGGACCACATCGGCGGCGTCCCCTTCCTCCTGCGCGAGAAGCCGGACATCCCGCTGATCGGCTCCAAGCTGACCCTCGCACTCATCGAGGCCAAGCTCCAGGAGCACCGCATCCGTCCGTACACCCTCGAGGTGGCGGAAGGGCACCGCGAACGCGTCGGCCCCTTCGACTGCGAGTTCGTCGCGGTCAACCACTCCATCCCGGACGCGCTGGCCGTCGCCATCCGCACCCCGGCGGGCATGGTCGTCCACACCGGCGACTTCAAGATGGACCAGCTTCCGCTGGACGGCCGCCTCACCGACCTGCACGCGTTCGCGCGGCTCAGCGAGGAGGGCATCGACCTGCTCCTCGCCGACTCGACCAACGCCGAGGTGCCGGGCTTCGTCCCGCCCGAGCGGGACATCTCGAACGTCCTGCGGCAGGTCTTCGCCAGCGCCCGCAAGCGCATCATCGTGGCGAGCTTCGCCAGTCACGTCCACCGCATCCAGCAGATCCTGGACGCCGCCCACGAGTACGGCCGCAGGGTCGCCTTCGTCGGCCGCTCCATGGTCCGCAACATGGGCATCGCGAGAGACCTCGGCTACCTCAAGGTCCCGCCGGGCCTGGTGGTCGACGTCAAGACGCTGGACGACCTGCCCGACAGCGAGGTGGTCCTGGTCTGCACGGGCTCCCAGGGCGAACCGATGGCAGCCCTGTCCCGCATGGCCAACCGGGACCACCAGATCCGCATCGTCAACGGCGACACGGTGATCCTGGCCTCGTCCCTCATCCCGGGCAACGAGAACGCGGTGTACCGCGTGATCAACGGCCTGACCCGCTGGGGTGCCAACGTCGTCCACAAGGGCAACGCCAAGGTCCACGTCTCGGGCCACGCCTCGGCCGGCGAGCTGCTGTACTTCTACAACATCTGCCGTCCGAAGAACCTGATGCCGGTCCACGGCGAATGGCGCCACCTGCGCGCCAACGCCGAGCTGGGCGCCCTCACCGGCGTCCCGCACGACCGCATCGTCATCGCCGAGGACGGCGTGGTCGTCGACCTCGTCGAGGGCAAGGCCAAGATCACCGGCAAGGTCCAGGCGGGGTACGTCTACGTCGACGGCCTCTCGGTCGGTGACGTCGGCGAGCCGGCGCTCAAGGACCGCAAGATCCTCGGAGACGAGGGCATCATCTCGGTCTTCGTGGTCATGGACTCCTCCACCGGCAAGATCACCGGCGGACCGCACGTCCAGGCCCGCGGCTCGGGCATCGAGGACTCGGCCTTCGCCGCGGTGCTCCCCAAGATCACCGAGACACTGGAGCGCTCGGCCCAGGACGGAGTCGTCGAGCCGCACCAGCTCCAGCAGCTGATCCGCAGGACGCTGGGCAAGTGGGTCTCGGACACCTACCGGCGCCGACCGATGATCCTGCCTGTTGTCGTGGAGGTCTGACGGACCGTCGGACCACCGACAGCGCCAACCTGGAGCGGGGCGCCCCGATTTGCATCGGGGCGCCCCGCTCCAGTACGTTTACATCTCCGCTCGGACGGGCACCCGACCACTTCGTGGTTCGGAGCCGCCCCGGAGGGTGGAAATCCCGACTCAGAATCTCTGATAAAGTCGGAACCGCCGGAAAGGGAAACGCGAAAGCGGGCACCTGGAAAGCACCGAGGAAATCGGGTCGGAAAGATCTGATAGAGTCGGTAACGCAAAACCGAAGGGAAGCGCCCGGAGGAAAGCCCGAGAGGGTGAGTACAAAGGAAGCGTCCGTTCCTTGAGAACTCAACAGCGTGCCAAAAGTCAACGCCAGATATGTTGATACCCCGACCTGATCGGATTCCTGATCGGGTTGAGGTTCCTTTGAAGTAACACAACAACAGCGAGGACGCTGTGAACGGTCGGATTATTCCTCCGACTGTTCCGCTCTCGTGGTGTCACCCGATTACGGGTAAACATTCACGGAGAGTTTGATCCTGGCTCAGGACGAACGCTGGCGGCGTGCTTAACACATGCAAGTCGAACGATGAACCACTTCGGTGGGGATTAGTGGCGAACGGGTGAGTAACACGTGGGCAATCTGCCCTGCACTCTGGGACAAGCCCTGGAAACGGGGTCTAATACCGGATACTGACCCTCGCAGGCATCTGCGAGGTTCGAAAGCTCCGGCGGTGCAGGATGAGCCCGCGGCCTATCAGCTTGTTGGTGAGGTAATGGCTCACCAAGGCGACGACGGGTAGCCTAGCCTGAGAGGGCGACCGGCCACACTGGGACTGAGACACGGCCCAGACTCCTACGGGAGGCAGCAGTGGGGAATATTGCACAATGGGCGAAAGCCTGATGCAGCGACGCCGCGTGAGGGATGACGGCCTTCGGGTTGTAAACCTCTTTCAGCAGGGAAGAAGCGAAAGTGACGGTACCTGCAGAAGAAGCGCCGGCTAACTACGTGCCAGCAGCCGCGGTAATACGTAGGGCGCAAGCGTTGTCCGGAATTATTGGGCGTAAAGAGCTCGTAGGCGGCTTGTCACGTCGGTTGTGAAAGCCCGGGGCTTAACCCCGGGTCTGCAGTCGATACGGGCAGGCTAGAGTTCGGTAGGGGAGATCGGAATTCCTGGTGTAGCGGTGAAATGCGCAGATATCAGGAGGAACACCGGTGGCGAAGGCGGATCTCTGGGCCGATACTGACGCTGAGGAGCGAAAGCGTGGGGAGCGAACAGGATTAGATACCCTGGTAGTCCACGCCGTAAACGGTGGGCACTAGGTGTGGGCAACATTCCACGTTGTCCGTGCCGCAGCTAACGCATTAAGTGCCCCGCCTGGGGAGTACGGCCGCAAGGCTAAAACTCAAAGGAATTGACGGGGGCCCGCACAAGCGGCGGAGCATGTGGCTTAATTCGACGCAACGCGAAGAACCTTACCAAGGCTTGACATACACCGGAAAGCATCAGAGATGGTGCCCCCCTTGTGGTCGGTGTACAGGTGGTGCATGGCTGTCGTCAGCTCGTGTCGTGAGATGTTGGGTTAAGTCCCGCAACGAGCGCAACCCTTGTCCCGTGTTGCCAGCAAGCCCTTCGGGGTGTTGGGGACTCACGGGAGACCGCCGGGGTCAACTCGGAGGAAGGTGGGGACGACGTCAAGTCATCATGCCCCTTATGTCTTGGGCTGCACACGTGCTACAATGGCCGGTACAATGAGCTGCGATACCGCAAGGTGGAGCGAATCTCAAAAAGCCGGTCTCAGTTCGGATTGGGGTCTGCAACTCGACCCCATGAAGTCGGAGTCGCTAGTAATCGCAGATCAGCATTGCTGCGGTGAATACGTTCCCGGGCCTTGTACACACCGCCCGTCACGTCACGAAAGTCGGTAACACCCGAAGCCGGTGGCCCAACCCCTTGTGGGAGGGAGCTGTCGAAGGTGGGACTGGCGATTGGGACGAAGTCGTAACAAGGTAGCCGTACCGGAAGGTGCGGCTGGATCACCTCCTTTCTAAGGAGCACATAGCCGACTGCAGGCAAATGTCCTGCACGGTTGCTCATGGGTGGAACGTTGACTACTCGGCACGGTCTTCTTGATGGATCACTAGTACTGCTTCGGCGTGGAACGTGACTTCAAAGAGGGACTCGTGTCGGGCACGCTGTTGGGTGTCTGAGGGTACGGCCGTGAGGTCGCCTTCAGTTGCCGGCCCCAGTGCACTCGGGAGTTTTTCCCGGGGTGATGGGTGGTTGGTCGTTGTTTGAGAACTGCACAGTGGACGCGAGCATCTGTGGCCAAGTTTTTAAGGGCGCACGGTGGATGCCTTGGCACCAGGAACCGATGAAGGACGTGGGAGGCCACGATAGGCCCCGGGGAGTCGTCAACCAGGCTTTGATCCGGGGGTGTCCGAATGGGGAAACCCGGCAGTCGTCATGGGCTGTCACCCGCTGCTGAACACATAGGCAGTGTGGAGGGAACGCGGGGAAGTGAAACATCTCAGTACCCGCAGGAGGAGAAAACAACCGTGATTCCGGGAGTAGTGGCGAGCGAAACCGGATGAGGCCAAACCGTATACGTGTGAGACCCGGCAGGGGTTGCGTGTGCGGGGTTGTGGGATCTCTCTTTTACGGTCTGCCGGCCGTGAGACGAGTCAGAAACCGTTGATGTAGGCGAAGGACATGCGAAAGGTCCGGCGTAGAGGGTAAGACCCCCGTAGTCGAAACGTCAGCGGCTTGTTTGAGAGACACCCAAGTAGCACGGGGCCCGAGAAATCCCGTGTGAATCTGGCGGGACCACCCGCTAAGCCTAAATATTCCCTGGTGACCGATAGCGGATAGTACCGTGAGGGAATGGTGAAAAGTACCGCGGGAGCGGAGTGAAATAGTACCTGAAACCGTGTGCCTACAAGCCGTGGGAGCGTCGGATACGTGCTTGCACGTATCTCGTGACTGCGTGCCTTTTGAAGAATGAGCCTGCGAGTTTGCGGTGTGTTGCGAGGTTAACCCGGGTGGGGAAGCCGTAGCGAAAGCGAGTCCGAACAGGGCGGTTCAGTAGCACGCTCAAGACCCGAAGCGGAGTGATCTAGCCATGGGCAGGTTGAAGCGGCTGTAAGAGGTCGTGGAGGACCGAACCCACCAGGGTTGAAAACCTGGGGGATGACCTGTGGTTAGGGGTGAAAGGCCAATCAAACTCCGTGATAGCTGGTTCTCCCCGAAATGCATTTAGGTGCAGCGTCGTGTGTTTCTTGCCGGAGGTAGAGCACTGGATAGGCGATGGGCCCTACCGGGTTACTGACCTTAGCCAAACTCCGAATGCCGGTAAGTGAGAGCGCGGCAGTGAGACTGTGGGGGATAAGCTCCATGGTCGAGAGGGAAACAGCCCAGAGCATCGACTAAGGCCCCTAAGCGTACGCTAAGTGGGAAAGGATGTGGAGTCGCACAGACAACCAGGAGGTTGGCTTAGAAGCAGCCACCCTTGAAAGAGTGCGTAATAGCTCACTGGTCTAGTGATTCCGCGCCGACAATGTAGCGGGGCTCAAGCGTACCGCCGAAGTCGTGTCATTGCAGCAATACGGCCAACGCTGACTGTGATGGGTAGGGGAGCGTCGTGTGCCGGGTGAAGCAGCCGCGGAAGCGAGTTGTGGACGGTTCACGAGTGAGAATGCAGGCATGAGTAGCGATACAAACGTGAGAAACGTTTGCGCCGATTGACTAAGGGTTCCTGGGTCAAGCTGATCTGCCCAGGGTAAGTCGGGACCTAAGGCGAGGCCGACAGGCGTAGTCGATGGATAACCGGTTGATATTCCGGTACCCGCTGTGAAGCGTCAAACATCGAGCATCGTGATGCTAAGGCCGTGAAGCCGCCCTGATCTCTTCGGAGTTGAGGGGAGTGGTGGAGCCGCCGAACCAAGCGGTTAGTAGGTGAGTGATGGGGTGACGCAGGAAGGTAGTCCATCCCGGGCGGTGGTTGTCCCGGGGTAAGGGTGTAGGCCGTGCGGTAGGTAAATCCGTCGCACACGAGGCTGAGACCTGATGCCGAGCCGATTGTGGTGAAGTGGATGATCCTATGCTGTCGAGAAAAGCCTCTAGCGAGTTTCATGGCGGCCCGTACCCTAAACCGACTCAGGTGGTCAGGTAGAGAATACCGAGGCGTTCGGGTGAACTATGGTTAAGGAACTCGGCAAAATGCCCCCGTAACTTCGGGAGAAGGGGGGCCACACCCGGTGACGAGTCTTGCACTCCGAGCTGGGGGTGGCCGCAGAGACCAGCGAGAAGCGACTGTTTACTAAAAACACAGGTCCGTGCGAAGCCGTAAGGCGATGTATACGGACTGACGCCTGCCCGGTGCTGGAACGTTAAGGGGACCGGTTAGCTCCATTTCGGTGGGGCGAAGCTGAGAACTTAAGCGCCAGTAAACGGCGGTGGTAACTATAACCATCCTAAGGTAGCGAAATTCCTTGTCGGGTAAGTTCCGACCTGCACGAATGGCGTAACGACTTCTCGACTGTCTCAACCATAGGCCCGGTGAAATTGCACTACGAGTAAAGATGCTCGTTTCGCGCAGCAGGACGGAAAGACCCCGGGACCTTTACTACAGTTTGATATTGGTGTTCGGTTCGGCTTGTGTAGGATAGCTGGGAGACTTTGAAGCTCGCACGCCAGTGTGGGTGGAGTCGTCGTTGAAATACCAGTCTGGTCGTGCTGGATGTCTAACCTGGGTCCGTGATCCGGATCAGGGACAGTGTCTGATGGGTAGTTTAACTGGGGCGGTTGCCTCCTAAAGAGTAACGGAGGCGCCCAAAGGTTCCCTCAGCCTGGTTGGCAATCAGGTGTTGAGTGTAAGTGCACAAGGGAGCTTGACTGTGAGACCGACGGGTCGAGCAGGGACGAAAGTCGGGACTAGTGATCCGGCGGTGGCTTGTGGAAGCGCCGTCGCTCAACGGATAAAAGGTACCCCGGGGATAACAGGCTGATCTTCCCCAAGAGTCCATATCGACGGGATGGTTTGGCACCTCGATGTCGGCTCGTCGCATCCTGGGGCTGGAGTCGGTCCCAAGGGTTGGGCTGTTCGCCCATTAAAGCGGTACGCGAGCTGGGTTTAGAACGTCGTGAGACAGTTCGGTCCCTATCCGCTGTGCGCGTAGGAGTCTTGAGAAGGGCTGTCCCTAGTACGAGAGGACCGGGACGGACGAACCTCTGGTGTGCCAGTTGTTCTGCCAAGGGCATGGCTGGTTGGCTACGTTCGGGAGGGATAACCGCTGAAAGCATCTAAGCGGGAAGCCTGCTTCGAGATGAGGACTCCCACCCCCTTGAGGGGTTAAGGCTCCCAGTAGACGACTGGGTTGATAGGCCGGATCTGGAAGCACCGTGAGGTGTGGAGGTGACCGGTACTAATAGGCCGAGGGCTTGTCCTCAGTTGCTCGCGTCCACTGTGTTGGTTCTGAAACCACGAACAATCAGACTGTGTTGGTCACCCGGTTGATTGTCTGTTTCATAGTGTTTCGGTGGTCATAGCGTAGGGGAAACGCCCGGTTACATTTCGAACCCGGAAGCTAAGCCTTACAGCGCCGATGGTACTGCAGGGGGGACCCTGTGGGAGAGTAGGACGCCGCCGAACAATTCTTAGAATAGGGTTGGTCCCGGAACTTCGGTTCCGGGACCAACCCTTTTTTGCTTTCTGTCACTTCGCGTTCACGTTGCGCCCCGACCATCTGACGTATGGGTACTGCAGCAATGCTCAGGGCCGCCGGCGTGGGTGTCGGTGACGAGGTCGTCGTACCTGCCTTCGGGAACGTGGAGGTCGCCGAGGCCGTGGCCCTGGCGGGTGCGTTGCCGGTGTTCGCCGACATAGATCCGGATACGTACTGTCTGGACGCCTCCCTGGTGGAGGCCGCGTTGACGCCCCGGACCGCGGCCGTGGTCGTCGTGCACCGGTTCGGGCGCCCGGCGGACATGGGCTCTCTGCACCGCGTCGGGGAACGGCACGGGCTGCTCGTGCTGGAGCAGGGCGAGTCCGAGGCGCCGTACGACGAGATAGCGCGGCGCAGGCAGCGGGCGGCCTATCTCGACGGGAAGTTGCGAGGCGTGCGGACCCCCGACGGGGGTGACGGGCACACCTATCAGCAGTACGTGGTGCGGGTGCCGGGGAACGGTCGGCCGGACCGTGACGCCTTCGCCCGCGCCGTGCGGGGGAGGGGCGTCGAGTGCCGGGTGCCGGTGAAGACGCCAGTGCACCGGATGCCTGGATTCCGGCGGTGTGTGTCGCTGCCGGAGACGGAGCGGGCCGTCGACGAGACGCTCGCGCTGCCTGTCGAGGCCGCGTTGACCAAGCGGGACATGCAGCGGATCGTGTCCGCCTGCAATGCGCTCGGTGGGCTGTTGCAGCCTGCGTACTGAGCGGAAGTCAGTGGTTGGGAGCACCGGCTTGTTCGGGGTATGATCTATTCCGTTGCCGCGAGGGAAACCTCGAAAGCGACAGGCCCCTATAGCTCAGTCGGTAGAGCGTCTCCATGGTAAGGAGAAGGTCAACGGTTCGATTCCGTTTGGGGGCTCCGACATAAAGGCCCCGCCCACCAGGGCGGGGCCTTTCGCATGCTCCGGTCAGTCCGTGTGGGGCTCCGGGACGCGCATCGCGAGGATCGCCATGTCGTCGGACGGGGCGTCGGAGGCGAAGCGCTCCACCGCGCGCATGATGCGGGCGGCCACCGCGCCGGCCGTCAGGCCCGTGCAGGTCGTGAGGACGTCGGCGAGGCCGTCGTCGCCCAGCATGCGGGTGCCCTCGCGGCGTTCGGTGACGCCGTCCGTGACACAGAGCAGGACGTCGCCCGGGTCGAGGGTGACCGTCTGCTCGTACAGCTCCAGGTCCTCGATGACGCCGAGGAGGGGCTGCGGTTCGGCGGCCGGTTCCACCGTGCCGTCCTGGCGCAGGCGGAGCGGGAGCGGATGGCCGGCGCAGACGACCTTCAACTCCGCGCTGCCGTCCTCCTGCGGGCGCATCTCGCCGTACAGCAGCGTGAGGAAGCGGCTGCGGGCGCCCTCGTCGAGGATGGCGGAGTTGAGGCGCTGCAGGACCTCCGGGCCGCTGAGGCCCTCGCGGGCCAGCAGGCGCAGGGCGTGCCGGGCGAGGCCCGTGACGGCCGCCGCGTTGGGGCCCGTACCGCAGACGTCGCCGATGGCGAAGCCGTAGGCGTCGTCGCTGATGGGGAAGAGGTCGTAGAAGTCGCCGCCGACCTCGTTGCCCTCGCCCGCGGCGCGGTAGATGACGTCGACCTCCACGCCGTCCACGACGGGGAGTTCCGGGGGCAGGAGGCTGCGCTGGAGGGACTGGCTGATCGCCGTGCGCTCCGAGTACAGCCGGGCGTTGTCCAGGGCCAGGGCGGCGCGGCGCGACAGGTCCTCGGCGAGTTCGAGGATCTCCTGGCGGAAGTGGTCGTCGGTGGGCTTGCCAAGGGTGAGCATGCCGATGACGCGGTTGCGGGCGACCAGGGGCAGGACGACGGTCTCGCCGCCGACGGCGGAGGCGGTGGCGAGGGTGGGGCCGATGCCGGTGCTCAGCGGCTGGGTGGCGCCGCCGCCGCTGAGGCCGAGGTCGCGCATGGAGGTGCGCAGGGCCGCCTGGTGGGCCATCTCGGCGGGGGCCGTCCACACGCGGGCGCCCGGGGTGGGCACCGGGTCGGGCGGGGCGATCTTCGACAGCAGGGACTTGATGCCGTCGATGAGCTCCTCGTCCTCGTGCAGGACGTACGAGAGGTACGGGTCCGAGGCCTGGTCGGCGATCGTGTAGACCGCGCACCAGGTGGCCAGGGTCGGGACCGTCATCTGGGCCATCAGGGCGAGCGTCTGGTCGCGGTCGAGGGTGCCGGCGAGCAGGTCGGACGCCTCGACGAGGAAGCTGAGCGAGCCGCGGCGCAGCCGCTCCAGCTCGCCGAGGCGCGCCGACTCGACGGCCAGCGCGATGCGGTCGGCCGCGAACTGGAGGCGCAGCGCCTCCTCGTTGGAGTACCGGCCGGAGGCCTCGGCCGCGACGCCGAGCGAGCCGGTGAGGCGGCCCTCGACCTTGAGCGGGACGGTGACGACCGAGCGCATCCCCGTGCTGTTGAGCAGCGGGACCGCGCCGGGGACGGCCTCCAGGTCGTCGTGGACGGCGGGCATGCGTGCCGAGCCGTAGCGGCCGGGCCCGGCCTCGACGGGGACGCGGGCGAAGCGCTGGCGGGCGGATGGCAGGCCGGTGGAGGCGCGGACCTCCAACTCCGTCTCGTCGTCGGTCGCCAGGAGGAGGAAGGCGGCGTCGGCGTCGAGCATGTCGCGGGCGCGTTCGACCGTGCGCTGGAGGAGTCCGTCGAGGTCGTCCGGGGCGGGGGAGCCGATGAACACCTCGAAGGGGTCCGCGCTCTGCCCCTCGGCGGACGGGGAGTCGGAGGCCGGTACCCGCAACGGAGTCTGCAGCACCGCGCGTTCGTGGTCGCGCACGAGGAGGCAGACCGTGGAGGGCTCGCCGTCGGCGTCGCGGACGCGCAGGTGGGAGGCGTACACCGGGGTCACCCGGCCGTTGGCGCCGCGCATGCCGTAGCTGCCCTCCCAGCGGGAGAGCTGGAGCGCCTCGGCGATGCCGGTGCTCGTGCCGGGGGTGTGCGGCCAGGCGGCGAGGTCGGTGAGCGGCTTGCCGGTGACCTGGTCGGCGGAGTAGCCGAAGAGGTCCTCGGCGTCCTCGTTCCACGACGTGACGGCGCCGGTGCGGTCGATCTGGACGACGGCGACGCGGACCCGGCCGTCGGCGAGCGGCAGCAGGGCGGCCGGGAGGGAGGGACCGGCGGCGCGGGTGCCGACCGGGCGCTCGGGCAGATGGAGGTGGAACCAGACGTTCTTCAGCGTGGGCGTGTACTCCACGCCCCAGCGGTCGGCCAGGGCCGCGCACAGCTGGAGGCCGCGGCCGCCCTCGCGGTCGAGGCTGCCCATGTTGGCGGGGGAGCCCTGGAGGGGGACCTCGCGCTCCGGGTAGTGGTCGGCGACCTCGATCCGTACGCCGTCGTCGCTGCGCAGGCAGACGACGTCGGCGGTCGTGCCGGCGTGGACCACGGCATTGGTCACCAGTTCGCTGGTGAGCACCACGGCGTCGTCGACGATGTCCGCATGGCCCCAGCCCTGGAGCGTGTCGCGGACGAAGGACCGGGCGCTCGCCACGGATCGTCCGACGGGCTCGAAGCTGGCGGCCGCGCGCGCGGTGATCACAGAACTCCTCGACCCTCTCTCCCCGTGCACGGCCTCATGGCCGACCGGCTCGTGCCGCTGCTGCGGCAGCCCACCCGTCGGCCCGGGATCCGGGGGCTGCTCCCCCGGGATCAGTCCGGTGGTCATTCCGGCCGCCCCTCCGATGCCCGCTCGTCTCCCTGCCACCGCCCAGACCGGACGGACCGGTTTGGCTGGACAGCCGTATGCAAGGTTACTTACCTTCGCCGTCCATCCGAATGCCGGTCTGCAGTGTTTCCGCCCAGAGGGTGTGCGGACGATGTGCGAAGCTGCCGAACTGTTATGGCCTGGTTCGGCCGGGGTGAAACACTGGGCAAGCTGCTTATGAAGGTCCGGGCAGGTGAATGCGCGCCGAGTCGGGTGGGCAGCAGCCCTGGAAGCGGTCCGGCGCGCCGGCCCGGACCACCCGGCAGTACGGAAGTACCGGCAGTACGGGAAGTAAGCGGCAGCAACCGGTCCGCCGAGTGTGGGCGGCCGGGCACAGCGGTATCGGTCGACCCCTGCGGGAGGGACACAGTGGAGTCTGGCGCAGCGACGCGGACCACGAAGACGCGCGCGAAAGGCGGACAGTCCCTGAGTAACCAGGGCAAATCGCGGGGTGGCGGCGCACGGAGCGGCAGTACGACGGTGGACACGGCCGCGCTGAACCGGCTGCTCGCGGCGCTGGTGTCCATGCGCGAGGGGAACTTCCGTAGGCGGCTCACGGTGTCCGGCGACGGCGTGATGTCGGAGATCGCGGCGGTCTTCAACGAGGTGGCCGACCGCAATCTGCACCTCACGGGTGAGCTGGCGCGGGTGCGGCGCGTGGTCGGGCGTGAGGGGAAACTCACGGAGCGGCTGGAGACCGGTGCCTGCGAGGGGTCCTGGGCGGCCGCGATCGACCACTCGAACGCGCTGGTGGACGACCTGGTACGGCCCGTCTCCGAGGTCAGCCGGGTGCTGTCGGCGGTGGCGGACGGCGATCTGTCGCCGCGCATGGAGCTGCGCACGCAGAACGACGAGGGCACCGGGCAGCCGCTGCGCGGCGAGTTCCTGAAGGTCGGCCGGACCGTGAACAACCTGGTCGACCAGTTGTCGACGTTCACGGACGAGGTCACGCGGGTGGCCAGCGAGGTCGGCACCGAGGGCAAGCTGGGCGGTCAGGCCAGGGTGCGCGGCATGTCCGGTTCGTGGAAGGACCTGACGGACTCCGTCAACACGATGGCGTACCGGCTCACCGCGCAGGTGCGGGACATCGTGCTGGTGACGACGGCGGTGGCCAAGGGTGACCTGTCCCGGAAGGTCACGGTGCACGTGGCCGGCGAGATGCTGGAGCTGAAGAACACCGTCAACACGATGGTGGACCAGCTCTCCGCGTTCTCGTCCGAGGTGACGCGCGTCGCCCGGGAGGTGGGCACCGAGGGCGCCCTGGGCGGGCAGGCGCAGGTGCCGGGCGTGGCCGGGGTGTGGAAGGAGCTGACCGACTCCGTCAACACCATGGCCGGGAACCTCACGGCCCAGGTGCGGGAGATCTCCCACGTGACGACGGCGGTCGCCAACGGCGACCTGTCGAAGAAGGTGACGGTGCCGGCCCGCGGCGAGGTGGCGCAGCTCGCCGAGACGATCAACCAGATGACCGAGACGCTGCGGATCTTCGCGGACGAGGTCACGCGCGTGGCCAACGAGACCGGTGGCGAGGGCCAGCTCGGCGGGCAGGCGAACGTGCCGGGCGCGGCCGGTATCTGGAAGGACCTGACGGACTCCGTCAACACCGTCTTCCGGAACCTGACCACGCAGGTGCGGGACATCGCCGCCGTGACGACGGCCGTGGCCAGCGGCGACCTGTCGCAGAAGGTCACCGTGGACGTGGCCGGCGAGATGCTGGAGCTGAAGAACACCGTCAACACGATGGTCGACCAGCTCTCCGCCTTCGGTGCCGAGGTCACGCGGGTGGCCCGTGAGGTCGGTGTCGAGGGCGAGCTGGGCGGTCAGGCGCAGGTGCCGGGGGCGGCGGGGACGTGGAAGGACCTGACGGACTCCGTCAACACCGCGTTCCGCAACCTCACCGGTCAGGTGAGGAACATCGCCCAGGTGACGACGGCGGTGGCCAACGGAGACCTGTCGCAGAAGGTCACCGTGGACGTCTCCGGCGAGATGCTCCAGCTGAAGAACACCGTGAACACCATGGTGGACCAGCTCTCCAGCTTCGCCGACCAGGTGACGCGGATGGCCCGGGACGTGGGTACCGAGGGCCGCCTGGGCGGTCAGGCGCGGGTCGACGGTGTGTCGGGGACCTGGAAGGAGCTGACGGACTCCGTCAACTCCATGGCCGGCAATCTGACCTCCCAGGTGCGCAACATCGCGCAGGTGACGACGGCGGTGGCGCGCGGTGACCTGTCGCAGAAGATCGACGTGGACGCGCGCGGCGAGATCCTTGAGCTGAAGAACACCATCAACACGATGGTCGACCAGCTGTCGTCGTTCGCGGAGCAGGTCACGCGCGTGGCCCGCGAAGTGGGTACCGAGGGCCGTCTCGGCGGTCAGGCGCAGGTGCCCGGGGTCGCCGGTGTGTGGCGGGACCTGACCGACTCGGTGAACGGCATGGCCGGCAATCTCACCGCGCAGGTCCGCAACATCGCGCAGGTCGCCACGGCGGTGGCGCGCGGTGACCTGTCCCAGAAGATCACCGTGGACGCGCGCGGGGAGATCCTGGAGCTGAAGAACACGCTGAACACGATGGTGGACCAGCTGTCGTCGTTCGCCCAGGAGGTCACGCGCGTCGCGCGCGAGGTGGGTACCGAGGGCATCCTCGGCGGCCAGGCGGAGGTGCAGGGCGTCTCCGGCACCTGGAAGGACCTCACGCAGTCCGTGAACGGCATGGCCAACAACCTGACCATGCAGGTGCGCAACATCGCCGAGGTGACCACCGCGGTCGCCAAGGGCGACCTGTCGAAGAAGATCACCGTCGACGCGAAGGGCGAGATCCTCGAGCTGGTCACCACCGTCAACACGATGGTGGACCAGCTGTCGTCCTTCGCCGAGCAGGTCACGAGGGTGGCCCGCGAGGTGGGTACGGAGGGAATCCTCGGCGGCCAGGCGAGCGTGCCCGGCGTCGTGGGCATCTGGAAGGACCTCAACGACAACGTCAACCTGATGGCCAAGAACCTCACGGTCCAGGTGCGGAACATCTCCCAGGTGGCCGCGGCCGTCGCCAACGGCGACCTGACGCGGACGGTGACGATCGAGGCGCGCGGCGAGGTCGCGCAGCTCGCCGACACCTTCAACACCATGGTGCGGACGCTGCGGTCCTTCGCCGACCAGGTGACCAAGGTGGCCCGCGAGGTGGGCACCGACGGCATCCTGGGCGGCCAGGCACAGGTGCCGGGCGTGTCGGGGACGTGGAAGGACCTCACCGAGTCGGTGAACCAGATGGCGTCGAATCTGACCGGTCAGGTGCGCAACATCGCCATGGTCACCACGGCGATCGCGAAGGGCGACCTGACCAAGAAGATCGACATCGACGCGCGCGGCGAGATCCTGGAGCTGAAGACGACCATCAACACGATGGTGGACCAGCTGTCGTCCTTCGCCGAGGAGGTCACCCGCGTCGCCCGTGAGGTGGGCACGGAGGGCCAGCTCGGCGGTCAGGCACGCGTGCGGGACGTCGACGGCACCTGGCGCGACCTGACGGAGTCCGTGAACGAGATGGCCGGGAACCTCACCCGGCAGGTGCGTGCCATCGCGCGCGTGGCGACCGCGGTGACCCGCGGCGACCTGAACCTGAAGATCGACGTGGACGCCTCCGGCGAGATCTCGGAGCTGCAGGACTACATCAACAAGATGATCGCCAACCTGCGCGACACCACGATCGCCAACAAGGAGCAGGACTGGCTCAAGGGCAATCTGGCCCGGATCTCCGGCCTGATGCAGGGCCGCCGCGACCTCCAGGACGTGGCCTCGCTGATCATGAGCGAGCTGACGCCCGTGGTCTCCGCGCAGCACGGCGCGTTCTTCCTCGCGATGCCCCTGGTCGACGGGCAGGAGCAGGCGGGCGCCGAGGGCGACGCGTACGAGCTGCGCATGCTCGGGTCGTACGGCTACTCGATGGGGTCCATGCCCACCTCGTTCCGGCCGGGCGAGGCGCTGGTCGGCACGGCCGCCCAGGAGAAGCGCACGATCCTCGTGGAGAACGCGCCGAGCGGCTACCTGAAGATCTCCTCCGGGCTCGGCGAGGCACCGCCCGCGCAGGTGATCGTGCTGCCGGTGCTGTTCGAGGGGCAGGTGCTCGGCGTCATCGAGCTGGCGTCCTTCACGCCGTTCACGCACATCCAGAAGGACTTCCTGAACCAGATCGCCGAGATGATCGCGACGAGCGTCAACACCATCTCCGTGAACACCAAGACCGAGGTGCTGCTGAGCCAGTCGCAGGAGCTGACCGAGCAACTGCGGGAGCGGTCGGAGGAGTTGGAGCAGCGTCAGAAGGCGCTCCAGTCGTCCAACGCCGAACTGGAGGAGAAGGCCGAGCTGCTGGCGCAGCAGAACCGCGACATCGAGGTGAAGAACACCGAGATCGAGGAGGCGCGGCAGGTCCTGGAGGAGCGTGCCGAGCAGCTCGCGGTATCGATGCGCTACAAGAGCGAGTTCCTGGCGAACATGTCGCACGAGCTGCGTACGCCGCTCAACTCGCTGCTGATTCTGGCCAAGTTGCTCGCGGACAACGCCGACGCGAACCTGACCCCGAAGCAGGTCGAGTTCGCCGAGACGATCCACGGCGCGGGCTCCGACCTGCTCCAGCTCATCAACGACATCCTCGACCTGTCGAAGGTCGACGCGGGGAAGATGGACGTCTCCCCGACGCGCATCGCCCTCGTCCAGCTCGTGGACTACGTGGAGGCGACCTTCCGGCCGCTGAGCGCGGAGAAGGGCCTGGACCTGTCGGTGCGGGTGTCGCCGGGGCTGCCCGCCACGATGCACACCGACGAGCAGCGGCTGCTCCAGGTGCTGCGCAACCTGCTGTCCAACGCGGTGAAGTTCACCGACTCGGGCTCCGTCGAGCTGGTCATCCGGCCGGCCCGGGACGAGGTGCCGACGGCCATCCGGGAGCAGTTGCTGGAGGCCGGTTCGATGAACGACCCGGACGCCGAGCTGATCGCGTTCTCCGTGAGCGACACGGGCATCGGGATCGCGGCCAGCAAGATGCAGGTGATCTTCGAGGCGTTCAAGCAGGCCGACGGCACCACGAGTCGCAAGTACGGCGGTACCGGCCTCGGGCTGTCCATCTCGCGGGAGATCGCGCAGCTGCTCGGCGGCGAGATCCACGCGCAGAGCGAGCCGGGCCGCGGGTCGACCTTCACGCTCTACCTGCCGCTGCACCCGAGCGAGCTGCCCCCGCACGGCTACCAGCAGCCGCTGCCGTCCGTGGAGGCCGGTGAGCTGCCGGCGTCCTCGGGTGCCGTGGCCGAGCTGCCGGGTGCCGAGGTCGGGGCGCCGGCCGAGGTGAAGTCGTACCAGGACGCGCAGCACGGCGCGGCCGCGCTGTTCCGGCGCCGTCGCAAGTCGGCCGCGGACACCGAGGACCGGCCCGAGGTGCGGGAGCGGCAGCCGGGCGCCGGGCAGGAGGCGGTGGCGCAGGCGCACCGGGGGATCCGGTTCGGCGGGCAGAAGGTGCTGATCGTCGACGACGACATCCGCAACGTCTTCGCCCTCACCAGCGTCCTGGAGCAGCACGGACTGTCCGTGCTGTACGCCGAGAACGGGCGCGAGGGCATCGAGGTGCTGGAGCAGCACGAGGACGTGGCGGTCGTCCTGATGGACATCATGATGCCCGAGATGGACGGCTACGCGACGACCACGGCGATCCGCAGGATGCCCCAGTTCGCTGGGCTGCCGATCATCGCGCTGACCGCGAAGGCGATGAAGGGCGACCGGGAGAAGGCGATCGAGTCGGGCGCCTCCGACTACGTGACCAAGCCGGTCGACCCCGACCACCTGCTGACGGTGATGCAGCAGTGGATGCGCGAGGAGTGAGCCCCGGGCGGGTCTGCCGGGGAGCCGGCGGCGCCGGGGTCGGGCGGGAAGTGGTCGGTCCGCCCGGACCCCGGGCCCGTAGTACGTTCGGGCAGGGTCTCCCCGTACGTACGGGCACCTTCCGTGCGGCTCGCTCGGGCGGTGTGCGAACGTGGGGTGTGTGTAAACGGCGGGAACCTTCGGGGGCCACGCGAAGTGGCTGGCCCAGCGTGCCCGAAGCCGTGTAGAAGTACGGGTTTCGGGGAACCTTCTGGTCTCCCGCCGCGTTTCTGCTACGAGCACAGTGACATCACGGTGACAGGGTGTGGCGACAGGCGGGGTGCGGCTACGATGACCGGCACAAGGACGGGCGGCGCAAGGGAGTCGCCCCCCGGGGCGGCACCCGCCGGTGCCGTGCCAAGTCCTGTGGACAGGGGAGGCCCCACGCCGGGGCGAGGAGGGCGGGCCATGGTGCAGAAGGCCAAGATCCTCCTGGTCGATGACCGGCCGGAGAATCTGCTTGCGCTGGAGGCGATCCTCTCGGCGCTCGATCAGACGCTGGTGCGGGCATCGTCCGGGGAGGAAGCGCTCAAAGCACTGCTCACGGACGACTTCGCGGTCATTCTGCTGGACGTCCAGATGCCGGGCATGGACGGTTTCGAAACCGCGGCGCACATCAAGCGCCGGGAGCGGACCCGGGACATCCCGATCATCTTCCTCACGGCGATCAACCACGGGCCGCACCACACCTTCCGCGGGTACGCGGCAGGCGCGGTGGACTACATCTCCAAGCCGTTCGACCCCTGGGTGCTGCGCGCCAAGGTCTCGGTCTTCGTCGAGCTGTACATGAAGAACTGCCAGCTGCGTGAACAGGCGGCCCTGCTGCGCCTCCAGTTGGAGGGCAACGACAAGGCCGCCGTCGGCGAGGCCAAGGAGCCGGCGGGGCTGCTCGCCGAGCTGTCGGCGCGGCTGGCGGCCGTGGAGGAGCAGGCGGAGGCGCTGTCCAAGCAGCTCGGCGACGAGTCGACGGACGCGGCCGCGGTGGCGACGGCCGCCCATCTGGAGCGCAAGCTCACCGGGTTGCGGCGGGCGCTGGACGCCCTGGAGCCGGGTTCGTCCGGCGGTCAGGCCGCCGTCAACTGACGCGGGGAGTGCCCCCGCTGCCCCGTGAGGCTCGTCGCGGCGGCCTCCGCGGCCGTCCGTGAAGTGGCCTCTGAGAGGTTCTGTGAGGACTTGTCAGGGGCTGTACCGGACGCGTCAGTTCCGCCCTCATGGAGGGGCGACACGAACGGGTGAAGCGGTAGGCACACGTGTCGACCGCCGTCTCCCCCGGTAACCTCACACCCATGGCCTCACGTCCCTCCGCAGCCAAGAAGCAGCCCGCGAAGAAGGCGGCCGCTCCCGCGAAGGGTCCGGCCAAGAAGGCCGCCGCGAAAAAGGCACCCGCGAAAAAGGCGCCCGCCAAGAGGGCCGCGGCGAAGAAGCCCGCGCCCAAGCCGGCTCCGAACCCCACCGGCGGCGTGTACCGGCTGGTGCGCGCGCTCTGGCTGGGCCTCGCCCACGGAGTGGGCGCCGTCTTCCGCGGCATAGGGCAGGGCGCCAAGAACCTCGACCCGGCCCACCGCAAGGACGGCGTCGCCCTGCTGCTGCTCGGCGTCTCGCTGATCGTCGCCGCGGGCACCTGGGCCGACCTCAAGGGCCCCGTGGGCGACCTCGTCGAGATCCTCGTGACCGGCGCCTTCGGCCGGCTCGACCTGCTCGTGCCGATCCTGCTCGGCGCCATCGCCGTACGCCTCATCCGGCACCCCGAGAAGCCCGAGGCCAACGGGCGGATCGTGATCGGCCTGTCCGCGCTCGTCATCGGCGTGCTCGGCCAGGTGCACATCGCCTGCGGCTCACCGGCCCGCAGCGAGGGGATGCAGGCCATAAGGGACGCCGGCGGCCTCATCGGCTGGGGCGCGGCCACCCCGCTGTCCTACACGATGACCGACGTGCTGGCCGTGCCGCTGCTCGTGCTGCTCACCGTCTTCGGGCTGCTCGTCGTCACGGCCACCCCGGTCAACGCCGTCCCGCAGCGGCTGCGGCAGCTCGGAGTGCGGCTCGGCGTGGTCCACGCCCCGGAGACGGACGAGTTCACGGACGACGACGAGCGCTACGACGAGCAGTGGCGCGAGGCGCTGCCCGCCCGGCCCCGAAAGCGCGCCCTACCGGCCGCCGCCGAGCCGTACGACCCCGACGCGGCCGAGCAGGAGGCGCTCAGCCGTCGCCGCGGCAGGCCCCGGCGGTCCGCCGTGCCGCAGCCCGAGATGAACCGTCCGATGGACGCCGTGGACGTCGCCGCCGCTGCCGCCGCCGCGCTCGACGGCGCCGTACTGCACGGGATGCCGCCCTCGCCGCTGGTCGCCGACCTCACCCAGGGCGTGAGCACCGGGGACCGCGAGTCCACCACCCCGACGCCCACGCCGGTGCCGGCCGCGCGGCCGCAGCCGGGCAAGCTCAAGAAGGACGCCACGAAGGCGGCCGGAGGGGAACCGGCGGGCGGCGCGGTCCCCGACCTCACCAAGACGCCGCTGCCCAAGGAGCGGGACCTGCCGCCGCGCGCCGAGCAGCTCCAGCTCTCCGGCGACATCACCTACTCCCTGCCGTCCCTCGACTCCCTCACGCGCGGCGGACCCGGCAAGGCGCGCAGTGCCGCCAACGACGCCATAGTCGCCTCGCTGACCACCGTCTTCACCGAGTTCAAGGTCGACGCCGCCGTCACCGGCTTCACCCGCGGCCCGACGGTCACGCGCTACGAGGTCGAGCTGGGCCCCGCCGTGAAGGTCGAGCGGATCACCGCGCTGACCAAGAACATCGCCTACGCCGTCGCCAGCCCCGACGTACGGATCATCAGCCCGATTCCCGGCAAGTCCGCCGTCGGCATCGAGATCCCCAACACCGACCGGGAGATGGTCAACCTCGGCGACGTGCTGCGCCTCGCGGAGTCCGCCGAGGACGACGACCCGATGCTGGTCGCCTTCGGCAAGGACGTCGAGGGCGGCTACGTCATGCACTCGCTGGCGAAGATGCCGCACATGCTGGTGGCCGGCGCCACCGGCTCCGGCAAGTCTTCCTGCATCAACTGCCTGATCACCTCGATCATGATGCGGGCGACCCCGGAGGACGTCCGGATGATCCTGGTCGACCCCAAGCGCGTCGAGCTGACCGCGTACGAGGGCATCCCGCACCTGATCACGCCGATCATCACCAACCCGAAGCGGGCCGCCGAGGCGCTCCAGTGGGTCGTGCGCGAGATGGACCTGCGCTACGACGACCTCGCCGCCTACGGCTACCGGCACATCGACGACTTCAACCGCGCGGTGCGCGAGGGCAAGGTCAAGCCGCCCGAGGGCAGCGAGCGCGAACTCCAGCCGTACCCGTACCTGCTGGTGATCGTGGACGAGCTGGCCGACCTGATGATGGTCGCGCCGCGCGACGTCGAGGACGCGATCGTGCGGATCACGCAGCTCGCGCGCGCGGCCGGCATCCACCTGGTGCTCGCCACCCAGCGGCCCTCCGTGGACGTCGTCACCGGCCTGATCAAGGCCAACGTTCCCTCCAGGCTCGCCTTCGCCACCTCCTCGCTCGCCGACTCCCGGGTCATCCTCGACCAGCCAGGCGCCGAGAAACTGATCGGCAAGGGCGACGGGCTCTTCCTGCCGATGGGCGCGAACAAGCCGACCCGCATGCAGGGCGCGTTCGTGACCGAGGAGGAGGTCGCGACCGTCGTCCAGCACTGCAAGGACCAGATGGCGCCGGTCTTCCGCGAGGACGTCACGGTCGGCACCAAGCAGAAGAAGGAGATCGACGAGGACATCGGCGACGACCTCGACCTGCTGTGCCAGGCGGCCGAGCTGGTCGTCTCCACGCAGTTCGGGTCCACCTCGATGCTCCAGCGCAAGCTGCGGGTCGGCTTCGCCAAGGCCGGGCGGCTGATGGACCTGATGGAGTCGCGGAGCATCGTCGGACCGAGCGAGGGTTCGAAGGCTCGTGACGTTCTTGTGAAGCCTGATGAGCTGGACGGCGTGCTCGCGGTGATCCGGGGGGAGTCCGAAGGCTAGGGACGGGTAGGAGAAGGGTTCCGCCGACGATCCGCAGACGTTTCGCCGACGGAGGGTCACGACGGCCGGGCGGCGTCACGACGGCCGGGCGGCCGATCGTGACTCACCCGTTAGGGATCATTGAGCAACCGTTTCCCCAGGCCCTACGTCAAGTTGAGGGAAGTGACAAACAGGTAGTCCACCATCGGGGTGCCGGGCCATTCCGATGGCGTAAAGGTCGTACCGCCCGGTTGCCCCACCCGTTTGCACCCCCCCTAGACTGAACGCCCAGCACAGGCGGCTAAACGCTCGAAAGGCGCCCCCGTGTCCAACGGCAACTCCCCTGAAGACGAGCGTCCGATCGAAGACGTGTCCCAAGACGCCCCTGACGACGTTTCCGAGGAAGCCCGCCCCTCCGTCGGCCAGGCCCTGAAGCAGGCCCGGATCGCCGCCGGGCTGACCGTCGACGACATCACCACCGCCACCCGGGTCCGCATCGCCATCGTGCACGCCATCGAGGCGGACGACTTCGCGCCCTGCGGCGGCGACGTCTACGCACGCGGGCACATCCGCACCCTGGCCAAGGCCGTCGGGCTCGACCCGGCCGAGCTGCTCGCCCGGTTCGACGCCGAGCACGGCGGACGCCCGGCGCCGACCCCCGCCGCGCCCCTGTTCGAGGCGGAGCGCATCCGTCCAGAGCGGCGCGGACCCAACTGGACCGCCGCCATGGTCGCCGCGATCGTCGCCGTGATCGGTTTCGTGGGCTTCACGTTCGTCAAGGGCGGCGACGACGGCGGCAACGAGGCGAGCGTCGCCGAGGGGGCCCAGCCCTCGTCCGGCGAGTCCGCCTCGTCGAGCGCCAAGCCCAAGAAGCCCGCCGACCCCAAGCCGGAACCGAGCGACAGCGCCATCGCCGCCGCGCCCGCGGACAAGGTGACCGTCAAGGTCAGCGCCACCGAGGGCCGCAGCTGGATCTCCGCCCAGGACCACAACGGCCGGCTGCTCTTCGACGGACTGCTCAAGCAGGGCGACTCCAAGACCTTCCAGGACAACGAGAAGGTCAAGCTCGTCCTCGGCGACGCCGGAGCCATCCAGCTCTACGTCAACGGCAAGAAGATCGAGGACGACTTCCGGCCCGGCGCCGTCGAGCGCCTGACGTACACGAAGGGCGACCCGCAGGTCGGATAGGGGTCGCGGGAGACGAGTCCACACGGGGTTGGCCAGGATCGGCCAACCCCGTCGACGTGGGCCGTCGGCGGGACGAAGTAGTCTTGAGCCCATGCCTGAAAGCCGTACCGTCGCACTCGTCACCCTTGGCTGCGCCCGTAACGAGGTGGACTCGGAGGAGCTCGCAGGCCGTCTGGAGGCGGACGGCTGGAAGCTCGTCGACGACGCCGAGGAAGCGGACGTCGCCGTCGTGAACACGTGCGGCTTCGTCGAGGCCGCCAAGAAGGACTCCGTGGACGCCCTCCTGGAGGCCAACGACCTCAAGGGCCATGGAAGAACGCAGGCCGTCGTGGCGGTGGGCTGCATGGCCGAGCGGTACGGCAAGGAGCTGGCCGACGCCCTCCCGGAGGCCGACGGCGTCCTCGGCTTCGACGACTACGCCGACATCTCCGACCGCCTGCAGACCATCCTTAACGGCGGCATCCACGCCGCCCACACCCCGCGCGACCGGCGCAAGCTGCTGCCGATCAGCCCCGCCGAGCGGCAGGAGGCCGGCGCCTCGGTCGCCCTGCCGGGACACGGCCCGACCGACCTCCCCGAGGGCGTCGCCCCCGCCTCGGGGCCCCGCGCGCCGCTGCGCCGCCGGCTGGACGGCTCCCCGGTCGCCTCGGTGAAGCTGGCCTCCGGCTGCGACCGGCGCTGCTCCTTCTGCGCCATCCCGTCCTTCCGCGGCTCCTTCATCTCGCGCCGCCCGAGCGACGTGCTGAACGAGACGCGGTGGCTGGCCGAGCAGGGCGTCAAGGAGATCATGCTGGTCTCCGAGAACAACACCTCCTACGGCAAGGACCTCGGCGACATCCGGCTCCTGGAGTCGCTGCTGCCGAACCTGGCCGAGGTCGACGGCATCGAGCGGGTGCGGGTCAGCTACCTCCAGCCGGCCGAGATGCGCCCCGGCCTGATCGACGTGCTGACCTCCACCGAGAAGGTCGTGCCCTACTTCGACCTCTCCTTCCAGCACTCCGCGCCGAACGTGCTGCGCGCGATGCGCCGCTTCGGCGACACCGACCGCTTCCTGGAGCTCCTCGACACCATCCGGAGCAAGGCGCCCGAGGCGGGCGTGCGCTCCAACTTCATCGTCGGCTTCCCCGGCGAGTCCGAGGCCGACCTGGCCGAGCTGGAGCGGTTCCTCAACCACGCCCGCCTCGACGCCATCGGCGTCTTCGGGTACTCCGACGAGGAGGGCACCGAGGCGGCGACCTACGGCGACAAGCTGGACGAGGACGTCGTCGCCGAGCGGTTGGCACGTGTCTCCCGCCTGGCCGAGGAACTGGTCTCGCAGCGGGCCGACGAGCGCGTCGGGGCGACCGTGCGGGTACTCGTCGAGTCCGTGGACCCGGCCGGCGAGGGGGACGGGGTGCGCGGCCGCGCGGAGCACCAGGCGCCGGAGACGGACGGCCAGGTGCTGCTCACGAGCGGCGCGGGCCTGAGTGTCGGTCGTATGGTCGACGCGAAGGTGGTCGGTACGGAGGGTGTCGACCTGGTGGCCGAACCGCTGCTGGGCTCGCCCGAGTGGAGTGAGGAGGCCGGCAGATGACCGGAGTCCCGGCGTCCGCGGCGGGCGGCTCCTCCAGTGCGCGCCGGACCGGCCCGCGCGGCGCCTCGGGCGCGGCACAGGAACCGGCCGGGCGCACGACTTCGGGGGGCGCCGTGGAACGGGACGCGGGAGAGCGGCGGGGGGCCACCGAGGGTGGCGCCGGCGCGCGCGGTGGCAAGATCGCGGCGGCCGCCGTCAACCAGGCGAGTGTCTGGAACGTCGCCAATCTGCTGACGATGCTCCGGCTGCTCCTGGTGCCGGCCTTCGTCGCGCTCATGCTCGGCAACGGCGGGTACGACCCGGCCTGGCGCTCCTTCGCCTGGGCCGCCTTCGCCGTCGCCATGATCACCGACCTCTTCGACGGGCATCTGGCGCGCACCTACAACCTCGTCACCGACTTCGGGAAGATCGCCGATCCCATCGCCGACAAGGCGATCATGGGTGCGGCGCTCATCTGCCTGTCCGCGCTCGGCGACCTGCCGTGGTGGGTGACGGCCGTCATCCTCGGCCGGGAACTCGGGATCACCGTCCTGCGTTTCGTGGTCATCCGGTACGGCGTCATCCCCGCGAGCCGGGGCGGCAAGCTCAAGACGCTCACCCAGGGCATCGCCGTCGGCATGTACGTCCTGGCGCTGACGGGGCCCCTGGCCACCCTGAGGTTCTGGGTGATGGCTGCGGCGGTCGTCCTGACCGTCGCGACCGGCCTGGACTATGTGAAGCAGGCCATTGTGCTGCGCCGCCGGGGAATCGCCGAACGCAGAGCGGCGTTGAAGGAGTCGGAAGTTTGAGTTCCACGGCCGCCGACGTGGTGCGACTACTCACGGTCAGGGGCGAGACCCTCGCGGTCGCCGAGTCACTGACGGGTGGAATGGTCGCTGCCGCGCTCACGGCGGTCCCCGGGGCGTCCAAGGCATTCCGGGGCTCCGTCACCGCGTACGCGACGGAGCTGAAGCGGGAGCTGCTCGGCGTCGACGGCGAGCTGCTCACGGCGCGCGGAGCGGTGGATCCGCAGGTCGCCGCCCAGATGGCGGCGGGCGTACGCACGGCGCTGGGCGCCGACTGGGGCATAGCGACGACGGGCGTCGCCGGTCCGGACCCGCAGGACGGGCAGCCCGTGGGGACGGTTTTCGTAGCCGTGGACGGGCCCGCCGGGGCCGAGCAGGGTTGCGCCGATGGCGGAAAAGTGGAGGCGCTGCGGTTGAACGGCGACCGCGCGGAAATTCGTATGGAGAGTGTACGGAGCGTACTCGCACTTCTTTTGAGGGAGCTTGCGAGCGAACAGACCGGGAATGAGCGGGCACAGGATACGGAACGGAACGGGGGGTTTTGATGTTTGCAGCCCTGAGTGAACACGACATCGCTCCCCGCACGGCCGCGGCGCGAGGCGGTACGGTGGGGCGTGAAGGATGCGGTTACACGGTCCGAGGAGGGAGCCACCGATGATTCTGCTCCGTCGCCTGCTGGGTGACGTGCTGCGTCGGCAGCGCCAACGCCAGGGCCGTACTCTGCGCGAAGTCTCCTCGTCCGCCCGAGTCTCACTCGGCTATCTCTCCGAGGTGGAGCGGGGGCAGAAGGAGGCTTCTTCCGAGCTGCTCTCCGCCATCTGCGACGCGCTGGACGTACGGATGTCCGAGCTCATGCGTGAAGTGAGCGACGAGCTGGCCCTTGCCGAGCTGGCCCGGTCCGCCGCGGCGACGCCCAGCGAGACCGTACCGGCACCGGTGCGTCCGATGCTGGGTTCCGTGTCGGTGACCGGTGTGCCGCCGGAACGGGTGACCATCAAGGCGCCCGCCGAGGCAGTGGACGTCGTCGCCGCCTGAGCGCCCGAGAACGTGTGCGTGTGAGGCCCCGGCCAGGGGTCGCTCCGGAGACCCGGAGCGACGAGGTCGGGGTTTTCGCATGCCCGGGGGTGTCCGGCGTGCGGGTGTGAGGGCTCTCGGCGGTGCCGCCGCCGGTTTGCCGGTCGGTGTGGGGGCGGTCATCGTGGAGGGAGATGGCCGGGGGGCGAACCGACGGAGGCGTGGATGTACGTCGTGAAGAGCCCGTTGTCCGACGCGGACCTGAAGACCGTCTCCGAGGCGTTGCAGGGCGCTCTCGTCGACCTGGTCGACCTGGCCCTGGTGGCGAAGCAGATCCACTGGAACGTGGTCGGCCCGCGCTTCCGCTCCGTACACCTCCAGCTGGACGAACTCGTCGGCACCGCCCGCACGCACTCGGACACCGTGGCGGAACGTGCCTCGGCGCTCGGCGTCTCCCCGGACGGGCGGGCCGCGACGGTCGCCGTCGGCAGTGGCATCGACGTGACCCCCGAGGGCTGGGTCGACGACACCACCGCCGTCCAGACCGTCGTGGACGCGCTGGGCGTGGTGATCGGGCGGATGCGTGAGCGGATCGCGGCGAGCGGTGAGCCCGATCCCGTGAGCCAGGACATCTTCATCCAGATCACGGCCGATCTCGAGAAGCAGCACTGGATGTTCCAGGCCGAAAACGGATGACGCGGGATGGTCTCGGCGCGGACGGCTCGCCGGGCGGCCGCGCTGGGCCTCGGTGTGCTGTGGTGGTGGGCCGTGCTGCGCCTGGCGCTGGAGCCCGGCGCCGGGGTCCTCGAAGGGGCGGTCGCGGTCGGCGGCTGGGGGCTGAGCGTGCTGCCGGTGCACTGTGTGCCGCGCCGCCGGGCCGCGGGGGCGCTGGGAGCTGGACGGTGGCGCCGGGCCCTGCGCGGGGCGCGGACGCGGGGAACGGCCACGACCCGCCCGGACGTGCGCTGACCGCTACGGCGGGCGGCTGGCCTGTCCGATGATCTTCGCCCGGTGCGGTAGCACGTCGCGGTACCGGAGTGGGTCGGTCTGGTGGTCAAGGAGCGCCGCGCGGGAGCAGCTCGTGCGGACCGATCCCGACGCCCTGGGCCGGGCCCGTCGTGCCCCGGACGCGACCGGAGGCGCCTGGCGCGGACGGATGGAGCGGATGTGCGGACGCGTGGAGCGGATGCCCGGCCTCCTCGCCCAGGCGCCGGAGGCCGGATGCGCAGCGCGGCAACCGACGGAAGGACAGAGCCGATGAGTGTCACCAGCCTGGACAAGGATCTCGACAACCTGACCCTCGCCCTGGTCGCCGACTTCGCCGCTCCGGTGGAACGGGTGTGGCAGCTGTGGTCCGATCCCCGGCAGCTGGAGCGGTGGTGGGGACCGCCCACCTACCCTGCGACGGTGGAGGAGCACGACCTGACCCCGGGCGGGGACGTCACGTACTTCATGACCGGCCCGGAAGGCGAGAGGTTCCGCGGCTGGTGGCGGGTGGCCACGGTCGGCGCCCCGAGGTCGCTGGAGTTCACCGACGGATTCGCCGACGAGGACGGGGTCCCGAACGCCGCGATGCCGACGACCGCGAACCGGGTGACGCTCACCGAGCGCGCCGGCGGCACCCGCATGGAGATGCGGGCGGTCTTCGACACCCGGGAGCAGATGGAGCAGCTCATGACGATGGGCATGGCGGAGGGCCTGCGCGAGGCGGCCGGCCAGATGGACGCTCTGCTCGCCGCCTAGGGGAGCCGTCCGGCCCGCGGCCTTCCCGGCGTCGCTCAGCGCCGCGTCCGGGCGCCCGTACGGCCGCCCGGACGCGGCGCTGGCCCCGCCTGGCAGGTCGGGCACCAGTACGTGGGGCGCTCACGGGAGCCGTCGCCCTGGTCGGCCACCCGGACCGACGTGCCGCAGCGCAGGCAGGGGCGGGGAGCCCGGCCGTACACGAACAGGTCCTGGCCGCGCAGGCCCGTCGTGCGGCGGACCGGGCGGTCGCGGTTGGCCTCCAGGAGCCTCTTGGCGAGCGTGGGCAGCCGCGCGGCCCGGTCGGCGGGCAGTTCGCCCACCGGCAGCCAGGGGGTGACGCCGAGCAGGAAGCACAGCTCGCTCTTGTAGACGTTGCCGATGCCGGCGAGATTGCGCTGGTCGAGCAGGGCCTCGCCGAGCGCGCGGGGCGGGTCCGCGCGCAGGTTGTCCAGGGCCCGCTCAGGGTCCCAGTCGGGGCCCAGCAGGTCGGGGCCCAGATGGCCGACGGCGCGCTGCTCGTCGGCGGTGCGCAGGATGTCCAGCACCGGGAGGCGGTAGCCGACGGCCGTGCGGTCGGCGGTGCCGAGGATCACCCTGATCTGGTGCGCCGGGCCGCCGCTCCAGCGCTGTCCGGGCGCGAACACCTTCCAGGAGCCGTCCATCCGCAGGTGCGAGTGGACCGTCAGGCCGCCCTCGACACGGGTCAGCAGATGCTTGCCGCGCGGGGTGACGTCCAGGACGGTGCGACCGGTGAGGTCGACCGTGGCGTACCGGGGGACGCGGAAGTCGCTGCGGGTCAGCACCCGGCCCGCGAGGGCGTCGTGCAGCCGCCGCGCCGCCTGCCAGACCGTGTCTCCTTCGGGCATGGCTCAAGGGTGACAGGGTCAGGCCCTGATGCGCAGACCGCGCGGGGTAGCGATGAACCCCGCTGCCTCCAGGAGGGGGCCGAACGGGGACGTCAGGGCCGCCGCGCCGTTGACCCGCTCCACGGTGACCGTGCCGAGGGAACCGGCGCGGGCGGCCTCCGCGAGCGCTTCGGCGGCGGCTCGCAGCCGTGGGTCCTCGGTGGGCAGCCGGTCGGGGTCGGAGGGCCACAGCAGCAGGGTCTTGCCGCCGCGCTCCATGTAGAGCGCCGGTTCGCCCTCGACGAGCACCACCAGGGAGCCCGCCTTGCGACCGGGCTTGTGCGTGGCACCGGCCGGCGGTTCGGGCCAGCCGAGGGCCGCACCGTACGCGTTCGCCGGGTCGGCGGCGGCCAGCACGACGGCCCGCGGACCGACGGAGGCGCGGTCGCGACGGCCGGGGAAACCGGTGTCGTACCCGCCGCGCGGGCCCTCGGAGCGGCGGCCCGCGCCGCCCCCGCGCGGGCCGCCGGCGCCCGGCTCGGCGTAGTCGCGAGGTGAGATGTAGTCGCCCCGGGAGGGTGAACGGCCCAGACGGTCCGGGTCGGCGAAGACGTCGTCGGAGGGACGGCCGGCGCCGATGTCGCCGAAGGGGTCCTGGGGGTCGAAGGGGGCGAAGGGGTCGAGGGCGGAGTCGTCGGCGGGACCGGGGGAGTCGTGAGGTCCGGCGGGGCCGTCGGTCCCGGGCCGGGGCGCGGAGCCCACGGGCCCCGACCCGTTCGCGAAGCCGGCGCTCCCGCGGCGGTCCGCGGAGCCGTCGCGCGGGAAGTCCTCCGGCCCGGCCGGGCCGTCACCGCGCTCGCGGGCGTTGGCCACCGCGCGCAACCGGTCCACGGCACCCTCCATGGCGAACTGTGCCGCGCCGAGCCCCTCCACCACGTAACCGCGCCGGGCCTGGCCGCTCTCCTCGAACGCGGCCAGGATCCGGTACACCGCCGAGAAGCCGCCTTCGACGCCCTCCGCGGCGACGGCGCCGCGGGTCACCACGCCGTGCCGGTCGAGAAGCGTGCGGGCCAGGGCATGGGCCCGCACGGTGCCGTCGGCCTCGCGGTCGGGCAGCAGCGACCAGCGGCCCGCGACCGTCGGCGGGCCGGTGCGGGACGCCGGGCGGGCGGCGGCCGTCAAAGAGCCGTACCGGCCGCGCGGCACCGCACGCTTGGCACGGTGGGCCGTGGAGCCCGCGGTGCGACCGGAGCCCAGCACGGAGCGCAGGGGGGCCAGCGTGTCGTTGGTCAGCCGTCCGGACCAGGCCAGGTCCCACAGGGCGTCGGCCAGCTGCGGATCGGTGGCCTCCGGGTGGGTGGTGGCGCGGACCTGGTCGGCGATCTGGCGGAAGAACAAGCCGTATCCGCCCGAGAGCGCGCTCAGGACGGACTCGTGCAGGGCAGTCGTCTCCAGGGGGTGCGGGGGCGGCAGGAGCAGCGGGGCCGCGTCCGCGAGATAGAGGGAGACCCAACCGTCCTTGCCGGGCAGCGACCCCGCCCCGGCCCACACCACCTCACCGGCTGCCGTCAGCTCGTCCAGCATCGCGGGGTTGTAGTGCGCCACGCGGGAGGGCAGCACCAGCTTCTCCAGGGCGGAGGCGGGCACGGAGGCGCCCTGCAACTGCTCGACGGCGCGAACCAGCCCGTCGATGCCGCGCAGCGTGTGCCCCTTGCCGATGTGCTGCCACTGGGGGAGGAACTGGCCGAGCGCGGCCGGTGCCACCGGCTCCAGCTCGTGCCGGAGCGCGGCCAGGGAACGGCGGCGCAGCCTGCGCAGGACGGTCGCGTCGCACCACTCCTGGCCGATGCCGGCCGGATGGAACTCGCCCTGCACGACCCGCCCCGACCCCGCGAGCCGCTGGAGGGCGCCCTCGGTGACCGCGACACCCAGACCGAAGCGGGCCGCCGCGGTGACCGACGTGAAGGGGCCGTGGGTGCGGGCGTGACGGGCCAGGAGGTCGCCGAGCGGGTCCTTGACCGGCTCGGTGAAGGCCTCCGGCACACCGACGGGCAGCGCCGTGCCCAGCGCGTCGCGCAGCCGGCCCGCGTCCTCGATCGCCGCCCAGTGGTCGGCGCCGGCGATCCGCACCCTGATCGCGCGGCGGGCCGCGGCCAGCTCGGGCGCCCACTGCGGCTCGGCGCCGCGCTCGGCCAGCTCCGCGTCCGTCAGCGGGCCGAGCACCCGCAGCAGGTCGGCGACGCCCTCGGGATCCTTGATACGGCGGTCCTCGGTGAGCCACTGCAGCTCGCGCTCCAGCTCGGTGAGCACCTCCGCGTCGAGCAGCTCGCGCAGCTCCGCCTGGCCGAGCAGCTCGGCCAGCAGCCGCGAGTCCAGGGACAGCGCGGCGGCCCGGCGCTCGGCGAGCGGCGAGTCGCCCTCGTACAGGAACTGGGCGACGTAGCCGAAGAGCAGGGAGCGGGCGAACGGCGACGGCTCCGGGGTGGTGACCTCGACCAGGCGGACCTTGCGGGCCTCCACGTCGCCCATCAGCTCGACCAGGCCGGGGACGTCGAAGACGTCCTGGAGGCACTCGCGGACCGCCTCCAGGACGATCGGGAACGAGCCGTACTCGCTCGCCACCTCCAGCAGCTGCGCGGCGCGCTGGCGCTGCTGCCACAGCGGGGTGCGCTTGCCGGGGCTGCGGCGCGGCAGCAGCAGCGCACGGGCCGCGCACTCGCGGAAGCGGGACGCGAACAGGGCCGAGCCGCCCACCTGGTCGGTGACGACCCGGTCGACCTCGCCCTTGTCGAAGACGACGTCGGCCGCGCCGACGGGCGCCTTCTCCGCGTCGTATTCGAGGCCCGGCTTCGCGGGGTCCTGGTCGAGGAAGTCCAGGCCCATCAGGTCGGCGTCCGGCAGGCGCAGCACGATGCCGTCGTCGGCGTGCATGACCTGGGCGTCCATGCCGTACCGCTCGGACAGGCGGGCGCCCAGGGCGAGGGCCCAGGGGGCGTGGACCTGGGCGCCGAAGGGGGAGTGGACCACCACCCGCCAGTCGCCCAGCTCGTCCCGGAAGCGCTCCACGACGATGGTGCGGTCGTCGGGGACGTGGCCGCAGGCCTCACGCTGCTCGTCGAGGTACGCCAGCACGTTGTCCGCGGCCCAGGCGTCCAGACCCGCGGTGACCAGGCGCAGCCGGGCGTCCTCCTTGGACAGGGAGCCGACCTCGCGCAGGAACGCGCCCAGCGCGCGGCCCAGCTCCAGGGGGCGGCCCAGCTGGTCGCCCTTCCAGAACGGCAGCCTGCCCGGCACGCCCGGCGCCGGGGAGACCAGCACCCGGTCGCGGGTGATGTCCTCGATCCGCCAGGAACTGGTGCCGAGCGTGAAGACGTCGCCCACGCGGGACTCGTACACCATCTCCTCGTCCAGCTCGCCGACCCGCCCGCCGCCCTTCTTCGGGTCGGCCCCGGCGAGGAACACCCCGAAGAGCCCGCGGTCGGGAATCGTCCCCCCGGACGTCACGGCGAGCCGCTGCGCCCCCGGGCGGCCGGTGACCGTGCCGGCGACCCGGTCCCACACCACGCGCGGGCGCAGCTCGGCGAAGGCGTCGGACGGGTAGCGGCCCGCGAGCATGTCCAGGACGGCCGTGAAGGCCGACTCCGGCAGCGAGGCGAAGGGCGCGGCGCGGCGGACGGTGGCGAGGAGGTCGTCGACCTGCCAGGTGTCCAGCGCGGTCATCGCCACCAGCTGCTGTGCGAGCACGTCCAGCGGGTTGGCGGGGATCCGCAGGGCCTCGATGGCGCCGCTGCGCATCCGCTCGGTGACCACGGCCGACTGCACCAGGTCGCCGCGGTACTTCGGGAAGACCACACCCGTGGAGACCGCGCCGACCTGGTGGCCCGCGCGCCCCACGCGCTGCAGGCCGGAGGCGACGGAGGGCGGCGACTCGACCTGGACCACCAGGTCGACGGCGCCCATGTCGATGCCCAGCTCCAGGCTGGAGGTCGCGACGACGGCGGGCAGTCGCCCCGCCTTGAGGTCCTCCTCGACCAGGGCGCGCTGCTCCTTGGAGACCGAGCCGTGGTGGGCGCGGGCGATCACGGGCGGGGCGCCCTGGGCGGCGCCCGAGCCGCCCATCAGCTCGGCGGGGGAGTGGTGCTCGTCCAGGGGCTCGCCGGTGGCCCGCTCGTACGCGATCTCGTTGAGCCGGTTGCACAGGCGCTCGGCCAGCCGCCGGGAGTTGGCGAAGACGATCGTGGAGCGGTGCGACTGGACCAGGTCGGTGATCCGCTCCTCGACGTGCGGCCAGATCGACGGGCGCTCCGCCCCCTCGTTGCCGTCCGCGACCGGGGAGCCGCCCAGCTCGCCGAGGTCCTCGACGGGGACGACGACGGACAGGTCGAACTCCTTGCCCGACTCCGGCTGGACGATCTCGACCCGGCCGCGCGGGGCCAGGAACCGGGCGACCTCGTCCACCGGGCGGACCGTCGCCGACAGTCCGATGCGGCGGGCCGGCTTCGGCAGCAGCTCGTCCAGCCGCTCCAGGGTGAGCGCGAGATGGGCGCCGCGCTTGGTGCCCGCGACCGCGTGCACCTCGTCCAGGATCACCGTCTCGATGCCGGTCAGCGCGTCGCGCGTGGCCGACGTCAGCATCAGGAAGAGGGACTCCGGGGTGGTGATCAGGATGTCCGGCGGCCGGGTGGACAGGGCCCGGCGCTCGGCGGCCGGGGTGTCGCCGGAGCGGATGCCGACCTTGACCTCGGGCTCGGGCAGGCCCAGGCGCACGGACTCCTGGCGGATGCCGGTCAGCGGGCTGCGGAGATTGCGCTCGACGTCGACGGCCAGGGCCTTCAGCGGGGAGACGTACAGGACGCGGCAGCGCTTCTTGGGGTCGGCGGGCGGGGGTGTCGAGGTCAGCTGGTCCAGCGCGGCGAGGAAGGCGGCCAGCGTCTTGCCGGAACCGGTGGGGGCGACCACCAGGACGTCCGAGCCCTGCGAGATGGCCTGCCACGCGCCCGCCTGCGCGGAGGTGGGCGCGGAGAAGGCCCCCGTGAACCAGCCGCGGGTCGCGGGGGAGAAGCCGTCCAGGGCTCGGTGTGCGGAGCTGACCATGGCTCCATCGTGCACCCGACCACTGACAATCGGACCGAGCCGAGGACCGGGCCGAGGACCGAGCCGAGGACCGGGCCGAGGACCGGGCCGCGAGCTGCGGGTGCCGGAGCCCGGTGGTTCCGGGCTGAGTGCAGGTGCAGGTGCAGGTGAAGTGCCGGTCCGGCGAGCGAGGACCAGGGCCGGGCGTCCGGGGTGTCTCCGGCGTCCGCTGCGGGTGACGGAGAATGGGGGCATGGCGGGATCGGGCGAGCGGGCACGGCACTGGCGTTACGCGGAGCTGCCCGACGTCGACCTGCTCCGCGCCCAGTACATACGCAAGACCTTCGTGCGCCACACGCACGAGCACTTCGTCATCGCCGCCATCGCCGACGGTGTGGAGGTCTTCCACCACGGCGGGAGCGACCAGTACGCCGGGGCCGGTTCCCTCGCCCTGGTCAACCCGGACACCCCGCACACGGGGCGGGCCGGGGTGCCGGAGGGGTGGCGGTACGGGGCCGTCTACCCGGCGCCCGAGCTGGTGGCCGGGATCGCGGCGGAGACGACGACGCTGCGCGGGACGCCGGGATTCGTCCGGCCGGTGCTCGACGACCCGTACACCGTCGAGCTGGTGCACCGCGTGCTGCGGGCCGCCGACGACGGGAACGCGCTCGCCGCCGACACCCTGCTGCGGGTGGCCGTGACCCGGCTGCTGCGGCTCAACGGCGGTCCGCTGCCCCGGCGCCGGGTGCGTACCGCCGGGGCGAGGACGGCGGCACGCGCGCGTGCCGTGCTGGAGGAACGGATGGCCGACCCGCCGAGCCTGGAGCGGCTCGCCGGGGAGCTCGGAAGCAGCCCGTTCGCGCTGCTGCGGGCCTTCCGGGACGCCTACGGGATGCCGCCCCACACCTGGCTGACGGACGCCCGGGTGCGTCGGGCGCGGCGGCTGCTGGACACCGGGACCTCCCCGGCCGAGGCCGCCGTCGCCGTGGGGTTCACCGACCAGCCGCACCTGAACCGGCACTTCGCGCGGATCGTCGGGGTGCCGCCCGGTTCCTACCAGCGCGAGCGCAAGAACGTACAAGACGCGCCGCGGGAGCTGCTCCTACCGTTCGAGGCGTGACAGAACAGACAGCCCTCCCCGACGCTCCCGGCACGGGAGGCGCCGGTGCCAAGCCGGACGCCGCCGTCGTACGGGACGCCCTCGGGGTCGGAGTCGCCGTCGGACTGTCGGGGTTCGCCTTCGGGGTGACCTCGGCCGGCAGCGGACTCACCCTGGCCCAGACCTGCGCCCTCAGCCTCCTGGTGTTCACCGGGGCGTCCCAGTTCGCGCTCGTCGGCGCGCTCGCGGCAGGCGGAAACCCGCTCACCGCGGCCGCGGGGGCCTTCTTCCTGGGCGTCCGCAACGCCTTCTACGGGCTGCGCCTGTCGCAGTTGCTGGCCCTCCCGCGCGCGGTGCGGCCGTTCGCCGCGCAGTGGGTCATCGACGAGACGACGGCCGTCGCGCTCGCACAGCCCACGCGCCGCGGCGTCCGGATCGGCTTCACCGTCACCGGACTCACGCTGTACGTCCTGTGGAACCTCACCACCCTGCTCGGCGCGCTGGGCGCCGAGGCCATCGGGGACACCGACGCCTGGGGCCTCGACGCGGCCGGTCCGGCGGTCTTCCTCGCGCTGCTCGCGCCGATGCTGAAGAACACCACCGAGCGCGCGGTCGCCGCCCTGGCCGTCCTCCTGGGGCTCGGTCTGCTGCCCGTGCTGCCCGCCGGCGTGCCCGTCCTGGTGGCCGCGCTCGCGGCGCCGCTCGTGCTGTGGGCGCGCGGACGCCGCGCGGGTGACACCGAGGACGGTGCGGTCCGCGGGGCCGCCGAGGGGAGGGACGAGCGATGAGCGTGTGGATCGCGATCGGCGTGACCGCCGTGGGCTGCTACGCGGTCAAGCTCCTCGGGCTGCTGGTGCCCGCGGGCGCCCTGGAACGGCCCCTGGTCCGGCGGCTCGCCGCGCTGCTGCCCGTCGCCCTGCTCGCGGCGCTCACCGCCCAGCAGACCTTCGCCGACGGGCAGCGGCTCATGCTGGACGCGCGGGCCGCCGGAGTCGCCGCGGCCGCCGTCGCGCTGCTGCTGCGCGCACCGTTCCTGCTCGTCGTCGCGGCGGCCGTGGTGGTCACCGCGGGCGTACGGGCCATGGGCGGCTGAGCAGACGGGTCAGCCCAGGGGACGGCCGTACGCCCGTAGGGTGCGCAGGGCCTCGAGCGTCACCCGGCCGCGGGCCTCCAGCGTCGGGGCGGGTGCCCACCGCCGTCGCCGCACGGGCCAGCCGCCGTCGTCCTCCTGCTCGGCCGCGAGGAAGTCGAGGGAACGTGCCATCTCGTCGTCCGTGAACCACGCGCGCGCGAGCGAACGCGGATCGCTCGCGTAGTCGTGCGGGAAGAGGTGCTCGCCGGGGGCGTGGCCGGCAGGGACCGGACCGGCGTCGAGACCGTCCGGGTCCAGCACGGCGAGTCGCTGCTCGCGCACCAGGCGGCCCAGCCGGTCGGCCGCGGCCCGCGCGCGCGGACGGTCCGGAGCGGTGTCCAGGAAGGCCACGGCCGCCCGGGCCTCGTACGGGTGCGGGGAGTCCAGCGACTCGGCCGCCTGCCAGCAGAAGTCCGTGGCCCGGAACAGCCACGCGTGCCAGACCTCGTTGCGGTGCAGCAGGCCGACCACCGGCCCGGTGACGAGCAGCTCGCCGGGAGGGTCGGCCACGACCGGCAGGAAGGGCGCGGCCGGTGACCCGTCCCGGACCGCACGGGTCACCGGCAGGGCACCGTCCGGGGTGGACACGACGGTCAGATAGCGGCAGACCCGTTCGGCCCGCTGCCCGCCGCAGCGGCCGACGGCGTCCAGGACGCGCAGCGCGTGCGCGGTGTGCAGCGGCTGACTGGCCGGGCCGCGCAGATCGGGCTCCAGCGCGTGGCCGTACCCGCCGTCCTCGTTGCGGTAGGCCTCCAGCGCGGTCTCCACCGGGCCGGGGTCCCCGCCGCGGAAGTCGTACGCGAACAGCCGCTGCTCCAGAACGCGCGCGGTGAGCCAGACGAACTGCTCCGCGCGCGCCAGCGGTGAGCGCGGGCCCCGGGCACGGGGGGACGCGGGCGGTGGGATCGCGGGGAGTGGGGACGCTCCGGTTTCGGCCATGGGACAGACCGTAGGCCGAAAGGCGGTTCCGGCAGGCGGTCCCGGCCCGGGGCCCACTCTCAGGGGCGGGATACTGGGGGCATGCGGTTGACGGTCTTCTGGGAGCGGATGACGGATCACTTCGGTCCGGGCTACGCCGACACCTTCGCGCGGGATCACGTGATGACGGAGCTGGGCGGGCGTACGGTGCACGAGGCGCTGGACGCCGGCTGGGACGCGAAGGACGTGTGGCGCGTGGTGTGCACCGTCATGAACGTGCCGCGGGAACAGCGGTGACGGTTCACGAAGATCGCCGTACCGGGCTCTCCTCCCGGTGGCGTGGGCGAGACTTGCTCCGTGGCATCCACTGACGAGACCGGGCAGGCCGCCCGGCACGCACCCCCGGCGGGCACCACGCCGCCCGCCGACCCCCCGGCCCACGGCTCCGCGACGGGTCCGGGCGCCCGCATGCCGCGCTGGCTGCCGCGCGCCATGGTGCTGGCCCTCGCGCTCATCGCCGCCTTCCAGCTGGGCAGCTGGGCCTTCCACCAGCTCACCGGGCTGCTGATCAACGTCCTCATCGCGTTCTTCCTGGCCCTGGCCATCGAGCCCGCGGTGAGCTGGATGGCCGGGCGCGGCATGCGCCGGGGGTTCGCCACCTTCCTCGTCTTCCTCGCCGTACTGATCGCCGCCGCGGGGTTCGTCACCCTGCTCGGCTCCATGCTCGCCGGCCAGATCGTCAAGATGGTCGAGGAGTTCCCGGACTACCTCGACTCCGTCATCAACTGGGTCAACGGCCACTTCCACACCGAGCTGAGACGGGTCGACATCCAGGAGGGACTGCTCCGCTCCGACTGGCTGCGCAACTACGTGCAGAACAGCGCGACGGGCGTCCTGGACGTGTCGGCCCAGGTCCTCGGCGGCCTCTTCCAGTTGCTGACGGTGCTGCTGTTCTCGTTCTACTTCGCCGCCGACGGCCCCCGGCTGCGGCGCGGACTCTGCTCCGTCCTGCCGCCCGCCCGCCAGGCGGAGGTCCTGCGCGCGTGGGAGATCGCCGTGGACAAGACCGGCGGCTACCTGTACTCACGCGGGCTGATGGCGCTGGTCTCCGGCGTCGCGCACTACATCCTCCTGGAGATCCTCGAGGTGCCCTACGCGCCCGCGCTCGCCGTGTGGGTCGGTCTGGTGTCGCAGTTCATCCCGACCATCGGCACCTATCTCGCGGGCGCCCTGCCCATGCTGATCGCGTTCACGGTCAATCCCTGGTACGCGCTGTGGGTGCTGATCTTCGTGGTGATCTACCAGCAGTTCGAGAACTACGTGCTGCAGCCCAAGCTGACGTCGAAGACCGTGGACATCCACCCCGCGGTCGCCTTCGGCTCCGTCATCGCGGGCACCGCCCTGCTCGGTGCCGTCGGCGCGCTGATCGCCATCCCGGCGGTCGCCACGCTGCAGGCGTTCCTCGGCGCGTACGTCAAGCGCTACGCCGTCACGGACGATCCCCGCGTCCACGGGCGCAGGGACCGCCGGTCGGTGTCCGGGACGTCCACGCGTCTGCGCAAACTGTGGGCCCGGCGCCCGGAGCAGGGGCGCCCGGGGCCGGAGGGAACGGAGCGCACGGAGGGCGGCGAGGGCACGGGCGGCACGGAAGGCACCGGGGACGGTGGCTCCTCCTGAGGCGCGCCGCACCCGGCGTACGGCGGGCACGCGGGAGCGGGGTCAGCCCTGCGGTTCCTGCGGCTTGGCGTCGATCTCCCGCAGGTTGCGGTCCTTGAACTCGGTGCGGGTCTCGGTGCGGTGTCCGCGGGCGATGTAGTCCCGCACCACTGCCTCGACGGCGTCCTGGGGTGAGCCGATACCGGCCAGGACCATCACCTCCACCACGAGTTCGGCGTCGAGATCGATGGTGATCCTGGCCATGTGCGTCCCCTCTCCGACCTCTCCCGGTGTCGCATCCGCATCCAACCACCTGGCTCGCCGTCACGGGGACGTACGCTCGGAAGTGCCGCGTGGTGCGCTTGACACAAAAATCGAACATCCATTCTTATGGAGGCTCCGGCGGGGCTCGTGACGGGTGATTCGAGTGGGTTCGGGTGGAGATGCACCCGAGTTATCCACAGGCCGGACCCGCATCGGGGCCCATTGTCAGTGGCAGGCATTAGCGTCTTTGACGTGAAGCGATCGAATCAAGCAAACCGGGTGGAACCCATGGCAGGAACCGACCGCGAGAAGGCCCTGGACGCCGCGCTCGCACAGATTGAACGGCAGTTCGGCAAGGGCGCGGTCATGCGCATGGGCGAGCGGCCGAACGAGCCCATCGAGGTCATCCCGACCGGGTCGACCGCGCTCGACGTGGCCCTCGGCGTCGGCGGCCTCCCGCGCGGCCGTGTCGTGGAGGTCTACGGCCCCGAGTCCTCCGGCAAGACGACCCTGACCCTGCACGCGGTGGCGAACGCGCAGAAGGCCGGCGGCCAGGTCGCCTTCGTGGACGCCGAGCACGCCCTCGACCCCGAGTACGCCAAGAAGCTCGGCGTCGACATCGACAACCTGATCCTCTCCCAGCCCGACAACGGCGAGCAGGCCCTGGAGATCGTGGACATGCTGGTCCGCTCCGGCGCCCTCGACCTCATCGTCATCGACTCCGTCGCCGCGCTCGTCCCGCGCGCGGAGATCGAGGGCGAGATGGGCGACAGCCACGTCGGTCTGCAGGCCCGGCTGATGAGCCAGGCCCTGCGGAAGATCACCAGCGCGCTCAACCAGTCCAAGACCACCGCGATCTTCATCAACCAGCTCCGCGAGAAGATCGGCGTGATGTTCGGCTCCCCGGAGACCACGACTGGTGGCCGGGCGCTGAAGTTCTACGCCTCCGTGCGCATCGACATCCGCCGCATCGAGACGCTGAAGGACGGCACGGACGCGGTCGGCAACCGCACCCGCTGCAAGGTCGTGAAGAACAAGGTCGCGCCGCCCTTCAAGCAGGCCGAGTTCGACATCCTCTACGGCCAGGGCATCAGCCGCGAGGGCGGCCTGATCGACATGGGCGTGGAGCACGGCTTCGTCCGCAAGGCCGGCGCCTGGTACACGTACGAGGGCGACCAGCTCGGCCAGGGCAAGGAGAACGCGCGCAACTTCCTGAAGGACAACCCCGACCTGGCCAACGAGATCGAGAAGAAGATCAAGCAGAAGCTGGGCGTCGGCGTGCGCCCCGAGGAGTCGGCCACCGAGCCCGGCGCGGACGCCGCCTCCGCCGCCCCGGCCGACGCCGCACCGGCGGTGCCCGCACCCACGACCGCCAAGGCCACCAAGTCCAAGGCCGCGGCAGCCAAGAGCTGACCCGTGACCCGACGAACCGACTGGGCCGAGTACACGAGCGGCTCCGCCGGGGCGGGCGACGACGCGTACGGGGCGGCTGCGGCCCCGTACGAGGCGGATCCCTCCGCCGTCGGTCCCCGCGAGGACGGCGCGGCACACCACGGTGACGGCGAGGTGCGCCGCGGAGGCGGGCGGAGCCGTGGAGCGGGCGGCACGCGCGGGCGCCGAAGGCGCGAGCGTGTGGAGCCGTCCGCCGAGGACGGAGGTGCCACTTCCTCGTCGAGGGCCGAGAAGGGGGAGCCTCCGCGGGACCCGGTGGAGCAGGCAAGGGCGATCTGCCTGCGCCTGCTCACCGGGACCCCGCGCACCCGCAGCCAGCTGGCCGACGCCCTGCGCAAGCGGGAGATCCCCGACGAGGCCGCGGAGGAGGTGCTGTCCAGGTTCGAGGAGGTCGGCCTGATCAACGACGGAGCCTTCGCCCAGGCCTGGGTGGAGTCCCGGCACCACGGCCGCGGGCTGGCCAGGCGCGCCCTCGCCAGGGAACTGCGTACCAAGGGCGTCGAGGCGGCGCTCATCGACGTGGCGGTGTCCCAACTGGACACCGACCAGGAGGAGGAGACCGCGCGCGACCTGGTCGCCCGCAAGCTGCGCGCCACCCGGGGCCTCGACCGCGACAAGAGACTGCGCCGCCTCGCCGGCATGCTGGCCCGCAAGGGCTACCCCGAGGGCATGGCCCTGCGGGTGGTCCGCCAGGCGCTGGAGGAGGAGGGCGAGGACACGGAACACCTCGGCGACGAGGGGTTCTGAGCAGGCGTCCTGCCCGAGGGGACTTCGAGGCGGACCGGGAAGGCGGGCAGGCGCAGACCGCGCAGGATTACCTTGCGCTCCGGAAGGGTGAACGCCCGCCGCACGGCGGTACCGTCTGCGCCGTCGCGTGGCCGCCGCAGGAGCCGCGGCCACCGCGCGTACGCCGCCGCCGGAAGTCCGATGGCGGACGGTCCCGCGCGGAGACCCCTCCGGCATGCCCCGAAAGGCGGCCCCGCCATGCCCACGCCCGCCCGCCGCCGAAGAGCCGCCAGTCTGCTGCTCCTCGGCACCGGCGTGCTGCTGAGCGGCTGCGGCCCCTACCCGGCCGGCTCCGGTTCATCCGGTTCGGCAGACGACGGACCGCTCACCCTCGGATTCGTCAACGGCGGCGACAGCCGGTTCCACACCTGTCTCCAGCGGTCCGTGGAGATCGCCGCCAAGGACGACTTCGCGAGGCTGGTCACCGCGAACTCCCGGTAGGACGTCGCTACTGCCCCGCCGACTACTGACCCCGTGCCGCCACCGGGAGGCCCGCCGCCCGCCAGGCCTGGAAGCCGCCGATCAGGTCGGTGGCCCGGTGCAGTCCCAGACGGTGCAGTGACTCCGCCGCCAGGCTGGAGGCGTAACCCTCGTCGCACACCACGACCACCCGCACGTCGTGGTCCGTCGCCTCGGGGACGCGGTGGCTGCCCAGCGGGTCCAGCCGCCACTCCAGTTCGTTGCGCTCGATCACCAGCGCGCCGGGAATCACACCGTCCCGCTCGCGCAGGGCGGCGTACCGGATGTCGACCAGCAGTGCGGTGCCCGCCTCGGTGGCCTCGTACGCCTCGTCCGGCGCGATCCGCCGGTACCCGGCGCGTACCCGCTCCAGCAGGGCGTCGATTCCGATGGGCCCGCTCACTGCCAGTCCTGCGGGCGCTCGACCTGCTCCAGGCGCAGGGTCTGTCCGCTGCGGCTGTAGCGGCGGATCTGCGGCAGGGGCGGGTAGTAGGCGTGCACGGACACCGCGTGGCGGTCCGAGGACTCGTTGAGGACCTCGTGCACATGGTGCCGGCCGAAGGCGCGCCCCGCGCCGACGGACAGCCGACGCTCCCGGTCCACACCGTCGCTGAGTTCGAGGGTCTTCCAGCCGTCGGTGGGCAGGCGGGCAGCGAGCGCGTTCTCCCTGAGCTCGCCCGCGGCCGTGACGAAGGCGCCCACGGAGTCGGCGTGGTCGTGCCAGCCGGTGCCCGTGCCGGGCGGCCAGCCGATCAGCCAGGCCTCGCTGCCACCCGGCCCGGCCAGCCGCATCCAGGTACGGCCCTCGGGGTCGAGCGGCAGGGAGGCGATCAGTTCGGCGTCGGCCGCCGCCCGCCGTACGAAGTCGAGGAGCTGGGCCTGCGTCGGGGCGGACGCGGACGCGGGAGAAGGGGAAGCAGGAGAAACGGAGGGGAGGGACACGGGTACCGTCCTGGGAGTTCGCGGGGGAGCGCGCGGCGGCACGTCGACCGGCGGCACGCGCGAAGGAAAGGGGAGGCGAATTCAGCAGGACGGACGACACACGCAGCCCGCATAGCGGACGAGGTCCATATGGACCCTCCGCCACAGGCGCACACAGGTGTCGGTCACGATCCGGAGTAGACCATGACGGTGCGGGCCGGTCAACTCAGCGTCACCATGCGGACAGCGACCGCGCCCCCGGGTGTCCGGACGGGCGGCGGGACCGGCACCCGGCCGGCGCGACGGCCAGACGCGACGGCCAGACGCGACCGTTCGACGCGCCCCTTGGACGCGCCCGCTCAACGTGAACCCGCCGCGGCCCCCGCCCCCTCCGCGGCCTCGGTCGCCGCCCTGGCCGTCGCCCCGCCCAGCGCGCTCTCGGCAGCCGCGTAGAGGTCGGCGGGGCGCACCCCGTTCAGCGCCGTGACCAGGTGGCCGTCGGGCCGCACGAGCAGCACCGTGTGGGCCGCGGCACCCGGGTAGCTCTCGGCGACCAGCAGCTCGGCGTGGTGGGGCAGCGCCGTCACCGCCGCCGCCAGCCGGGGCATGATCCCGGCCGTCACCCAGTGCTTGCGGTCCCACACCCCGGTGCCCGGCGCGATCAGTACCACCAGCAGCGCCCCGCGCCCCAGCCGGTCGCGCAGCCGTACGAAAGTGCCGTCCTCCGCCGTCACCCGCACGTCGGTCACGGGTGTCCCCGGCGGTGTGCCCACGGACACCTCCCCGCCGAGGTCCTCGGGCGCGAGCGGCGAGTCGGCGTACGTTCCCTGCGCGCCCAGCGTGCCGCGGCCGAGGTGACCGTCCGTCAGCAGCGCGTCGTTGCCGCGGGCGGAGCCGGGCACGTAGGAGCGCAGTCCACCGCCGCCGCGCACCAGCGGAAGCAACTGGTCGGCGGCGCGCAGCCGCGCGGAGATCGCCGCCCGACGTTCCTGCTGGTAGCTGTCGAGCAGCGCCTCGCGTGGCCCGTGGTGCCAGGCCAGGGCCAGTTTCCAGGCGAGGTTGTCGGCGTCCAGGAGCCCCTCCTCCAGGCCCTGCGTGCCCAGCGCGCCCAGCAGATGCGCCGCGTCCCCGGCCAGCAGCACCCGGCCCACCCGCCAGCGTCGGGCGAGGCGGTGGTGGACCGTGTGGACGCCGGTGTCGAGGAGTTCGTATGCCGGGGTCGAACCGTCGGCCGCCCATCCGGCGAGGGTCTCGCGGACCCGGTTCACCAGCAGTTCGGGCGTGACCAGGTCCTTGCCGGGCGGCAGCAGCCAGTCCAGGCGCCACACGCCGTCCGGCAGCGGGCGGCCGACCACCTCGCCGGTCGAGGGCCCGGTCGTCCGCCACGGCGGCATGCGGTGGAGCAGCGCCTCTTCGGGCCACGGGAGTTCGGTGCGCAGTGCGGCGACGGCGTATCGTTCCACCGCCGTACGGCCGGGGAAGCGGATGTCCTGGAGCTTGCGGACGGTGGAGCGCGGGCCGTCGCAGCCGACCAGGTAACTGCCGCGCCACCACGTGCCGGCGGGACCGCGGGTGTGGGCCGTGACGCCGGACTTCTCCTGCTCGATGCCGTCCAGTCGGCTGTCCACGGCGATCCTGACCAGCCGCTCGCGGGCGAGCGCCGTGCGCAGGACCCCGGCCAGCTCGTGCTGGGCGATGTGCAGGGGGGCCGGGTCGGCGTCGCCGAACACGACCTCGCGCGTCACCTGCTTGCGCCGCATCGACCGCCATCCGGCCCAACGCGAACCCAGCCCCGTCAGCGGTGCGCCGGTCAGCCGCTCGACGAGCGCGACGGCCTCCTCGCGCAGGACGACGGTGCGCGCGGGGCGCGGTTCGTCCTTGCCGGGTCCCTCGTCGAGGACGACGCAGGGCACCTCCTGCCGCGCCAACGCCAGGGCGAGCGTGAGCCCGACGGGCCCCGCTCCGGTGATGATCACCGGGTCCACGGTGCGGCGCCCCCTGCCCGTGGCGGTGTCCCGGGGGACGTGGGTGAACAGGACATTTGAGCAGGGTGCACGGTCACAGAACGTATGCAACCTATTGCCGCTGCTTGCGTCAAGCGACGGAGGCCGTGGCGATCATGCCACGGCCTCCGTCGATGGTCATACGAGATGACCGAGTGTCAGGTGTGCTAGAGCTTGCCGACCGTTCCGGCGTCGGCGGTCTCCACGTCGTCCGCGCTGAGCACCGCACCGGTCGACTTCTTCGCCCGCCGCAGCCGGCGCTCCAGCCAGCTCGCGAAGGTGGTGAGGGCGAAGTTGAGCGCGATGTAGATCACCGCGACCACGGTGTAGCTGGCGATCACGTTGGCGCCGTAGTAGCCGCTCATGGTGTTGGCCGAGGCGAGCAGCTCGGGGAACGTGAGGATGGCGCCGCCGAGCGCGGTGTCCTTGAGGATCACGACCAGCTGGCTGACGATGGCCGGCAGCATCGCGGTGACCGCCTGCGGGAGCAGGATCAGCCGCATGACCTGGCCCTTGCGCAGCCCGATCGCCATCGCACCCTCGGCCTGGCCCTTGGGGAGGGCGAGGATGCCGGACCGGACGATCTCGGCGAGGACGGATGCGTTGTACAGCACCAGACCGGTGACGACGGCGTACAGCGGACGGTCGTCCGAGCTGACGTTCGTGTACTCCGCGAAGAGCGCGAGACCGAAGATCATCAGGACCAGCACGGGGATGGACCGGAAGAACTCGACCACGATCGCGGCCGGTACCCGGACCCACTTGTGGTCGGAGAGCCGGGCGATGCCCAGTGCGGCGCCGAGCGGCAGGGCGATGACCACCGCGAGAGCCGCGGCTTTCAGGGTGTTCTGCAGACCCGGCCAGATGTACGTCGACCAGGCCTCGGTGCCGGTGAAGAACGGCTTCCACAGGGCCCACTCCAGCTGACCCTTGTCGTCGAGGGTGCTGAAGACCCACCACAGCAGGGCGGCGACGGCGACCACGAAGACGACCGTGAAGAGGACGTTGCGACGCTTGGCACGGGGGCCCTGGGCGTCATAGAGGACCGAGCTCATCGCTTCACCGCCACCTTCTTGCCCACCCAGCCGAGGATCAGGCCGGTCGGCAGCGTCAACACCACGAACACGAGAGCGATGACCGCGGAGATGAGCAGCAGCTGCGCCTCGTTCTCGATCATCTCCTTCATCAGCAGCGCCGTCTCCGCCACGCCGATGGCGGCGGCCACCGTGGTGTTCTTGATCAGCGCGATCAGCACGTTCGCCAGCGGGACCACGGACGAGCGGAACGCCTGCGGCAGAACCACCAGCCGGAGCACCTGGCCGAAGCTCAGCCCCAGGGCACGGGCCGCCTCCGCCTGGCCGACCGGCACCGTGTTGATGCCGGAGCGCAGTGCCTCGCACACGAACGACGACGTGTAGAGGATCAGGCCCAGGACGGCGAGCCGGAAGTTGATCGTCTCGAAGTCATTCCCGCCGCCGAGGGTGACCCCCAGCGTCTGGTTCAGTCCCAGCGACGCGAACAGGATGATCACGGTCAGCGGGATGTTCCGCACGATGTTCACGTACGCGGTTCCGAAACCGCGCATCAACGGCACCGGGCCGACCCGCATGGCGGCCAGTAGGGTGCCCCAGATCAGGGAGCCGACGGCCGAGAGCACAGCGAGCTGCACTGTCGTCCAGATGGCTCCCGCCAGGTCGTAATCCTGAAGAAAGTCGAACACGATCTCCCGCGCTTCCGCGTGTAGGGATGCCCGCCCCGGTGCGCCGCCCCTGCCGTGGGGCGGCGCACCCTGTCAGGCCCGGCCTCAGCTCTTGATGTCGCCGATCTTCGGCGCCGGCTCGTTCTTGTAGTTGGCCGGGCCGAAGTTGTCCTTGACGGCCTTGTCCCAGGCACCGTCGGCGACCATGGCCTCGAGCGCGTCGTTGATCTTGTTCTTGAGGTCGCTGCCCTTCTTGACGCCGATGCCGTAGTTCTCGTTCGTCAGCTTGAAGCCGCCGAGCTTGAACTTGCCCTTGAACTGCGACTGGGAGGCGTAACCCGCGAGGATCGAGTCGTCCGTGGTGAGCGCGTCGATGGCACCGTTCTGCAGGCCGGGCAGGCAGGCCGAGTACGTCGGGTACGGCTGCAGCTGGGCCTTGGGGGCCAGCTTGTCCTTGATGTTCTGCGCCGAGGTCGAGCCGGTGACGGAGCAGAGCTTCGCGTCGTTCAGGTCCTCCGGCGACTTGATCTTGTCGTCGTCGGCACGGATCAGCACGTCCTGGTGGGCCAGCAGGTACGGGCCGGCGAAGTCGACCTTCTCCGAGCGCTCGGGAGTGATCGAGTACGTGGCGGCGATGAAGTCGACGTCACCGCGCTGCAGCATGGTCTCGCGGTCGGCGCTCTTCGACTCCTTCCACTCGATCTGGTCCTCGGTGTAGCCGAGCTTCTTGGCGACGTACGTGGCGACGTCCACGTCGAAGCCCGCGTAGCCGTCCGGGGTCTTCTGGCCGAGGCCGGGCTGGTCGAACTTGATACCGATGGTGATCTTCTTGCCGTCACCACCGGAGGAGCCGCTGTCCTTGTCGTCGCCGCCACAGGCGGTGGCGGTCAGGGCGAGGGCGAGCACGGCGGCCGAGGCGGCGGAGACCTTGCGAAGCTTCATGGTGGACATCCTTTGGCTGTGATCGAGCTGCGATCGGACGATCAGAGGATCAGGCGATCAGGTGCGGCTCCCGGGAACGGGCCGCCGGTGCGGCCGGCGCGGGGCGCCGGAACCGCTCCGAAATCTCAGTGGTGCAGGATCTTCGACAGGAAGTCCTTGGCACGGTCGCTGCGCGGATTGCTGAAGAACTGGTCCGGCGTGGCCTCTTCGACGATGCGGCCGTCCGCCATGAACACCACGCGGTTGGCGGCCGAGCGGGCGAAGCCCATCTCGTGGGTGACCACGATCATGGTCATCCCGTCCTCGGCGAGCTGCTTCATGACCTCGAGGACCTCGTTGATCATCTCCGGGTCGAGGGCCGACGTCGGCTCGTCGAAGAGCATGACCTTCGGGTCCATGGCCAGCGCACGCGCGATGGCGACACGCTGCTGCTGGCCGCCGGAGAGCTGCGCGGGGTACTTGTCAGCCTGGGCGCCCACGCCGACCCGGTCGAGCAGCGCGCGGGCCTTCTCCTCGGCCTTCTTGGCGTCGACCTTGCGGACCTTGACCTGGCCCAGGGTCACGTTCTCGAGCACCGTCTTGTGCGCGAAGAGGTTGAACGACTGGAAGACCATGCCGACGTCGGCCCGCAGCCTGGCCAGCTCCTTGCCCTCGGCGGGCAGCGGCTTGCCGTCGATCGTGATCGAACCGTCGTCGATGGTCTCCAGCCGGTTGATGGTGCGGCACAGGGTGGACTTTCCGGACCCGGAGGGTCCGATGACCACGACGACCTCGCCGCGCTGAATCGTCAGGTCGATGTCCTGGAGCACGTGCAACGCGCCGAAGTGCTTGTTGACACTCTTCAGGACGACCAGTTCGCCGGTCGCAGCCTTGTCTTCCTTGGCCACCGATACTTCGGTCATCGCTCTCGGGCTCCGTCCTCCTGGGTTTCGCAGGACAGTAGTGACCCGGGACACGTCGCGTCTCTACATCTGAGCGAGATCTGAGCATCACGATCCGATAGCAATCGGACACGAGTCGTAGCACTTGTGAGCTGGGCGCATATCGGCCGGATAACTTCGAGCGGCCGCAACCGGAAGCCTCTTGACGCCGTCCCCCTCCATCGGCGTCACTGCACAGGACGCACGCGCGCGTGCCCGTCCATGAGCCCGTCCCGATTTCTACCCGCCCCGAGCGTACGGCCGATGAACCGAAGGGAGCCCGGATGAGACTGCTGCTCGTCGAGGACGACAACCACGTGGCCGCCGCCCTGTCCGCGATCCTGGCACGGCACGGCTTCGACGTCACCCACGCGCGCAGCGGCGAGGAGGCGCTCCAGGCGCTCGTCCCCGAGGTCGACGGCTTCGGTGTCGTCCTGCTCGACCTGGGCCTGCCCGACCAGGACGGCTACGAGGTCTGCGGAAAGATCCGCAAGCGCACCAGCACCCCGGTCATCATGGTCACCGCGCGCTCCGACGTGCGCTCCCGCATCCACGGCCTCAACCTCGGCGCCGACGACTACGTGGTCAAGCCGTACGACACGGGGGAACTGCTCGCCCGGATCCACGCCGTCAGCCGGCGCACCGCCCATGAGGACGCCACCGGCAGCACCGAGACCGTGGTCCGCCTCGGCGCGGTGCGCATCGAGCTGCCGACACGCCAGGTGAGCGTGGACGGTTCGGTCGTCCAACTCACCCGCAAGGAGTTCGATCTGCTCGCCCTGCTCGCCCAGCGCCCCGGTGTGGTCTTCCGCCGTGAGCAGATCATCAGCGAGGTGTGGCGCACCAGCTGGGAGGGGACCGGGCGCACCCTGGAGGTGCACGTCGCGTCCCTGCGCTCCAAGCTGCACATGCCCGCGCTGATCGAGACCGTACGCGGCGTCGGCTACCGCCTCGTCGCCCCCACCGCCTAGCGGGTCCGCGTGGGCACCCGACTGCTTCCGCTGCTCATCGTCCTGATGGCGGCCGTCCTGCTCGCGCTCGGCGTGCCGCTCGGCGTCAGCGTCGCCCGCGCGGAGCAGCAGAAGGTCGTCATCGACCGTATCGACGACACGGCGCGCTTCGCCGCGCTCGCCCAGTTCGTCACGGAGGACGGCTCGGGCGGCTCACGCCGGACGGACACGGACGAGCGCCTGGAGACCCTGCAGACCGAGCTGACCAGCTACTACGAGGTCTACGGCATCAAGGCCGGGGTCTTCTACCGCAACCACATCCCGATGGCCAACGCGCCCACGACCTGGTTCCTGCCCCAGGCCGGCGAGGTCCGCGACTCCTTCGACGAGGCGCTGCTCAGCCGCCGCAGCCACGACCCCGAGCAGGTGTGGCCCTGGCAGGACGGCCGGCTCGTGGTGGCCTCGCCGGTCATCCGGGACGGCGACGTGGTCGCGGTCGTGGTCACCGAGTCGCCGACCGACTCGATGCGTTCGAGCACCCTGCGCGGCTGGCTCGTCATCGGCGCCGGGGAGGTCGCCGCGATGCTGCTCGCCGTCGGTGCGGCGCTGCGGCTGACCGGCTGGGTGCTCAGGCCGGTACGGGTACTCGACGCCACCACCCACGACATCGCCACCGGGAGGCTGAAGTCCCGGGTCGCGCCGTCCGGGGGACCGCCGGAGCTCAGACGCCTGGCCCGGTCGTTCAACGAGATGGCCGACCACGTGGAGGACGTGCTGGAGCAGCAGCGGGCCTTCGTCGCCGACGCCTCCCACCAGCTGCGCAACCCGCTCGCCGCCCTCCTGCTGCGCATCGAACTGCTCGCCCTCGAACTGCCCGAGGGCAACGAGGAGATCGCCTCCGTCCAGACCGAGGGCAAACGCCTGGCCCGGGTCCTGGACGACCTGCTCGACCTGGCGCTGGCCGAGCACAGCCAGGCCGACCTGAAGGTCACCGACGTCGGCGCGTTGGCCGCCGAGCGGGTGGCCGCCTGGTCACCGACGGCCGACGTCAAGGGCGTACGGCTGGTCGGCGACTGCCCGCCGACCACGGGCTGGGCCGACCCGGTGACCCTGTCGAGCGCCCTGGACGCGGTCATCGACAACGCGGTGAAGTTCACGCCGCCCGGCGAGAGCGTCCGGGTCGAGGTCGCCTCCACCGGGGACGCCGCCACCGTCGTCGTCACCGACAACGGTCCCGGACTCACCGACGAGGAGCTCACGCGCGTGGGCGACCGTTTCTGGCGCAGCGGCCGGCACCAGAACATCAACGGCTCCGGCCTCGGCCTGTCCATCTGCCGGGCGCTGCTCGCGGCGGGCGACGGCTCGATCTCCTTCGGCCGCCACGAGCCGCACGGACTTCGGGTCACGGTCACGGTGCCCAGGACCGGCACGGTGCCCAAGGAGCCCGAGCGGGCCTACGGCTTGACCGACCGGTAGTAGCGCCGGGCGCCCTCGTGCAGTTCGAGCGGGTCGGTGTAGATCGCGGTGCGCAGGTCGACCAGCTGCGCGGAGTGCACGTGCGCACCGATGCCGTCGCGGCTGTCGAGCACGGTCCGGGTCAGCCACTCGGTGAGCCGCGGATCGACGTCCGCGCGGGTCACCAGCAGGTTGGACACCGCCATCGTCGGCACCACGGCGCCGTTCTGGACCGTGGGGTAGGCCGACTCCGGCATGTTGGTGGTGCGGTAGTAGCGGGTCGCGCCGCCCGACCGGTGCAGCTTGGTCACCAGGTCGTCGCCGATCGGCACGAACCGGAAGGCGGAGCTCTCCGCGATCTCCTTGAGGCCGTCCGTCGGCACCCCGCCGGACCAGAAGAACGCGTCCAGCTCGTCGCCCAGCCGTCCGGGGCCGGTGTCGATCCCGTCCGCCCGGGGCGTGATGTCCGTCTCCGGGTCGATGCCCACCGCCTTCAGCAGCCGGGTGGCGATCAGCCGTACCCCCGAGTTGGGCAGCCCTATGGCCACCCGCTTGCCACGCAGGTCCCGCACCGACTGGATGTCCGAGTCGCTCGGCACGACGAGCTGCACGTAGTCGTCGTAGAGCCGGGTGACCCCGCGCAGCCCTTCCGCACCCGGGCGGCCGGCCAGCTTGTACGTCTCGACCGCGTCGGCCGCGGCGATCGTGAAGTCGGCCTCCCCGGACGCCACCCGCTCGACGTTCTCCTGCGAGCCCGCGCTGGTCATCAGCCGCACGTCCAGGCCCGGCATGTCCTTGCGCAGCTCGGTGCGCAGCAGCTCGCCGTACTTCTGGTAGACGCCCGCGCGGGTTCCGGTGCTGAACGTGATCGTTCCGCTCGGCGGCTTCTCGCCCAGCGGCAGCAGCCACCACAGCAGCAGCCCGAGCACGACGGCACCGGCGACCGTGCCCTGGACGGCCCGGCGCCTGCCGATACGGGAGAGCAGCGTGGACATGGGGGCGATCCTGCCAGCCCGCACCCGCACTGACCAGGGCCCACTGTCAGTGGCGGTCGCTACAGTCGTCGGCATGAGCAACACCCCGCCCGCCGAGAGCGGCCCGCCGTCCGCCGAGGGCCGCACCCCGCCCGATCAGGGCAGGACGTCGCCCGACCGGGGCAGGACGTCGCCCGCGGACCTGGTCCGTGCCTTCCACCTCGCCTTCGGGCTGGACGCCCGCAGCACTCCGACCGAGGTCCCGCCCGCCCTGGCCGCGCACAGAGGCGAGCTGCTGGCCGAGGAGGCGGCCGAGGTCGCCGAGGTGTCGGTGCGGGGCCCGCTCGACCGGCTCGCGCACGAACTGGCCGACGTGGTCTACGTGGCCTACGGCACCGCCCTCGTGCACGGCATCGACCTGGACGCGGTGATCGCGGAGGTCCACCGCTCCAACATGACCAAGCTGGGGCCCGACGGCCGCGTCAGCCGCCGGGCCGACGGCAAGGTCCTCAAGGGCGACCACTACGAGACACCGGACGTCTCCGGCGTGCTGCGCCGGCAGGGCTGGACACCGCGGACGCCGGACGCCCCGGAACCGACCGGCGCCTGACCCCGGCGTGCGACGACTCCGGCACCCGGGTGCCGGAGTCGTGCCGGGGGACGAGCCCGGTGCCGGTCAGTCGCCCACCGAGGCTTCCTCCGTCGCCGCGGCCCGGGGCGACCCCTCCGCGAGGCCGCTCGGGCGGTCCGGGTTGTCGCGGCGCCCGAAGAGGCGCATCGCCAGCGGCTCGGTGAAGCGCGCGGTGAGGGGGCCGAGGACGACCAGGATGAGGACGTACGCCGTGGCCAGCGGGCCCAGGGACGGCTCGATGCCGGCGGAGACCGCGAGGCCCGCGATGACGATGGAGAACTCACCGCGCGCCACCAGCGCACCGCCCGCCCGCCATCGGCCCTTGACGGAGATCCCGGCGCGCCGCGCCGCCCAGTACCCCGTGGCGATCTTCGTCACGGCGGTCAGCAGCGCCAGCGCCAGCGCGGGCAGCAGGACCGGCGGAATGCTGGCCGGGTCCGTGTGCAGCCCGAAGAAGACGAAGAAGACGGCCGCGAACAGGTCCCGCAGCGGGCTCAGCAGCGTGTGCGCGCCCTCCGCGACCTCCCCGGACAGCGCGATGCCCACCAGGAAGGCGCCCACCGCGGCCGACACCTGGAGCTGCTGGGCGACACCGGCGACGAGGATCGTCAGGCCCAGCACCACGAGGAGCAGCTTCTCCGGGTCGTCACTGGAGACGAAGCGGGAGATCAGCCGGCCGTAGCGCACCGCCACGAAGAGCACCAGCCCCGCCGCGGCCAGCGCGACCGCCAGCGTGATGCTCCCGGTCATCAGACCGGCGCCGGCGACCAGGGCCGTGACGATCGGCAGGTACACCGCCATCGCCAGGTCCTCCAGGACCAGCACGCTCAGGATCACCGGCGTCTCGCGGTTGCCGACCCGGCCCAGGTCGCCGAGGACCTTCGCGATCACACCGGACGACGAGATCCACGTCACGCCGGCCAGGACGACGGCGGCCACCGGGCCCCAGCCCATCAGCAGCGCGGCCACCGCGCCCGGCACGGCGTTGAGCGCGCAGTCGACGAGACCGGCCGGATAGTGGGACTTGAGGTTGGTCACCAGGTCGCTGGCCGTGTACTCCAGGCCCAGCATCAGCAGCAGGAGGATGACACCGATCTCGGCGCCGGTCGCGACGAACTCCTCGCTCGCGCCGAGCGGCAGCAGGCCGCCCTCGCCGAAGGCGAGACCGGCCAGCAGGTACAGCGGGATGGGCGACAGCCGGTAACGGCCGGCGAACCGGCCGAGCAGCCCGAGCCCCAGGATGATGGAACCGAACTCGATCAGGAGTACCGCGGAGTGCACGCGCTCACTCCTGCCCGAGTTTCGCCGCGGCGGCGTCGACGCCCTCACGGGTGCCGATGACGATCAAGGTGTCACCACCCACGAGCCGGAAGTCCGGCGCCGGCGAGGGAATCGCCTCGGCCCGCCGCAGCACCGCCACGATCGAGGCGCCCGTGTCGGTCCGCATCCGGGTGTCGCCCAGCAGCCGTCCGTTCCACCGGGAGGTGGCCGCCACCTCGATCCGTTCGGCGACCAGGCCCAGATCGGTGGTGTAGAGCAGGCTCGCGCTGTGGTGGGAGGGCTTCAGCGCGTCGATCAGCGCGCCCGCCTCGGGCCCCGTCAGCCGCAGTGAGTGGGCACAGGAATCGGGGTCGTCGGACCGGTACACGTTCACCGTGCGGGCGCCGTCGCGGTGGGCCACCACCGACAGGTGGCGGTGCTCGCGGGTCACCAGGTCGTACTGGACCCCGATACCCGGGAGCGGCGTCGCCCTCAGGCGTGGAGCTGACACGTGCTTTCCCCTCACTCGTCCTGCGTTGCCTGCCGCGTCTCCAGCTGCGCTTTCCGCACGTGGGTGCCGTGCCCGCGACCTCGCCATGCTGCCATCCGCACGTACGGTGGCGATATGGGTGTCGTGACGGATATACGCAGCCGGTCGCGGTCGGCGAAGCTGGCCGCGGGGGTGTCGTGCGAGCAGGCCGGGAGGAGCGGGAAGAGGAACGTGTCGCTGTTCTGGCGGATCTTCTCGCTCAACGCCGCCGGCCTGGTCGTCGCCACCGCACTGCTGCTGGGACCGGTCACCGTGTCGACGCCCGTGCTGGCCGGGGAGGCCCTCGTCCTGCTGGCCGGCCTCGCGGCCCTGCTGGCCGGCAACGCGGTCGTCCTGCGCATCGGGCTCACCCCGCTGCACCGGCTGGGCCGGGCCATGTCCACCGCCGACCTGCTGGTGCCCGGGTCCCGTCCCGAGGTCTCCGGACCGGCCGAGGCGGCGCAGCTCATCGCGACGTACAACACGATGCTGGACCGGCTCCAGGCCGAACGCGCCGCCGGTGCCGGTCGGGCCCTGCAGGCCCAGGAACGCGAACGGCACCGCATCGCCCGCGAACTCCACGACGAGGTGGGCCAGACCCTGACCGCCGTCCTCCTCCAGCTCAAGCGCGTCGCGGACCGGGTCCCCGGGGAACTGCGCGACGAGGTGACCCTGGCGCAGGAGGCCACCCGGGCCGGGCTCGACGAGATCCGCCGCATCGCCCGCCGGCTGCGTCCGGGCGTCCTGGAGGAACTCGGCCTGGCCAGCGCGCTGCGCTCGCTCGCCGCCGAGTTCACGCACCACGGGCTGACCGTCCAGCACCACATCCCCGGCGACCTCCCCCCGCTCGCCCCGGAGGCCGAACTCGTGCTCTACCGGGTCGCCCAGGAGGGACTGACCAACACCGCCCGCCACGCCGACGCCGCCCGCGCGGCGCTCACGCTGCGGCCGCTGCCCGGCGCCGCCGGTGTCGAACTGCTCGTCCGGGACGACGGCACCGGTCTCGGCACGGCCGCCGAGGGCGCCGGTATCCGCGGGATGCGGGAGCGGGCCCTGCTGATAGGAGCCGAGATCCACTTCGAACCCGCCCCCGGAGGGGGCACCGACGTACGCCTGCGCGTCCCCGCGCCGCCGGGGGACCGTTCCGCAGACCGAACCGGAGACAGCCCCTGATGTCCGCACGGCCCCCGATCCGCGTCCTGCTCGCCGACGACCACACCCTCGTACGCCGCGGCGTCCGCCTCATCCTGGACGGCGAACCCGATCTGACGGTGGTCGCCGAGGCCGGTGACGGTGCCGAAGCGGTCGCGGCCGCGCGGGCCACCGAGATCGACCTGGCCGTCCTGGACGTCGCCATGCCCCGCATGACCGGCCTCCAGGCGGCCCGCGAACTCTCCCGGCGCCTGCCCGAGCTGCGCATCCTCATCCTGACCATGTACGACAACGAGCAGTACTTCTTCGAGGCCCTCAAGGCGGGCGCCTGCGGATACGTCCTCAAGTCCGTCGCCGACCGCGACCTGGTCGAGGCGTGCCGGGCCGCCGTGCGCGACGAGCCGTTCATCTACCCCGGCGCCGAGCGGGCCCTGGTCCGCTCCTACCTGGACCGCGTGCAGGGCGGTGGTGGTCTGCCCGAGCGCCCCATCACCGAGCGCGAGGAGGAGATCCTCAAGCTGGTCGCCGAGGGTCACACCTCCAAGGAGATCGGCGAGCTGCTGTTCATCAGCGCCAAGACCGTCGAACGCCACCGCGCGAACCTCCTGCAGAAACTGGGCGTACGGGACCGCCTGGAACTCACCAGGTACGCGATCCGCGCGGGCCTCATCGAGCCCTGAGCCGGCGCGGATCACGTACCGCCGGTCAGCAGCCGATCGGTGCGGAGCCCACGGCCACGTCGTCGAACCAGACGGTGTCGTCGCCCGTCGCGTAGCTCTCCCAGCCCAGTCGCAGGGCGGTCGGCCTGGGCGCGGTGCCGCGGGCGAGCCACTGCTGGTCGACGTCCTGCGTCGGCACCCCGTCGGCGTGCAGGCCCGGCACCTGCTCGTCGCCGAGCCAGGTGTCGAGGCCGGCGGCCGTGGTGTCGATCGCGAACCGCAGGCACTGCCAGCCGTCCGTCGGCAGCGGCCGGCTCAGCGCCACCCCGGCCGGGCTCTGCGCGGGCAGGGTGGCGTCGTCGCTCTCCCGGTTCCACTGCAGCGCGCCGTTCTGGCCGCCCACGCGCAGCGCCCGGCCGCCCTGCGCCGAGTCCGGCATCGACACGAAGGTGACGTGCGAGGTCGGCAGCGCGGTGCTGTGCCGGACCCACATGCGCACGTACATCACCGGGCCGACCGACGACAGGTCCGCGGTGTGGGCGACGAACGCGTGGTTGCAGTACCCGGCCCGGCCGTCCACCCGGAGCGACCTGCCGCCCTCGTGGGACACCGCCGAGTCCACGGCGGCCGTGCCCGTGCCCCGGCAGTCGGGTGCGGTGAACCGCCAGTCGCCGGAGGGCTCGGGGCCGGCCTGGTCCTCGAAGCCCGAGCAGATCACCGCGTCACCGCACTCCGCGGACGGCGGTGGAGTCGTCGGGGGAGGCGTGGTCGGCGGTGTGGTGGGGGACGTCGTCGGAGTGGCCGTCGGTGTGCCGCCGTCGTCGCCGCAGGAGGTGCCGTTGAGCGCGAAGTCGTCCGGTGCGGGGTCGGCGGACCGCCAGGTCCCCTGCAGTCCGAACTCGGCGGTGCCGCCCGTCGCCACGGCGCCGTTCCAGCCGGCGTCGACGGCGACGACGGAGGCGCCGGTCTGGGTGACGGTCGCGTTCCACGCCGACGTCACCTGCTGATCGCCGGTGTAGGTCCAGGTCAGACGCCAGTCGCTCACCGCGGGGCCGAGGTTGGTGATCCTCACCCGGGCCGTGTAGCCGCCCGCCCAGGCGTCGACGCCGTAGTCGACCCGGCAGGCGGCCGCCGCCGCGCCGCTCGCCGGCATCGCCACCAGGACCGACACCACCAGCGCCACGGCGGCCACGGCCGCGGTCCAGGGCCGGCGCAGTAATCGAAGGACTCGGGTGCGCACAGGGTGCCTCCAGTGCGGGAGAAGGGATGCGTCAGCGCATGCGTGGGGCCGGTACGGGGCATGCACGGTGTGATGCATGGGAGCGCTCCCATGCATCACACCGAGATTGACGGTGTACTGTCAAGATGTGTGCGGGCGTTCGGCCCGATCGTGACCGCCTACCCTTAGTGCCATGAGCAGCATCGACCGGAGCCAGTCAGCGGGCGGCACGCGCACCTACGAAGTACGCACCTACGGGTGCCAGATGAACGTCCACGACTCCGAGCGATTGTCCGGTCTGCTGGAGGACGCGGGTTACGTCCGCGCCCCCGAGGGCGCCGACGGCGACGCCGACGTCGTCGTCTTCAACACCTGCGCCGTACGGGAGAACGCCGACAACAAGCTGTACGGCAACCTCGGCCACCTCGCCCCGAAGAAGGCGAGCCGCCCCGGCATGCAGATCGCCGTCGGCGGCTGCCTGGCGCAGAAGGACCGCGACACCATCGTGAAGCGGGCCCCCTGGGTGGACGTCGTCTTCGGCACCCACAACATCGGCAAGCTCCCGGTGCTGCTCGAGCGCGCCCGCGTGCAGGAGGAGGCGCAGGTCGAGATCGCCGAGTCCCTGGAGGCGTTCCCGTCCACGCTGCCCACCCGGCGCGAGAGCGCGTACGCGGCCTGGGTCTCCATCTCCGTCGGCTGCAACAACACCTGTACCTTCTGCATCGTCCCGGCGCTGCGCGGCAAGGAGAAGGACCGCCGCCCCGGTGACATCCTCGCCGAGGTCGAGGCCCTGGTCGCCGAGGGCGTCAGCGAGATCACCCTGCTCGGGCAGAACGTCAACGCCTACGGCTCCGACATCGGCGACCGCGAGGCGTTCAGCAAGCTGCTGCGCGCCTGCGGGAACATCGACGGCCTGGAGCGCGTCCGCTTCACCTCCCCGCACCCCCGCGACTTCACCGACGACGTCATCGCCGCCATGGCCGAGACGCCGAACGCGATGCCGCAGCTGCACATGCCGCTCCAGTCCGGCTCCGACCCGGTCCTCAAGGCGATGCGCCGCTCCTACCGCCAGGAGCGCTACCTGGGGATCATCGAGAAGGTCCGCGCCGCCATCCCGCACGCGGCGATCACCACCGACATCATCGTGGGCTTCCCCGGCGAGACCGAGGAGGACTTCGAGCAGACGCTGCACGTGGTGCGGGAGGCCCGCTTCGCCCAGGCCTTCACCTTCCAGTACTCCAAGCGCCCCGGCACCCCGGCCGCCGAGATGGAGAACCAGATCCCCAAGGCGGTCGTCCAGGAGCGCTACGAGCGCCTCGTGGCCCTTCAGGAGGAGATCTCCTGGGACGAGAACAAGAAGCAGGTCGGCCGCACCCTGGAGCTGATGGTCGCCGAGGGCGAGGGCCGCAAGGACGGCGCCACCCACCGTCTGTCCGGCCGGGCCCCCGACAACCGCCTGGTGCACTTCACCAAGCCCGACCAGGAGGTCCGCCCCGGCGACGTGGTGACCGTGGAGATCACCTACGCCGCCCCGCACCACCTCCTCGCCGAGGGCGCCGTGCTCGACGTGCGCCGCACGCGCGCGGGCGACGCCTGGGAGAAGCGCAACACCGCCGAGCAGGCCAAGCCCGCGGGCGTGCTGCTGGGACTGCCGAAGATCGGCGTTCCCGAGCCCCAGCCGGCCGTGGCGAGCGGCTGCGGCTGCGACTGACCGCGGGGGGTGCCGCCGGGGGCGGCGACACGGGGATACGCTGCCGATCATGCTTGTCGCCGCCGCCGTCTGTCCCTGCCCGCCGCTCCTCGTGCCGGAGGTCGCCGCGGGTGCCGCACCCGAGCTGGACGCCGCACGCGCCGCGTGCGCGGACGCGCTGGGCGTGCTCGCCGCGTCCCGGCCCGACCGGCTCGTGGTGGTCGGACCCGCGGACTCCGCCGGGCCCGAGGTCTATCCGAGCGGTGCGCGGGGCTCCTTCCGCGGCTTCGGCGTGGACGTGGAGGTGTGCCTGGGCGCCGACAGCGCCGGTGCCGACGGGGCCGAGCTGCCCCACGGCCTCGCCGTCGGCGCCTGGCTGCTCGGGCGGACCGGCTGGGCCGACGCCCCCGTCGACGTCATCGGGGTGGGAGAAGAGCTGTCCGCCGAGCGCTGTGCCGCCGTCGGCCGGGACGTCGCCGCGCGGTCCGGCCGGACGGCGCTGCTGGTGCTCGGCGACGCCAGCGCGTGCCGCACACTGAAGGCGCCCGGCTACCTCGACGAGCGGGCGGCGCCCTTCGACGCGGAGGTGGGCCGTGCCCTGGAAACGGCGGACCCGGCCGCACTCGCCGCCCTCGACCCCGGTCTGGCCCGCGAGCTCAAGGCGTCGGGCCGGGCACCCTGGCAGGTCCTCGCGGGTGCCGCCGGGGACTCGGACCTGGGCGGGGCGCTGCTGTACGAGGACGCGCCCTACGGGGTCGGATACATCGTGGCGACCTGGTCGTAGCGCTCGGGCTCAGCGGCGAGGTGCCGCCCGGTCGCAGCGACCGCGCTGTCACCGTGCCGTAGCCGTAGCCGTAGCCGTAGCCGCGCCCGCGGGCGGTCCGGAGCCGGCCCGGGGGCCGGGCTCCGTGACCGTCCTGCGGCGTAACGGGTCAGGAGGCCGGTGGCGGGCCGGCCGGAGGGGTGCCGCCGGGTCCGCTGCCGGGTGCGGCGCCGGGCGTGCCGCCGCCTTCTTCCCCGCCCCTGTCGTCCTTGTGGGCGAGGCGGTCCATGGCGCCCTTGGCCTTGCCCGTGCCGGTCTGGATCCGGTCGCTGTACTTGCCCTTGGTCCTCTCGTCGACGGTCCGCGCCATCTTGTCGAGACCGCGATCGATCTTGTCGCCGTGCTGCTGCGCGAGGTCGGAGACCTTGCCCTTCGCCGGCTCGAGTCTGGCCTTCAAGTTGTCCAGGAGACCCATGGTTCGCCTTCCCTCACGGGGCAGTCAGGTGCGGGCGCCCTTGTCGGCCTCGTTGTCGACGGCCTCCCCGGCGGACTGCTGCTTGGGGATGCCGACGCTCTCCGGGTCGCCGGCCTCGGTGGAGGTCCCGTCGGCTTCGCCGGCCTCCGCCGTGTTCCGCGGACCGGCATCGGCGGGCTCGGCCGCCCCGGCGGCATCCGCCGCCTTCGCCCCGGCCGCGCTCCCGGCGTCCGGGACGTCGGTCCGCGTCTCCGCGCCCGACGCCGCCTCGGTGTTCTTCGACCTCCGAAAAAGCCGTGTAAAAACGCCCATATCAACTCCATACGTTACTCGTGCGGGCGAAATCCCGCGGCATCCGGTGCGTCCGTTCGCGTGGCCGGGGCCATGACCCGGTGGCCCGGGAGCGGGAACCTCGCAACGGGCAACGACCCCGGACGCGGACCGTCACGTAACTCGTTCGAGGGCGAGGTGAGAGGTTTGCGAGACTGGTGCGGTGAGCAGCGCACCCCCCGCCCCCCGCGTCATCGCCGTAGTCGGACCCACCGCGGCCGGAAAGTCCGATCTGGGCGTCTTCCTGGCCGAGCGGCTCGGCGGCGAGGTCGTCAACGCCGACTCCATGCAGCTCTACCGAGGGATGGACATCGGCACCGCCAAACTGACGCCCGAGGAACGCGGTGGCGTCCCGCACCATTTGCTCGACATCTGGGACGTGACGGTCACGGCGTCCGTCGCCGAGTACCAGCGCCTCGCGCGCGAGCGGATCGACGCGCTGCTCGCCGAAGGACGCTGGCCGATCCTCGTCGGCGGTTCCGGTCTCTACGTCCGCGGGGCCGTCGACAACCTGGAGTTCCCCGGTACCGACCCGGAGATCAGGGCCCGCCTCGAGGAGGAGCTGGAACTGCGCGGCCCGGGTGCGCTGCACGCCCGGCTGGCCCTCGCCGACCCGGAGGCGGCGCGGGCCATCCTGCCCAGCAACGGGCGCCGCATCGTGCGCGCCCTCGAGGTGATCGAGATCACCGGCCGGCCCTTCACCGCCAACCTCCCCGGTCACGACTCCGTCTACGACACCGTGCAGATCGGCGTCGACGTGGCCCGCCCCGAGCTGCACGAGCGCATCGCCCTGCGCGTCGACCGGATGTGGGAGGCCGGTCTGGTCGACGAGGTGCGCGCACTGGAGGCGCAGGGGTTGCGCGAGGGGCGTACGGCGTCCCGCGCGCTCGGCTACCAGCAGGTCCTCGCGGCGCTCGCCGGCGAGTGCACGCTCGACGAGGCGCGCGCCGAGACCGTCCGTGCCACCAAGCGCTTCGCGCGCCGTCAGGATTCGTGGTTCAGGCGCGACCCGCGGGTGCACTGGTTGAGTGGGGGTGTGGCGGATCGCACGGAACTTCCGCGACTCGCCCTGTCGTTGGTCGAACGACCGGTTACAGCCTGATCACGTGATGGCATCGGGACGCCCCGGCCGTCATCCGGGCCTTCGGCGGCGTGCCATCATCGAGCTTCGATCGACCGAGTGAGTCCTAGTTGGGAGGGCGCGTGGCGATGGAGGCCGGCCCTCGCGACACCGCACCGAGCACCGAACACGGCACCGCCGACCACGGCGGACCGGAGCCGGACGGCGGCGCCCTGAGCCCCGACGGTCCCGACGAGACGCCGGACGGCGTCGCCGACGGCCCCGCGCCCGCCGAGATGTACGGCGACGAGGTCGAGGTCGAGTTGCGGCCCCAGCGCCGGCTGCGGATCTGGCAGCTCGCGCCCATCGTGTGCCTGGCCGCGCTCGGCTCCCTGATGTTCGCCTTCCCGCTCGCCTTCGACTTCGGCGACAGCGGCGCCGTGATCGCCATGCTGGGACTGCTGATCTGCTCCTGCGCGGCCGGCTGGGGCATGATGGCCGCCCGCCGGGTCGGCTACACCTGGCCGGGCCTGCCCCAGCGCGGCTCGGGGCGCCGAGCCGACTGGCGGACGATCCTCGTGTACGCCCTGGCGGTCGCCGCGGTCGTCGTCCTGGCCGTGTGGCGGGTCGCCCGCCTGCGGGGCTGACGGGGCCCTCCCGCCCCCGGCCTCCGCTCCGCCCCTCGTCGTCGCGGTGCACCCACCCCGTACGATCGAGGAATGAGCACGCGGATCGCCTTCCTCAAGGGTCACGGCACCGAGAACGACTTCGTGATCGTTCCCGACCCGGAGAACGCCCTCGACCTGCCCCCCGCCGCCGTCGCCGCCCTGTGCGACCGCCGAGCGGGCCTCGGCGGGGACGGGCTGCTGCACGTGGTGCGGTCCGCGGCGCACCCCGAGGCCCGGGGCATGGCCGCCGAGGCGGAGTGGTTCATGGACTACCGCAACGGCGACGGCTCGGTCGCGGAGATGTGCGGCAACGGCGTGCGGGTCTTCGCGCGCTACCTCCAGCACGCCGGGCACGTCACCGAGGGAGACCTCGCCGTCGCCACCCGCGGGGGCGTGAAGACCGTGCACATCGCCAAGAACGGCGACGTCACCGTCGGCATGGGCCGGGCGCTGCTGCCCGAGGGCGACGTCGAGGTGAGCGTGGGGGAGCGAGACTGGCCCGCGCGGAACGTGAACATGGGCAACCCGCACGCGGTCGCCTTCGTCGCCGACCTCGCCCACGCGGGCGACCTGTACGCCCCGCCCTCCCACGCGCCCGCCGGTGCCTATCCGGACGGGGTCAACGTCGAGTTCGTGGTCGACCGGGGCCCCCGCCACGTCGCGATGCGCGTGCACGAGCGCGGCTCCGGCGAGACCCGCTCCTGCGGTACGGGCGCGTGCGCCGTCGCCGTCGCCACCGCCCGCCGGGACGGCCTCGACCCCGCGGCCACCGGAACCCCGGCCACCTACACCGTCGACGTGCCCGGCGGCACCCTGGTGATCACCGAGCGCCCGGACGGCGAGATCGAGATGACGGGGCCGGCCGTGATCGTCGCGGAGGGCGAGTTCGACTCCGCCTGGCTGGAAGGGGTACTCGCCTGAACCACGACCCGGTCACCCGGACCGCGGTGAACCACAGCTCGGTCCATGACACTCAGTGCGAAAACGTAAACCCTCGGACCATCGCTCGAATGGGTGATCCGTTTCACGCTCGGCGAGAGGCGGTCGGCCGCACGTGATGGGCTCGATAGCATCAAGCACCGGCCCGGACGGGGGACCGACAGCATCCCCTGAGCCGTGTCCGCCCTGGGATTCCCCGTCCGCCGGTCCGCGCAGCCGGAGGTGCCCATGAATGCGGAGGCCGTGAATCCAGCGAGCCCGGGACCCGTGCCGCCCGCGGCCACCGGTGCCGTCACGCCGGCGCCCCGCAGGAAGGCCCGACCCCGGATCGACCTGCGCCGCCTCGGCCGGGCCGCCCTGCTCGGCTCCGCCCCCCGCAGCCGTGGCCTGCCCGACGCCATCGGCCACGTCGTCGAGGCCCACCGCGCCCACCACCCCGACGCCGACCTCGACCCGCTGCGCCGCGCCTACGTCCTGGCCGAGTCCTCGCACCGCGGGCAGATGCGCAAGAGCGGCGAGCCGTACATCACCCACCCGCTCGCCGTCACCCTGATCCTCGCCGAACTGGGCGCGGAGACCACCACCCTGACCGCCTCGCTCCTCCACGACACCGTCGAGGACACCGAGGTGACGCTCGAGCAGGTCGGCGAGCAGTTCGGCGCCGAGGTCCGCTACCTCGTGGACGGCGTCACCAAGCTGGAGAAGGTCGACTACGGCGCCGCCGCCGAGCCCGAGACCTTCCGCAAGATGCTCCTCGCCACCGGCAACGACGTCCGCGTGATGTCGATCAAACTGGCCGACCGGCTGCACAACATGCGCACCCTCGGTGTCATGCGCCGCGAGAAACAGGAACGCATCGCCAAGGTCACCCGCGACGTCCTCATCCCGCTCGCCGAACGGCTCGGCGTCCAGGCGCTCAAGTCCGAGCTGGAGGACCTCGTCTTCGCGGTCATGCACCCCGAGGAGTACGCCCACACGCGGGAGCTGGTCCAGGAGAACGCCGCCCGCGCGGACGACCCGCTCGCCGCGGTCGCCGACGAGGTGCGGGGCGTGCTGCGCGAGGCCGACATCCAGGCCGAAGTCCTCATCCGCCCGCGGCACTTCGTCTCGGTACACCGTGTCTCCCGCAAGCGCGGCACGCTCCGCGGCGCGGACTTCGGCCGCCTCCTGGTGCTCGTCCAGGAGGACGCCGACTGCTACGCCGTCCTCGGTGAGCTGCACACCTGTATGACGCCCGTCGTCTCGGAGTTCAAGGACTTCATCGCCGTCCCCAAGTTCAACCTCTACCAGTCGCTGCACACGGCGGTGGCCCGCGCGGAGGACGGCCAGGTCGTCGAAGTCCTCATCCGCACCCACCAGATGCACAAGGTCGCCGAGGCCGGCGTGGTCGCGCTCGGCAACCCGTACGCGCCTCCGGCGGAGGAGCAGAGCGCGGGCGACGGCGAGCGCGCCGACCCCACCCGGCCCGGCTGGCTCTCCCGGCTGCTCGACTGGCAGCGCGGCGCCCCCGACCCGGACACCTTCTGGTCCACCCTCCGCGAGGACCTCGCCCAGGACCGCGAGATCACCGTCTTCCGCCCCGACGGCGGCACCCTCGGCCTGCCCGACGGCGCGACCTGCGTGGACGCCGCCTACGCCCAGTACGGCGAGGACGCCCACGCGACCATCGGCGCCCGGGTCAACGGGCGGCTGGCGCCCATGAGCACGGTGCTGCGGGACGGCGACACCGTGCAGCTCCTGATGGGCCAGGACCCCGCCTCCGAGCCCTCCAGGGAGTGGCTGGAGCACGCCCACACCCCGGCCGCGCGGATCGCCATCCAGCGCAGGCTCGCCGCCCACCCGGAAGCGGCGCCCGAGGTGCAGGAGCCGCCCCGCGGACCCGCCGTACCCGAGCCCCACGCCCACCCGGACGCGCCGCGCCCGGCCCCGGACGCCGCACCCGCCCGCCCCGCCGCCGCGGACGTCCTCGTCGACCCGCCGGGCGCGACCGTACGGCTGGCCGGCTGCTGCACCCCCGTACCGCCGGACGAGATCACCGGTTTCGCCGTGCGCGGAGGCGTGGTGACCGTGCACCGCGCCCAGTGCGCGGTGGTGGCGCGTATGAAGAGCACCGGGCGCGCGGAGGTCGGTGTGCGCTGGGGGGAGAGCACCGGGTGCCGGGTGACCCTGCTCGCCGAATCGTTCGGCCGCCCGCACCTCCTGGCCGACCTCACCGAGGCCATGGCCCTCGAAGGCGCCGAGATCGTCTCCGCGACCGTCGAACCCCCGGACCGCCAGCGGGTCCGGCACAGCTACACCGTCGTACTCCCGGACGCCGCCCGGCTGCCCGCCCTCATGCGCGCCATGCGCGACGTGGCCGGCGTCTACGACGTCAGCCGGGCCCAGCCGCAACCGACCGGCGCGTGATCCGGCATACCGCGCGGGGACCCGTTCGGGTGCCCCGGGCGCGCGCCGTCGCCGTCGGGCACGCGCGCGCTGATAGCCGTGGGGGATGCCGCACACCCCTCACCCCCCGACTCCGCGACTCCGCGCACGTCCCCGGCGCCGGCTCAGGGCCGTGGCGCTGCTCGCCTCCGCCGTCTCCGTCTGCCTGGTCGCCGCGAGCGCCCCGCCGACCCCGCTGGGCGTCGGCGACCGTCTCTTCCCGCAGCTGGGCAACCCCGGGTACGACGTGGCGGCGTACGACCTCTCCTTCACCTACTCCGGCAGCAACGACGAGCCGCTGAAGGCCGTCACCACCATCGAGGCACGGACCACCGCCGACCTGGACCGGATCAACCTCGACTTCGCCCACGGGAAGGTCGACTCGGTCGAGGTCGACGGCGAACCCGCCGGCTTCGCCACCGCGGGCGAGGACCTCGTCGTGACGCCCGAGGACGCGCTCGACGAGGGCGACTGGACGCGGATCACCGTGCGGCACAGCAGCGACCCGGTGTATTCCGAGGACCGTCCGGGCGGCTGGGTGCGCACCGCCGACGGACTCGCCATGGCCAACCAGGCGGACGTCGCCCACCTGGTGTTCCCCTGCAACGACCATCCCTCCGACAAGGCGCGGTTCACCTTCCACATCACCGCCCCCGACGGGCTCACGGCCGTCGCGAACGGCCTGCCGACCCGCGTGGACCGCACCGGCGGATCGACCACCTGGACCTACCGGAGCCCCCACCCCATGGCCACCGAACTGGCCCAGGTGTCCATCGGCCGCTCCACGGTGCTGCACCGCGCCGGGCCGCACGGACTGCCCGTCCGGGACGTGGTGCCGACCGAGCACCGCGCGGCGCTCGAACCGTGGCTGGAGAAGACCCCCGGCCAGATCACGTGGATGGAGCAGAAGGTCGGGCGCTACCCCTTCGAGACGTACGGCCTGCTCATGGCCGACGCCACCACCGGCTTCGAACTCGAGACCCAGACGCTCACCCTCTTCGAGCGGGAGCTGTTCACCGAGCCGGCCTACCCGAAGTGGTACGTCGAGTCGATCATGGTGCACGAGCTGGCCCACTCGTGGTTCGGCAACAGCGTCAGCCCGGCCACCTGGTCCGACCTGTGGCTCAACGAGGGCCACGCCACCTGGTACGAGGCGCTGTACGCGGAGGAGACCGCGGACAAGCCCGTGGCGGCCCGTATGAAGGCCGCCTACGGGGCCTCCGACCGCTGGCGCACGGCGGGCGGACCCCCCGCCGCCCCCAAGCCGCCGAAGAACGGCAGCAAGACCGGGATCTTCCGCGCCAACGTCTACGACGGCGGCGCGCTCGTGCTCTACGCCCTGCGCCAGGAGATCGGCAGCCCCGCCTTCGAACGCGTCGAGCGCGCGTGGGTCGCCCGCAACCAGGACGGCACGGCGACGACCGCCGACTTCGTCCGGCTCGCCTCCGAGACCTCCGGCCGGGACCTGGGCGGCTTCTTCCAGGCCTGGCTGTACGGCGCGAAGACCCCGCCGATGCCCGGCCACCCGGACTGGAAGCAGAACCCCGTCGAGAAGGCCGCGGGGAAGCGGCCCGCCAAGGCGTCCCGGAACGCAGACGGGGAATAAGCCGGTGACGAGACGGCCCGTGCCGTGCGACCATCTTCGGGACGGCGCGGTACGGGCCCCGGGAATCTCCCCGGTCGTTCGCACGTTGTACACGATGTCGCGGCCCGTCCGCCGCGCCGACCCCTTCCCAGCTACGTAAGGATCCAATGACCTCCTCTTCTTCCCCCTCCCAGGACACCAAGCGTCTCGAGCAGACCTATCCCGAGGGCCTCCGGGCCGATGCCCTGATGGAAGAGGACGTCGCCTGGAACCGCGGAAACGACTCGCAGTGGGACGGTGAGCAGTTCGACCGCTCCGACCGCGCGGCCCTGCGCCGCGTGGCGGGCCTCTCCACCGAGCTCGAGGACGTCACCGAGGTCGAGTACCGCCAGCTCCGGCTGGAGCGGGTCGTCCTCGTCGGCGTCTGGACCTCGGGCACCGTGCAGGACGCGGAGAACTCCCTGGCCGAGCTGGCCGCCCTCGCGGAGACGGCGGGTGCGCTCGTGCTCGACGGCGTCGTCCAGCGCCGCGACAAGCCCGACGCCGCCACCTACATCGGCTCCGGCAAGGCCGAGGAGCTGCGGGACGTCGTGCTCGACACGGGCGCTGACACCGTCATCTGCGACGGTGAGCTGAGCCCGGGACAGCTGATCCACCTCGAGGACGTCGTCAAGGTCAAGGTCATCGACCGCACGGCCCTGATCCTGGACATCTTCGCCCAGCACGCCAAGTCCCGAGAGGGCAAGGCGCAGGTCGCGCTCGCGCAGATGCAGTACATGCTGCCGAGGCTGCGCGGCTGGGGTCAGTCGCTGTCCCGGCAGATGGGCGGCGGCAAGGGCGGCGGCCTCGCCACCCGTGGTCCCGGTGAGACCAAGATCGAGACGGACCGGCGCCGGATCCGCGAGAAGATGGCGAAGATGCGCCGGGAGATCGCGGAGATGAAGACCGGCCGCGAGATCAAGCGCCAGGAGCGCAAGCGTCACAAGGTGCCCTCCGTCGCCATCGCGGGCTACACCAACGCCGGCAAGTCCTCGCTGCTCAACCGCCTCACGGGCGCGGGCGTGCTGGTGGAGAACGCCCTGTTCGCGACTCTCGACCCGACCGTGCGCCGGGCCGAGACCCCGAGCGGGCGGCTGTACACCCTGGCCGACACCGTCGGCTTCGTCCGGCACCTGCCGCACCACCTGGTCGAGGCGTTCCGCTCCACGATGGAGGAGGTCGGCGACTCCGACCTGATCCTCCACGTGGTCGACGGTTCGCACCCCGTCCCGGAGGAGCAGCTGGCCGCCGTGCGCGAGGTGATCAGGGACGTCGGCGCCACCGACGTGCCCGAGATCGTCGTGATCAACAAGGCCGACATGGCCGACCCGCTGGTGCTCCAGCGGCTGCTGCGGATCGAGAAGCGGGCCATCGCCGTCTCGGCGCGCACCGGCCAGAACATCGACCAGCTGCTCGCCCTGATCGACAACGAGCTGCCGCGTCCCTCGGTCGAGATCGAGGCGCTCGTGCCGTACACCCACGGCAAGCTGGTGGCCCGCGCCCACGACGAGGGCGAGGTGATCTCCGAGGAGCACACCCCGGAGGGCACCCTGCTCAAGGTGCGGGTGCACGAGGAGCTGGCGGCGGAGTTCGCGCCGTACGTTCCGGCACCGCTCGCCTGAGACCCGCGCGGCCGAACAGCAGGCCGACCGACCGAGGGCCCGTCCCCTGCCGCGGCAGGGGACGGGCCCTCGGTCACGTGCGGATCCGTACGGATCCCGTACGGGTCACTGACCGCCGTACGTCTTGCTCATGTTCTGGTACATCGCCTCGGCCGACGGGCCGAGCTGCGGGCCCGCCAGCCAGGTGTTCTCCAGCGGGCCGATCGAGGTGTTCGAGACCAGCCTGGTCTCGCCGTCCACCACCCGGAACCAGCCGCCGCCGGACGAGCCGCCGGTCATGGTGCAGCCGATGCGGTACATCGTCGGCAGCGACGGGCTCAGCGACAGCCGGCCGGGCCGGTCGACGCACTTGAACATCTCCAGGCCGTTGTACGGCGCGGCCGCCGGGTAGCCCCAGGCACCCATGCTGGACACCTCGGTCGCCGAGGGGGCGGAGAAGTCCACCTCCAGCGCGGCGCCGACGGTCTCCTCCAGCGACTTGCCGCCCTGCTCGGGCTTCACGTGCAGCACCGAGTAGTCGTACGCGGCCCCGTCACCGCCGCTCTCCGAACCGCCCTTGATCCACTGGTCCGAGGTCGCCGCCCAGTCGGCCCACCAGGTGCCGTACGGCGCCATCTCGGTGGTCGTCGCGTTCGCCAGTTCCGCCTCGGACTTGCCGTAGTCGTTGTACGACGGGACGAAGGCGATGTTGCGGTACCAGCCGCCGCTGCCGCCCGCGTGCACGCAGTGGCCCGCCGTCCACACCAGGTTGGACTTCCCGGGGTGGTTCACGTCCTTGATCACCGTGCCGGAGCAGACCATCGAGCCCTCGGGGGAGTCGAAGAAGACCTTCCCCACCGGAGCGGCGTTCTCGTGGTACGGCTTCTCCTCGGCCACGGCCTCGACGGGCGCCGGCTCCGGGTCGGTGGCGCCCTGGTCGGCGGCGGCGTCCTTGGTGGTGACGGTCTTGTCGGCCTCCTTCGCGGACTTCATCCGGTCCGGCTCCCACAGGCCCTCGATCACCGGGTTGACGAAGTCCTTGGCCTCACTGAGCCACTTGTCCTGGTCCCAGTCCTTCCAGCCGCCGTCCTTCCACCGGTCGACGTCGATGCCGTGCTCCTTGAGCCGGTTCGCGAGCCCGGCCGCCGGCCCGCCCTCGCCGCCACCGGTGCCGCCCGCCTCGGCGGCCCCGGAGGTGCCGCCACCGGGCTTGGCGTCGGCCTCGTCCTGCTCCGACCCGCCGCAGGCGGTCGCGGTGAGCGTGAGCGCGGCGACCAGACCGGCGGCGGCGAGTGCGGTGCGCCGCCCGCGCCGTGGCGCGGCGGACACAGGTGTGGAACGCATGGTGCGACAACCCCCGTTGAAACGTGTGAACACGTGAATGTCTGTCATGGAACGCGCGGCGGGGTGCCGGCCACCGGCCCGACGCACCCCACCGTCCTCACTGGTCGGCGAACTTGCCGCTCACCGCGTCGAACACGCCCTTGGCCTCGTCGCCCAGGCGCGGACCGGCCAGCCAGCCGGCCGTCACCGGACCGATGGAGGTGTTGGAGACCAGCGCGGGCTTGCCGTCGGAACCGGCGGCGACCCAGCCACCGCCGGACGAGCCGCCGGTCATGGTGCAGCCGATGCGGTACATCGTCGGGTCGGAGGCGTTGAGCGACAGCCGTCCGGGCTTGTCCTGGCACTGGTACAGCTTCTGGCCGTCGTACGGCGGCGCGGCCGGGTAGCCGGTCGCCTTCATGCTCTCGATCTCCGGCACGGCGGGCGCGTCGAAGTCGACCGGCAGCGCGGCGCCGACGGTCTCCTCCAGCGACTTGCCACCGCTGCCCTTCTCCGGCGTCACATGGATCACGGCGAAGTCGTACGAGGCGCCGTCACCGCCGGTCGCGCCGCCCTGCTCGATCCACTGGTCCGAGGTCTGCGCCCAGTCGCCCCACCAGACACCGTAGGGAGCGAGCTCCTCCTTGGTGGCGTTCTGCAGCTCCTCCACCGACTTGTCCGCGTCGTTGTACGACGGGACGAAGGCGATGTTGCGGTACCAGCCGCCGCTCTTGCCCGCGTGCACGCAGTGGCCGGCCGTCCACACCATGTTGGACTTGCCGGGGTGGGCCGGGTCCTTCACGACCGTCGCCGAGCACACCATCGAACCCTTGGGGGAGTCGAAGAGGAGCTTGCCGGCCGTGGCGGCGTTGTCGTGGTACTTGGCCGGCACGGCCTCCGCCTCGACGGGCGCGGGCTCCGGGTCGGTCACGCCCTGGTCGCCGGAGATGTCGTTCTCGTCGACCTCCTGGTCCGGCTCCTCGGCGTCCCGCATCCGGTCCGGGTCCCACAGGCCCTCGATGATCGGGTTGACGAAGTCCTGCGCCTCGCGCAGCCAGTCGTCCTTGTTCCAGTTCTTCCAGGCGCCGTTCTTCCAGTCGTCGACGTCGATCCCGTGTTCCTTGAGCTTGTCCTTGATGTCGTCCGGGATCCGGATGCCGCCGTTGCCGTCGTCCGCGGCGGACGCGGAGGCCGCGGCGTCGCCGCCCGCCTCGGGGTCGCCGTCCTCGCACGCCGTGGCGGTGAGCGCGAGCGCCGAGACGAGCGCCACGGCGGCGGCCGCGGAGGAGGTTCCGCGCCGTCCGCGCCTGATTCCGCGCGTGCTGAACGACGGCCGTATGGATCGCATGGTGTTGACTCCCCCTGCTGTGAACGAACGTGGTGCCGCGGTCGAACCGCCGAACGACGGTGACCGGGAACGGCACCACACACTATGCGGTGGCTGTGGGGGAGTTCCGACGGAACGGCAACGGTTCGGATACAGCCGCCTGACCTGGTACGCGTCGCCCGCCGGAGCGGACCGCCGGGTCGCGGAGCCCGAGCGGACCGCGAAAGCCGCGTGCGAACTCCCGCCGTGGCAACGATCTTCAGGCAGGCCGTAACCCCGTGAACGGTCCTCGGTTGGTAGCGGTGGGGGGCCTGCTGTCCGGACGCGGTCCCCCATGCCGGGAGCGCCCGGCACGTCGGGTCGTGTCCGGACGGCGGGAGGTCGACGAGCCGTGGCGGGATCCCCGTACGGAGGGTGCGCGGACGCCGGCGGGAACGCCGGGCCGGTCGTGGCGAGGGAGCCCGCGGCCGGGGCGTCCACGCGGGCGCACGCCGCGCGCGCGGGCGCTGGGCAGGGGCGAGGCCTGCACGAGGGCCCTGGGCAGGGGAGCGGCATGGCAGGGCCGGGGCCAGGGCCAGGATCTGGACTGGGGCCGGGGGACGGCGGGCGAAGGAGTGCTCCGAGGCGCCCGGCGGCGCGGGAACCGGCCGCGCGCACCTACGCGCGCGCTCTCCCGGTCGTACCCGTCCGCGCCCGGGGCCTCACCATCGAGGGCGCCGACGGCCGCCGTTACCTGGACTGTGTCTCCGGCGCGGGCACCCTGGCCCTCGGCCACAACCACCCCGTCGTCCTGGACGCGATCCGCGCGGTCCTCGACTCGGGCGCGCCCCTGCACGTCATGGACCTCACCACACCGGTCGAGGACGCCTTCGTCACCGAGCTGCTGCGCACCCTGCCGCCGGGACTCGCCGACCGCGCGCGCGTGCGGTTCTGCGGCCCGGCCGGCACGGACCCGGTCGACGCCGCCGTCGCGCTGGTCCGTGCCGCCACCGGACGGACCCGGGTGGTCACCGTCACCGATGCCGATGCCGATGCCGATGCCGATGCCGATGCCGACGAGACGGTTCTCGGCGACAGCGGCGGCGACGGCGGGCCGGGACGGGAGCGGCCTGCCGGACTGCTCCTGGAACCGGTCCGAAGCGAGGCCGGGGTGCGTCCGGTGCCGGACGGCCTGGTGCGGCGCCTGCGGGCCCGCGCGGCCGACCGCGCCGTCCCGCTCATCGTCGACGAGACCGGAACGGGTGTGGGCCGGACCGGCGCCTACTGGGCCTTCGAGCACAGCGGAGTCACGCCCGACGTGCTGGTCCTCGCCAAGGCGATCGGCGGCAGCCTCCCCCTGGCCGTGGTGGTCCACCGCGAGGACCTGGGCGAACCGGAGCGTACGGCCGGCGCCTTCCGCGGCAACCAACTGGCCCTGGCCGCGGGAGCCGCCACCCTCGCCCACGTCCGCGAGCACCGGCTGGCCGCACACGCCGCCACGCTGGGCGGCCGGATGCTGACCGGACTGCGCGCCCTGGCCGCGGAGTTCACGTGTGTCGGCGACGTGCGCGGGCGGGGCCTGATGGCCGGTGTCGAACTCGTGGCACCGGACACCGCGCCCCACGTCACCGCCCATGGCGCCCGCCCCGGTACCGCCGTCCGCCCCGGCGCCGCCGCCGAGCTCGCCACCGCCGTCCGCCGGGAGTGCCTGCGCCGCGGGCTGATCGTGGACGTCACGGGCCCGCGCGCGAACGTCGTACGGCTGCTGCCGCCGCTCATCGTGACCGAGGAGCAGATGTCCGCCGTCCTCGACCGACTCGCCGACGCCGTACGGGCGGTGGACCGCGGCCGTCCCGGCGGCCCCGTCCCGTTACGCGGGAGGCGCGGCCCGAGATGAGACCCACCCCCGGACACGGCACGCCAGGAGGACCCGCGTTGCACACCGACCCCGCCCCCGAACCGGCCCCCGCGGCAACCTCCACCCCCGGGACCCCGGCTGCTCCGGGGCCTGTCGCGGCTCCGGTCGCCGCGCGCGACGCCGCCGCGGAGTCCGACGGAACTCCGGGCACCGCACCACGGCTTGCCCCGGCGCACGGCGTCCTCCCCGGGCCGCGGCCCGCGTCGCACACCCGCCAGTCCGCGGCCGGCCCCCTGGACGACCTCGATCCCTGCGCCGCCGCCCAGGCCGCGGGCACGGAGAACCTGATCCGCTGCTGGGCCCGTGAGGCCGACCTGTCCGCCCCCGACGACGGCGTCCTCCACGTGCCGCTCCCGGCCTCCGGTACGGCGCTCGCCGTGCCCGTCCGCTACTGGTCCGCGACCGGAGCGCACCGCTTCGGCCCGCCGCGGCTGTCCGGCGCTCCCGCGTCGGCGCCGCCGGTGGACGCGGTCACGCTCGCCGCGCTGCTCGTACGCGAGACGGCCGGTGCACCAGGGCCGGACGGCCCCGACCTCGTCGCGCGCGTGGCCGACTCCGTCCGCCGCACCGCCGTCTTCCTCCGGGACCGCGCCGGTTCAGGCGAACGCGGCGGGTCCGACCTGTTCCTCGCCGCCGAACAGGCCCTGCTCCTCGGACACCCGCTGCATCCCACCCCGAAGAGCCGGGAGGGCCTCACCGAGGACGAGGCACGCCGGTACTCACCGGAGCTGCGCGGCTCCTTCCCGCTGCACTGGCTGGCCGTCGCCCCCTCCGTGCTCGGCACCGACTCGGCCTGGACCGAGCGCGGCCGCCCGGTCACCGCGCCCGCGCTCACCGCACGCCTCGCTGCGGACGGTCCGGCGGCACCGGAGGGGTACGCCCTCCTGCCGCTGCACCCCTGGCAGTTCCGCGCGGTGCTGCACCGGCCGGACGTCGCCGCCCTCCTGGACGCCGGGCTGGTCAGGGACCTCGGCGCCCGGGGCCCGGCATGGCATCCCACGTCCTCCGTGCGCACCGTCCACCGGGGTGGCGCACCCGCCATGCTCAAGCTCTCGCTGGGCCTGCACATCACCAACTCCCGCAGGGAGAACCTCCGCAAGGAGCTCCACCGCGGCGTCGAGGTGCACCGCCTGCTGCGCCGCGGCCTGTCCCGCCAGTGGCGGTCGGCCCACCCGCACTTCGACATCGTCCGCGACCCCGCCTGGCTGGCCGTCGACGGCGCCGACGGCACGCCCGTGCGCGGCCTCGACGTCGTCGTCCGGCACAACCCCTTCCGGCCCTCGGACGACGTCTGCTGCGTGGCCTCCCTCGTGGCGCCGCGGCCGCACACCCGGCTGGCGGAGGTGGTCACCCGGCTCGCCGGGCGGACCGGCCGCCCGCGCGAGGCGGTCGCCGTGGAGTGGTTCCTGCGCTACCTCCACCACGTCGTTCGCCCCGTCCTGTGGCTGGACGCCCGCGCGGGGATCGCCCTGGAGGCGCACCAGCAGAACACGCTCGTCATGCTGGACGCCGACGGCTGGCCCGCGGGCGGCCGCTACCGCGACAACCAGGGCTACTACTTCCGCGAGTCCCGGCGTGCGGAACTCGACGCCAGGCTCCCCGGGATCGGCGAACACAGCGACACGTTCGTGGCCGACGCCGTCACCGACGAGCGCTTCGCCTACTACCTCGCCGTCAACAACGTGTTCGGTCTCATCGGCACCTTCGGCTCCGAGCGTCTCGCCCCGGAGGGCACGCTGCTGGCGGCCTTCCGCCGCTTCCTCGGTGAGCTGGACTCGGGCCCCGACCCCCAGGGCGGCCCGCTCCCCGCCTACCTGCTCGACTCACCCGTGCTGCGCTGCAAGGCGAACCTGCTGACCCGGCTGCACGGCCTGGACGAACTCGTCGGCCCGGTGGACACCCAGTCCGTCTACGTCACCATCGCCAACCCCCTGCATGGTTGAGCGGGCCGCCCTCCCGAAGGAGCGAACTGTGCATTCCACGAACCCCACCGACGCGAGCGCCGACGACACCCTGGACCTGCACCTGCCCGAGGAGTTCGTCGCCCTCTTCCGGACCCCGGCGCACGACTGCGCGCAAGCGGGGACGGCACGCGCGCGTGAGGACCTCCTCGACGGGATCGCCGACTGGGGGCCGAGCGACACCTCCGCCGGGGTCTTCCACCTGGTCCCCGCCGACCTCGAACGGGACGTCCCCCTCCTCGCCCGCTGGATGAACGACCCCGCCGTCGCGGCGTACTGGGAGCTGACCGGCCCGCAGAGCGTGACCGCGGACCACCTACGGGCCCAGCTGACCGGCGACGGGCGCAGCGTCCCGTGCGTCGGGACGCTGGACGGGGTGCCGATGAGCTACTGGGAGATCTACCGCGCCGATCTCGATCCGCTGGCCCGGTACTGCCCGGTCCGGCCCCACGACACCGGCGTCCACCTGCTGATCGGCGACGGCACCCACCGCGGGCGGGGCCTCGGAACCGAGCTGATCAGGGCCGTCACCGACCTCGTCCTCGCGGGCCGACCGGCCTGCACGCGCGTGCTCGCCGAACCCGACGTCCGCAACAGGCCGTCCGTCGCGGCGTTCCTCGGCGCCGGGTTCCGGCCGACGGGGGAGGTGGAGCTGCCCACCAAGCGCGCCGTTCTCATGGTCCGGGCACGCGAGGCGCGGGAACAGTCGCCGTGAAGCGCGGGGCCGCCCACCCGCCGTCCTCAGTCGTCCGCCCGGCGCCACGCCCTGTGCCGCCCCGCCCGGCGTATCCGTCGTCCCGCCCACCGTCTTTCCTCGCCCCCGCCTCTCCTCATCCCCGCCTCTCCGCGTCTCCGCCGGTCGGTCGCCCGTCCCCGTGCCGCCGGCCGCCCACCCCGTTTCGCCGCTCGGCCGCCCAGGAGCCACCCTTGCCCCGCCTGTCCCCACGGTCACTCACGTCGCTCGCCCCCGCCTTGCCGACCCGTTTGTCAGTCCCGGGCCGTAGGGTGGTCGCGCTATGACGAAGCCCTCACTCCCCGAACTCCTGCACGCCGCCGTCACCGCCGTCGGCGGAACGGAGCGTCCCGGCCAGGTGGCCATGGCCGAAGCCGTCGAGGAAGCCATCGACGGCGGCTCCCACCTGCTCGTCCAGGCCGGCACCGGCACCGGAAAGTCGCTGGGGTACCTGGTGCCCGCGCTGGCGCACGGCGAGCGGGTGGTCGTGGCCACGGCGACCCTGGCCCTGCAGCGCCAGCTGGTCGAGCGGGACCTGCCCCGCACGGTCGACGCGCTCCATCCCCAGCTGCGCCGCCGTCCCGAGTTCGCGATGCTCAAGGGCCGGTCGAACTATCTGTGCCTGCACCGGCTGCACGAGGGCATGCCGCAGGACGAGGAGGAGGGCCTCTTCGACCAGTTCGAGGCCGCCGCCCCCACCAGCAAACTGGGCCAGGACCTGCTGCGGATGCGCGACTGGGCGGACGAGACCGAGACCGGCGACCGCGACGACCTCACGCCGGGCGTCTCCGACCGCGCCTGGGCGCAGGTGTCGGTGTCCTCCCGGGAGTGCCTGGGCGCCTCGAAGTGTGCCTACGGCGCCGAGTGCTTCGCCGAGTCGGCCCGTGAGCGGGCCAAGCTCTCCGAGGTCGTCGTCACCAATCACGCGCTGCTCGCGATCGACGCCATCGAGGGCGCGCCCGTCCTGCCGCAGCACGAGGTGCTGATCGTCGACGAGGCGCACGAGCTGGTCTCCCGGGTCACCGGAGTCGCCACCGGCGAGCTGACCCCCGGCCAGGTCAACCGTGCGGTGCGCCGTGCCGCGAAGCTGGTGAACGAGAAGGCCGCCGACCAGCTCCAGACCGCCGCGGAGGGCTTCGAGCGGCTGATGGAGCTCGCGCTGCCGGGCCGCCTCGAGGAGGTCCCGGAGGATCTCGGCTACGCCCTGATGGCCCTGCGGGACGCCTGTCGCACGGTCATCTCGGCGATCGGGACCACCCGTGACAAGTCCGTGCAGGACGAGGACGCGGTCCGCAAGCAGGCGCTGGCCTCCGTGGAGTCCGTGCACGACGTGGCGGAGCGGATCACCAACGGCTCCGAGTGGGACGTCGTCTGGTACGAGCGCCACGACCGGTTCGGCGCCTCGCTGCGGGTCGCGCCGATGTCCGTCTCCGGACTGCTGCGGGAGAAGCTCTTCACCGACCGCTCGGTCGTCCTGACCTCCGCGACGCTGAAGCTGGGCGGCGACTTCAACGGCGTCGGGGCGTCCCTCGGCCTCGCCCCCGAGGGCACCGAGGGCGACGACGTGCCCCAGTGGAAGGGCGTCGACGTCGGCTCGCCCTTCGACTACCGCAAGCAGGGCATCCTCTACGTCGCCAAGCACCTGGCCCGCCCCGCCAGGGACGGCGACCGCGGCGACATGCTCGACGAGCTGACCGAGCTGATCCAGGCGGCGGGCGGCCGCACCCTGGGCCTGTTCTCCTCGATGCGCGCGGCCCAGCTGGCCGCCGAGGAGCTGCGCTCGCGGATCCCGGAGTACCCGATCCTCCTCCAGGGCGAGGAGACCCTCGGCGAGCTGATCAAGAACTTCGCGGCCGACCCCGGGACCTGCCTCTTCGGCACCCTGTCCCTGTGGCAGGGCGTCGACGTGCCCGGGCCCAGCTGCCAGCTGGTCGTCATGGACAAGATCCCGTTCCCGCGTCCCGACGACCCCCTGATGAGCGCACGCCAGAAGGCGGTGGAGGAGGCAGGGGGCAACGGCTTCATGGCGGTCGCCGCCACCCACGCCGCGCTGCTCATGGCGCAGGGCGCGGGCAGGCTGGTCCGCGCGTCGGGCGACCGCGGGGTGGTCGCCGTACTCGACCAGCGACTGGCGACGGCCCGGTACGGCAGCTATCTGAAGGCGTCGCTGCCCGACTTCTGGTTCACCACGGACCGAAACCAGGTCCGCAAGTCACTCGCCGCGATCGATGCGAAGGCACGGCAGACCGAGGCCGCGGGGCAGACGGAGAGCGGCTGACAGCGCTGGGCCCCGGAACCGGCGCAGAGGTCCCGGGGCCCGGTCTGGTCGGCGGGGCGCTGTCGCGCGTACCCGCCCGCCGTGGCGCTCAGACGCGACGCAGTACGGCCACCACCTTGCCGAGGATGGTCGCGTCGTCACCGGGAATCGGCTCGTACGCCGAGTTGTGCGGGAGAAGCCAGACGTGGCCGTCCTCGCGCTTGAAGCGCTTGACGGTGGCCTCGCCTTCGAGCATCGCGGCCACGATGTCGCCGTTCTCCGCGACCGGCTGACGGCGGACCGTGACCCAGTCGCCGTCGCAGATCGCGGCCTCGATCATCGAGTCGCCGACGACCTTCAGGACGAACAGCTCACCGTCGCCGACCAGCTGCCGGGGGAGCGGGAAGACGTCCTCGACGGACTCCTCGGCCAGGATCGGACCACCGGCGGCGATCCGGCCGACCAGCGGGACGTACGAGGCGGCCGGCTTTCCGGCGGTGTCCGTGGGCTGCACCGAGGCGGCCTGGTCGGAGCCGCGCACCTCGTAGGCGCGCGGGCGGTGCGGGTCCCGGCGCAGGAAGCCCTTGCGTTCGAGTGCCATCAGCTGGTGCGCCACGGACGAGGTGCTGGAGAGACCGACGGCCTGGCCGATCTCCCGCATCGACGGCGGGTATCCGCGCCGCTGCACGGAGTCGCGGATGACCTCGATCACCCGGCGCTGGCGGTCGGTGAGCCCCGAGCTGTCCGCCCGGATGCCGGGAGGTCGTCCTGGCAGGGAGCGCTTGTGCCCCTCGGGATTCGCGGCGTCGCTCATCGCGTGCACCGGCTCAGGACGGCCCTGGGGGCGTTCCTGGGCAGTGATGGTGGCACTGTCGGCGGTGGTGGTCACGTCGGCCCCTCTCGATGGTCTCCCTGCTGCACAACGGTAGTAGCTTTCGAAAGGTTGCGCCAAACACACGTTCGAGTGAAAAAACGCGAATCGCTCGCTCGTATCGCGTGCCTGGGTGTATGGCTACCGTGGCGCCTGGCGGACAAAAGGGCTCATTGCTGTACTCTTCACCGCCGTGGTGACAACCTCCGGGATGTCACCACAGTCTGCCATCCGGCATCCCGTTCGACGGGGCGGGTCTCCCATCCGTTGCGGTAGCCCCACGTCCCCTCCCCGCGGCGCCCACCGTATCTCCGCATGCCCCGGGCGGCGCGGCCCCGACACGGCCGCGGCGCGTGCGGGCGACGGCTGGGTGCGAGTGGCGGTTGGGCGCAGGGGGGCGGCGCGGGCGGCCGCGCACGCACAGGCGCGACACGCGTGCAGGGCGTGTATGTATGAGCCAATCCCCACATCTAGTGGTTGGATAGCGAGAGCAGCCCACAAGTTGTGGTCCCCCGGGTCTTCGAGCCCGCCGCGATCGCCTATGCTGGGGGCTGCTTCGAGGGGCCTGAAGGGCCTTTCGAGGCTGTTGAGTCTGCTGTGAGGAGGGTTCGGAGGCCATGCACTGCCCCTTCTGCAGGCACCCCGACAGCCGTGTCGTCGACAGTCGTACGACCGACGACGGCACGTCGATCCGCAGGCGCCGCCAGTGCCCTGACTGCTCCCGTCGGTTCACGACCGTGGAGACGTGCTCGCTCATGGTGGTGAAGCGGTCCGGGGTCACCGAACCGTTCAGCCGCACCAAGGTGATCAACGGTGTGCGCAAGGCCTGTCAGGGCCGGCCCGTCACCGAGGACGCGCTCGCCCAGCTCGGCCAGCGGGTCGAGGAGGCGGTGCGGGCCACCGGAAGCGCCGAGCTGACCACCCACGACGTGGGGCTGGCCATCCTCGGACCGTTGCAGGAGCTCGACCTCGTCGCCTATCTGCGATTCGCCTCCGTCTACCGGGCGTTCGACTCGCTCGAGGACTTCGAGGCCGCGATCACGGAACTGAGGGAGACGACGGGGCACCCCGGCGAGGACGACACCGGCACGGGGAGCCAGGAGAACGACCGCGGGCCCACGGGGGCAGGACAGGTCCCCGAGCCCGCAGGCGCCGCCGACTGATCGGCGGGCCGGACCCGGACTTCGGCGCCCGGGCCCGGCCGGACGGCGGCGAGTGAGAAAGACCTGTTGCGGGCGGTCCGAGAGATGCCCGCAACACCAGACAGAACACCGTGCCCACGGGAACAATCGGGGCACTTCAGGGCGTTTTCGCCCGTACAGGGAGGCGGCATGACAGAGACGGCGAGCGGTCCGGCACGGAGTTCCCGCGCCAAGGGCACCAAGGCGGGCAAGGGACTCCGCGTCGAGCGCGTCCACACCACTCCCGGCGTCCACCCCTACGACGAGGTGGCCTGGGAGCGTCGTGACGTCGTCATGACCAACTGGCGCGACGGCTCGGTCAACTTCGAGCAGCGTGGCGTCGAGTTCCCCGAGTTCTGGTCGGTGAACGCGGTCAACATCGTCACCAGCAAGTACTTCCGGGGCGCCGTGGGCACCCCGCAGCGCGAGGTGAGCCTGAAGCAGCTCATCGACCGCATCGTGAAGACGTACCGGAAGGCCGGCGAGGACCACAAGTACTTCGCCTCGCCCGCCGACGCCGAGATCTTCGAGCACGAGTTGGCCTACGCCCTCCTGCACCAGATCTTCAGCTTCAACAGCCCGGTGTGGTTCAACGTCGGCACGCCCCAGCCGCAGCAGGTCTCCGCCTGCTTCATCCTGTCCGTCGACGACTCCATGGAGTCGATCCTCGACTGGTACAAGGAAGAGGGCATGATCTTCAAGGGCGGCTCCGGCGCCGGCCTGAACCTCTCCCGGATCCGCTCCTCCAAGGAACTCCTCTCCTCCGGCGGCAACGCCTCGGGACCGGTCTCCTTCATGCGCGGCGCCGACGCCTCCGCCGGCACCATCAAGTCCGGCGGCGCCACCCGCCGCGCGGCCAAGATGGTCATCCTCGACGTCGACCACCCCGACATCGAGGACTTCATCCAGACCAAGGTCAAGGAAGAGGAGAAGATCCGCGCCCTGCGCGACGCGGGCTTCGACATGGACCTGGGCGGCGACGACATCACGTCCGTCCAGTACCAGAACGCCAACAACTCGGTCCGGGTGAACGACACGTTCATGAAGGCCGTGCAGGACGGCGGCAAGTTCGGCCTGACGTCCCGCATGACCGGCGAGGTCATCGAGGAGGTCGACGCCAAGGCGCTCTTCCGCAAGATGGCCGAGGCCGCCTGGGCCTGCGCCGACCCGGGCATCCAGTACGACGACACCATCAACGCCTGGCACACCTGCCCGGAGTCCGGCCGCATCAACGGCTCGAACCCGTGCAGCGAGTACATGCACCTGGACAACACGTCCTGCAACCTCGCCTCGCTGAACCTGATGAAGTTCCTGAAGGACGACGGCTTGGGCAACCAGTCCTTCGACGCCGAGCGCTTCTCGAAGGTCGTCGAGCTGGTCATCACCGCGATGGACATCTCCATCTGCTTCGCGGACTTCCCGACCCAGAAGATCGGCGAGAACACCCGCGCCTTCCGCCAGCTCGGCATCGGCTACGCCAACCTCGGCGCCCTGCTGATGGCGACCGGCCACGCCTACGACTCCGACGGCGGCCGCGCCCTGGCCGGCGCCATCACCTCCCTGATGACCGGCACGTCGTACCGGCGCTCCGCCGAGCTGGCCGCGATCGTCGGCCCGTACGACGGCTACGCCCGCAACGCCAAGCCGCACCTGCGGGTCATGAAGCAGCACTCCGACGAGAACGCCAAGGCCGTCCGCATGGACGACCTCGACACTCCGATCTGGGCCGCCGCCACCGAGGCCTGGCAGGACGTGCTGCGCCTCGGCGAGAAGAACGGCTTCCGCAACTCCCAGGCGTCCGTCATCGCCCCGACCGGCACCATCGGCCTCGCGATGTCCTGCGACACCACCGGCCTCGAGCCCGACCTCGCCCTGGTCAAGTTCAAGAAGCTGGTCGGCGGCGGCTCGATGCAGATCGTCAACGGCACCGTCCCGCAGGCCCTGCGCCGCCTGGGCTACCAGGAGGAGCAGATCGAGGCGATCGTCGCCCACATCGCCGAGCACGGCAACGTGATCGACGCGCCCGGTCTCAAGCACGAGCACTACGAGGTGTTCGACTGCGCGATGGGCGAGCGTTCCATCTCCGCGATGGGCCACGTCCGCATGATGGCCGCCATCCAGCCGTGGATCTCCGGCGCCCTCTCCAAGACGGTCAACCTGCCGGAGTCGGCGACCGTCGAGGACGTCGAGGAGGTCTACTTCGAGGCCTGGAAGATGGGCGTCAAGGCGCTCGCCATCTACCGCGACAACTGCAAGGTCGGCCAGCCCCTCTCCGCCAAGACCAAGTCCGCCAAGGACGAGAAGGCGGAGATCACCGAGAAGACCGAGGCGGCCATCCGCGAGACGGTCGAGAAGGTCGTCGAGTACCGCCCGGTCCGCAAGCGCCTTCCGAAGGGACGCCCCGGCATCACCACGTCCTTCACCGTCGGCGGCGCCGAGGGCTACATGACCGCCAACTCCTACCCGGACGACGGTCTCGGCGAGGTCTTCCTCAAGATGTCCAAGCAGGGCTCGACCCTCGCGGGCATGATGGACGCCTTCTCCATCGCGGTCTCCGTCGGCCTCCAGTACGGCGTGCCGCTGGAGACGTACGTCTCGAAGTTCACCAACATGCGCTTCGAGCCGGCCGGCATGACGGACGACCCGGACGTGCGGATGGCGCAGTCGATCGTCGACTACATCTTCCGCCGCCTGGCGCTGGACTTCCTGCCCTTCGAGACGCGCTCCGCGCTCGGCATCCACTCCGCCGAGGAGCGCCAGCGCCACCTGGAGACCGGGTCGTACGAGCCGTCCGACGACGAGCTGGACGTCGAGGGCCTGGCCCAGTCGGCGCCCCGCGCCCAGGAGCTGGTGGCCGTCGCCACGCCGAAGGCCGAGGCCGAGGCCGCCAAGCCCGCTCCGCAGCAGGCGCACACCAGCGCCGAGCTGGTGGAGATGCAGCTGGGCATCCAGGCCGACGCCCCGCTCTGCTTCTCCTGCGGCACGAAGATGCAGCGCGCCGGCTCCTGCTACATCTGCGAGGGCTGCGGCTCGACCAGCGGTTGCAGCTGACGCGTAGTCGCTCCAGCCGCCCATGAGTAAGGGGCGCCCGCCAATGGTGGGCGCCCCTTACTCATCCACCGGCAACGTCAGGGGCGCCGTGCCGCGCCCATCACCCGGGTGAACGTCGCGGGATCGCCGTCGAAGCCGTGCACGCCGGCGCGGAACTCCCACGCCCCCGCCTCGTCCCGGACGAACTCCGCGACCGTCGCCGCGGTGGCGGCCGGAACGCCGGCGAAGTCCTCCGCGGCCAGGTCCGTGTAGCCCTCGCGGATGCGCAGGCCCGGGGCGGCCACGTCGCGGAAGGTCCGGTCCTCGGTGTGCTGCTGGATGGCGACGCCCACCACCACGCGCGCGTACCGGGCGTCCAGCCGCTCCAGCTCCAGGGTCATGACCTCGTCGAAACCGAAGCCCTTGCCGTCCTTGCTGTCCCGGTTGAGGTAGATCGTGCCGTCGGGCGAGCGGCTGTCGAAGTGCACCACGTAGACCGGGGTCCCGTACGGGTCACCGGCCGGATAGGTCCCGGCGACGAGGTCCAGATCGGTGGGTGGCTCTCCCGCCGGACTCGGGTCCCACCGCAGCGCGACCTCGACCTTGCCCATGCCCTTGCTGAGGCCGTTCACAGACTTCCCCTTCCCAGGTCCCCCCGCCCCGCCCGGGCCACCTGAACTGCCGGGCGGTGGCGGCCGGTTGTCCATCCTGCCACGCACCGGGACGGGCGTGCGGGCAAGCGGTCCCGCGGAGAGCGACCGGCGCCGGGTTCGCTGGCCTTACCATGGCGCGGTGCTGGTCAAGTGGATTCGCTGCACCGTGGTGGACCGCCGCGGTTTCGAACGGGGGCAGCGGAAGTGGGCGGGGCTTCCGGGGGAGCCGGGTTTTCGGGGACAGGGGGGTGGCTGGAGCCGGGGGCGGCCGGACGTGGCGCACGTCTTCGCCTTCTGGGAGAGCCGTGCCTTCTACGACTCCTTCATGGCCCGTTCCCACGACAGGCTGGCCTCGGCCCAGGTGGGCACGTTCAAGGACGCCCAGGTCAGGCTCTTCGACTACCGCTTCGACGTGAAGACCGGGTTCGAGCCGCGCTTCACCGACGCCGACCTGCTGCGGGTGGCGCTGTGCCGGGTCCACGAGGAGCGGTCGGAGCACTACGTCCTCATGCAGGAGAAGGTCTGGAACCCGGCGATGGCCGGCTCGCCCGGCATGATCCGCGGCCTGTTCGGCGAGGCCCCGGGGAACGGGTACAACGAGTACCTAGTGCTGTCCATGTGGCTGTCGGCCGCCGAACACGGGAAGTACCGCACCGAGCGGGTGGAGCGGCTCGCCCTGCGCGCCCAGACGGAGGCCGACATCGCGGCGCTCACGGGCGACATCGTGCAACTGGAACCTTCCTGGACCGTGTGAACGTTTGAGATCCGGACCCGCATACCCGCATACCTCTCCCAGGTGTGGAAACTGTGTGACGTACGCCGTACGGGGCTCGTACGGGTGCTTGGTTCCGCCCGTCTCGATCTAGGGTTCTGGCATGGCACGACCACGGCGCATCGTTCTTGTCCGGCACGGCGAGTCGACCGGCAACGTCGATGACACCGTGTACGAGCGCGAACCCGACCACGCGCTCGCCCTCACCGACCGGGGCCGGGCGCAGGCCGAGGAGACCGGCAAGGGGCTGCGCGAGGTGTTCGGCAGCGAGCGGATCAGCGTGTACGTCTCCCCGTACCGCCGCACCCACGAGACGCTCCGCGCCTTCCGCCTCGACCCGGACCTCATACGGATACGTGAGGAGCCCCGGCTGCGGGAGCAGGACTGGGGCAACTGGCAGGACCGCGACGACGTGCGCCTGCAGAAGGCCTACCGCGACGCCTACGGGCACTTCTTCTACCGCTTTGCCCAGGGCGAGTCCGGCGCCGACGTGTACGACCGGGTCGGCGGCTTCCTGGAGAGCCTGTTCCGCAGCTTCGACGACCCGGACCATCCCCCGAACGTGCTGCTGGTGACGCACGGACTGGCCATGCGGCTGTTCTGCATGAGGTGGTTCCACTGGACGGTCGCGGAGTTCGAGTCGCTGTCCAACCCCGGGAACGCCGAGATGCGGATGCTCGTTCTCGGTGAGGACGGCAAGTACAGCCTTGACCGGCCCTTCGAACGCTGGCGAGATCCGGAACCGTACGGGATCACCGGATAGAGTGGCGGGGCGATGACCCTTCATTCCTCTTCTGACGGGCGCCTGGACCGCGCCCTTTCCAGCCTGCGCGGACTTTCGGTGGGGGACGCGCTCGGCTCACAGTTCTTCGTTCCCGCGAACTACCCGCTGTTGGGGCGCCGCGAGCTGCCGTCCGGTACCTGGCAGTGGACGGACGACACGGAGATGGCCTGTTCCGTCGTCTCCGTCCTGGCCGCCCACCACCGCATCGACCAGGACGCCCTGGCACACTCCTTCGCCCACCACCACGACTTCGACCGGGGTTACGGCCCCGCGGTCAACCGGCTGCTGCGGCTGGTCCGCGAAGGCGGCGACTGGCGCGAGCTGGCCGCGGCGCTGTTCAACGGCCAGGGCTCGTGGGGCAACGGCGCCGCCATGCGCATCGCCCCGCTCGGTGCCTGGTACGCGGACGATCCGGAGCAGGCGACCCACCAGGCGGAGATCTCGGCCTACCCGACACACCAGCACCGTGAGGCCGTGGTCGGTGCCATGGCCGTCGCGGCGGCCGCGGCGCTGGCCGCCGATCCGTCCGGCCCGCCCACAGCGCACACGCTCCTCGACGGGGTGATCGCGCTCGTACCGAAGAGCGCGGTGGGCGCAGGGCTGCGACGCGCCCGGGACATGCTCGACTACGGCGACGCGGCCACGGTGGCGGCGGTCCTGGGCTGCGGTCGGCGTACGACCGCCCATGACACGGTCCCCTTCGCCCTGTGGTCCGCGGCGCGCGCCCTCCGGGACTACGAGACGGCGTTCTGGACCACCGCCCAGGTCGGCGGGGACGTGGACACCACCTGTGCCATCGTGGGCGGGGTGATCGCGGCCGGCAAGGCTGGGGCGCCCCCGGCCGAGTGGGCGGAGCGGGTCGAGGCGCTGCCCGCCTGGATGGCGACGCCGGCCTGACCCGGCCCCTCGACGGAAACTCTCCGTGTGCGTCGGGAACTCTGCGTGACCGCCAGTGCGTTGTCATGACAACCGCTGCCCGGGGCACCGCCTCCGGGCAGACAGGAAGGTCATGGGGGTGGGACGTGGACGCGCTGTCGGTGTTCGTCGCGCTGCTGTCCGTCGTGCTGTGCGTCGTGCTGTCCGCCGCCCCGCTCGGCCGGCCGGTCGCCCGGTCGGACGCGAGCAGGCGGGGCGGGCCCCGGCGGGCGGGGGCGACTCCCACCTGTCGCCCCCGCCCGGCCCGGGGCGCCGGGGCGTCAGCCCATACCCGGTCCGGCGGTGCCGGACAGGGCGTCCAGGTCGCTCTTGCGCACCCGTATCACCAGCCAGGCCGTGGCCAGCGCGAGCACGGCCATGGCCGCCGCCGGGATGAAGGCGGCCGAGATGCCCTGTGCCAGCACGTCGTGCGACCAAGGCGCGGGCAGCTGGTGCGTCTGGGCGAACTCCGCCTTCTGCTCCGGCGAACCGTTGGTGAGGAAGTCGGGCACCTGCTTCTCCGCCTCGTCCTTGCTGGCCGTGCCGAAGACCGTCGTCAGGATGGCGAGGCCGATGGATCCGCCCACCTGTTGCATCGCGTTGAGCAGCCCCGACGCCGCGCCCGCCTCGTGCTGGGCGACGCCGGAGACCGCGGTCAGCGTCAGCGTGACGAAGTTCAGCCCCATGCCGAAGCCGAAGATCAGCATCGGTCCCAGGATTCCGCCGACGTACGAGCTGTCGGAGCTGATGAGCGCCTGCCAGCCGAGCCCGAGCGCCGCGAGCGCCGAGCCCGCGATCATGAACGGCTTGGGGCCGAACACGGGCAGGAAGCGCTGCGACAGTCCGGCACCGAGCGCGATCACGACCGTGACCGGCAGGAAGGCCAGTCCGGCCTCGATGGGGGTGTAGCCGAGCACGTTCTGCACGAACAGCACGATGTAGAAGAACATGCCGAACATCGCCGCGGCCAGGCTCAGCATGATCACGTACGTGCCGGAGCGGTTGCGGTCGGCGAACATCTTCAGCGGGGTGATCGGTTCCTTGGCCCGCTGCTCGATGAGGACGAAGGCCAGCAGCAGGACCGCGGCGGCCGCGAAGGAGCCGATGGTCAGGTTGTCCCGCCAGCCCTCGTCCGCGGCCCGGATGAAGCCGTAGACGAGAGATGCCATGCCCGCCGTCGAGGTGACCGCCCCGGCGATGTCGAAGCGGCCGGAGTGCCGTTCGGACTCGCTGATGTACAGCGGCGCGAGCACGGCGATCAGTATGCCGATCGGCACGTTGACGAAGAGCACCCAGCGCCAGTCGAGCCACTCGGTGAGCATGCCGCCCGCCAGCAGGCCGATGGCACCGCCACCCGCGGAGACGGCGGCGAAGACGCCGAAGGCCCGGTTGCGTTCCGGCCCCTCGGGGAAGGTGGTGGTTATGAGGGCCAGCGACGTGGGCGACGCGATCGCGCCTCCCACGCCCTGCAGGACGCGCGCGGCCAGCAGCTGCCAGGGTTCCTGGGCGAAGCCGCCGAGCAGCGACGCGAAGGTGAACAGCAGGATGCCCGTCATGAAGACCCGGCGCCTGCCGAGGATGTCACCGGCTCGGCCGCCGAGCAGGAGCAGGCCGCCGAAGGTGAGCGTGTAGGCGCTGACGACCCAGGTGAGGTCCGTGGTGCTGAACTCGAGCGCGTTCTGGATGTGCGGGAGCGCGATGTTCACAATCGTCGCGTCGAGTACGACCATGAGTTGGCAGGCCGCGATGACGGCGAGTGCGATGCCGGGATGCCCCTCCCGGCGGGCCGCTCCCGGCTTCTTGTCTTTGATCAGAGAAGAGGTTGTCACTATGTGTCCCCACGAACGATTTAGTGAACGCTCGCGTTCACTGTTGCTTCGACGTTAGCGACCCGGAGACAGTGAACGCAACCGTTCACTTGTCGTGTCGTCGCGCGTCCGGTCCTCCGTCGCGGCCGCGCGATGTGTGCCTTTTCCCGAATACCCGTTTTCACCGCTTTCTGGAGACCTCCGACATGGTTGCTTCGCACTGGGCGTCCGCTTCCGCCCAGACGCCCTCCCGCCGGCGTGGCGCGGTCCTGGAGCGCGCGATCCTCGAGGCCGCGCTGGACCAGCTCGGGACCGTCGGCTGGAACGGGCTGACGATGGAGGGGGTGGCCGCGGGCGCGCAGACCGGCAAGGCCGCCGTCTACCGGCGCTGGCCCTCCAAGGAAGACCTGGTCGCTGACGCGCTGCGGTCCGGGCTGCCGGACTTCGACACGGCCCCCGACCGTGGCAACGTGCGCGAGGACCTGCTGGAGCTGTGCCGCAGGGCGCGCGACGCGATGTTCTCCCGGCCCGGCTCCGCTCTGCGCTCCGTGATTCACGAATGCGACACCACGCAGGCCGAGCGCTTCCACGCGGTGATCGTCAAGGGTGTCGTCGAGCCGACCCTCAAGCTGCTCTGTGAGGTCATCGAGCGTGGAGTGGAGCGGGGAGAGGTCCGGCGCGACGCGGCCAACGGATACGTCTGCGACGCCATCCCGGCGATGATGATGTACCGCTCCAAGATTTGTGCAAGTGAATGGACGGATCGCGAGCTCGAGGAAATGATCGACCAGTTGATGATCCCGCTGCTGCGGCCCGACAGCCCCTGACCCCGCGCGGCGAGGAGGCCGTTCCCGCTTCGGGCGACCGGGGTGTCGCCCGGCGATCGCGGCGGCGTACGCTAGGGGCGCCATGCCGTACGAACCGCCTACTCACACCGTCGAGCGCTCCCTTCGCGCCACGACCGGAGCGAAGATCATTGCCGGTGTCGACGAGGTGGGGCGCGGTGCGTGGGCCGGCCCGGTCACCGTCTGTGCCGCGATCACCGGACTGCGCCGACCCCCGGTCGGTCTGACCGACTCCAAGCTGCTCACCATCAAGCGACGCACCGAACTCGAGGTGGAGTTGCGGACCTGGGTCACGTCCTACGCCCTGGGTCACGCCTCCCCGGAGGAGATCGACGCGCTGGGGATGACCGCCGCGCTGCGACTGGCTGCGGTGCGGGCCCTGGATACCCTGCCCGTCCGCCCCGACGCCGTCATCCTCGACGGCAAGCACGACTATCTCGGGGCCCCTTGGCGGGTTCGCACGGTGATCAAGGGCGATCAGTCCTGCATCGCCGTCGCGGCGGCCTCGGTGCTCGCCAAGGTCCAGCGCGACAAAATGATGGCCGAACTGGGTGTCGACCATGCAGACTTCGGTTTCGCGGACAACGCCGGGTATCCGTCGCCCGTGCACAAGGCGGCACTGGAGGAGCGGGGCCCCACCCCGCACCACCGGTTGTCGTGGGCGTATCTTGATGCGCTGCCCCAGTGGCGGCACCTCAAGAAGGTCCGCAGTTGGGTGGAGGGAAGCGTTCCGGAAATCGAGGGTCAGCTCGGATTCGATTTCTGACCGTTCCGCTCGCAGGTATGTGCCACCCGCCGACGCGAGCCGCACCAACGTTTGATAAATATCAGCTCATGCCTCTCATTCCCGAGGAGCCTCAGATTCACGAGAAGGCCCAGGGTCCCCGCGCCACTCCGGCCAGTGGCCGCACCGCGCCGACCCCCCGCCCCGTACCCGGCCCCCGTCCCGCGGCTCCGCCGCGCCCCGGCCGTCCCGGCCCGGTGCGGCCGGCACCGCCGGCGCAACGCGCACCGCGCGACACGGCCGCCGAACCCGGACCTTCGGGTCCGGCCGCACCGTCCACCCCGGAAGCCACCTCGGCCGCCCCGCAGATCCAGTTGATCCCGGCCACCCCCGACGGCGCGCTCGACGCCGCCGAAGAGGCCGTGGACCTGCTGCTGGACTCGGGTCGTACCCCCGGAGACGTGCTGGTGATCACCACCGGCGAACTCCACCCGTGGGCGGCCCACGAACTGTCCTTCGGCGATGCCGCCTACTGGGCGCAGCACGACGCGGGCGACGACGTCTTCTACACCGACGCCGCCGTCGCCGACCGTGCCGCGTCGCGGGCCGTGGTCGTGGTCGCGTTCAACGGAGGCCCCGAGGCCGCCGCTGTCACCGCCCTGACCGTGGCCCACTCCCGGGCCGGTGCCCTGCTGATCGTCTGCGGTGATCCGCAGCGGATCAACTCGGTGCTGGGCGCGGGCGTCTGAGCCCGTTCCGCCGAGCGCGGCGGACACGGGTGTGACACAGGGGGCGCCGGCCGGAGCCCTCGGCACGGTGGACACTCCGGCCTGACCGGGTGCCCGGAGGGCCTCCGGCGCCGGACGCCCGGCGCGGTCGGCGCCGACGGGTCTCGCACCGGTCGGGTCGGGTCACGAGCGAACAGCGCGACGGCCCGGGCCGCGACCCCGTCGTGGCCCGTGGCCTCCATCGGGGCGGCCTCGCCGGGTCCGCCCCGCCGCGGTGCTCAGCGGGCCGCGGCGCGGCGCAGCACGTCCGAGGCGACACCACCGGTGCGTGGCGGCGGAGGAGGCGACTCCGCCGTGGCGAAGGGCTCCGGCGCCGACGCCGCGTTGGGCCGACGCCCGCCGCGGCCCTCGCCCAGGACCTGCCAGCCGTCCCGGGTCAGCGTGATGTACGCGCCGCAGCGCAGCCCGTGCAGTGTGCACGCGTCCCGCAGCCCCCACATCCACGCGCCGTCCTCCTGCGTCCAGCGTCCGTCGCCCTCACGGCAGTAGAGCAGCACGGCGGTGCGCACCGGAGTGCGGCGGCGCAGGTCGTGCGGGATGACACGGCGCAGCTGGGAGAGCAGCGCGTTGCGGAACATCCATCCGTCGGCGGGCGCGCGGCGGCTGGTGAACGAGGCGCTGGCGCGCAGGCGTTCGTCCGGGTCGAGTACGGCCACGACCGCCGTCGCCGGCTCGGGACGGTGCCGTGAGTGCAGCCCGGTGACGACCTCGCGGGGATTGCGCAGCAGCGGGATTCCGGCGGCGGCCCACTCCGCCGGTTCGAGCATGCGAGTGGCGGAAACGGCGGACGACGAAAACGAGGCCGCCGAGGACGGAGCGAATCCGAAGGTCACGTTCCTCCCTTCGGCTACGCGCCCACACTGCGGGCAGGGTCGGTATCGGGGAGCGCGCACCGCAGCGAAGCCCTGCCGGGTCACGGCGGGCCGTGCGGGGAGCGGACTTCAATTCTTCCTGTCGAACTTGGATGCGGCAACGAGCAATTGAGACCGAGGACCCATATCGGCCGATGTGCGTTCTATATCCCTACCCGGAGTGTCACCGGGCGACGCATGGGGCACGGCACACGCCACGGCCTGTTCCGGATTCGCCGATTGTCAGTGCCATCGGGTTGCATGGAGGCATGGACCACGTGGAACTCCGGACCGAAGCCGACGCCGTCCTCGCCGAGCTCGTCGGTGACCGTGAGGGCTCGGCACGGCTGCGGGAGGATCAGTGGCAGGCGGTGGCGGCCCTGGTGGAGGAGCACCGGCGGGCCCTGGTGGTGCAGCGCACCGGCTGGGGCAAGTCGGCGGTGTACTTCGTCGCCACCGCCCTGCTGCGCCGCCGTGGCGCCGGACCCACGGTGATCATCTCGCCGCTGCTGGCGCTGATGCGGAACCAGGTCGAGGCGGCCGCGCGGGCGGGGATCCGGGCGCGCACGATCAACTCGGCGAACCCGGAGGACTGGGAAGCGATCTACGGGGAGGTCGAGCGGGGTGAGACGGATGTCCTCCTGGTGAGCCCGGAACGCCTCAACTCCGTCGACTTCCGCGATCAAGTACTGCCGAGGCTCGCGGCCACGACCGGCCTGCTGGTGGTGGACGAGGCGCACTGCATCTCCGACTGGGGGCACGACTTCCGCCCCGACTACCGCAGGCTGCGCACGATGCTGGCCGAGCTGCCGGCCGGGGTGCCGGTGCTGGCCACCACGGCGACCGCCAACGCGCGGGTCACGGCCGACGTGGCCGAGCAACTGGGCACCGGCGCCGGGGACGCTCTGGTACTGCGGGGGCCGCTCGACCGGGAGAGCCTCCGGCTGGGCGTGCTCGTGCTGCCGGACGCGGCGCACCGGCTGGCGTGGCTGGGGGAGAGGCTGGGCGAGCTGCCCGGTTCCGGGATCATCTACACCCTGACGGTGGCCGCGGCGGAGGAGATCGCGGCGTTCCTGCGGCAGCGCGGATATCCGGTGGCCTCCTACACGGGGAAGACGGAGAACGCCGACCGGTTGCAGGCGGAGGAGGATCTGCTGGCCAACCGGGTGAAGGCACTCGTGGCGACGTCGGCGCTGGGCATGGGCTTCGACAAGCCCGACCTGGGCTTCGTCGTACATGTGGGGTCGCCCTCGTCCCCCATCGCCTACTACCAGCAGGTGGGACGTGCCGGGCGCGGCGTGGACCATGCGGACGTCCTGCTGCTGCCCGGACGGGAGGACGAGGCGATCTGGGCGTACTTCGCCTCGGTGGGCTTCCCGCCGGAGGAGCAGGTCCGGCGCACGCTGGCGGTGCTGGAGGAGGCGGGGCGGCCCATGTCGCTCCCGGCGCTCGAGCCGCTGGTGGACCTTCGCCGATCGCGGCTGGAGACCATGCTCAAGGTCCTGGACGTGGACGGCGCGGTCAAGCGGGTCAAGGGCGGCTGGGCCGCCACGGGACAGGCGTGGGCGTACGACGCCGAGCGGTACGCCTGGGTGGCCCGGCAGCGGCAGGCCGAGCAGCAGGCCATGCGGGACTACGTGTCCACCACGCGGTGCCGGATGGAGTTCCTGCAGCGGCAGCTGGACGACGAGAAGGCGGCCCCGTGCGGCCGCTGCGACACCTGCGCCGGCCCCTGGCTCGACCCCGCCGTCTCCGCCGCGGCCCTCGCGGCGGCGACGGGCGAGCTGGACCGTCCGGGCGTGCAGGTCGAGCCGCGCAAGATGTGGCCGACCGGCCTCGCCGCGGTGGGCATGGACCTCAAGGGCCGCATTCCCGCAGGTCGGCAGGCCCTCACCGGGCGGGCGCTGGGAAGACTGTCGGACATCGGCTGGGGCAACCGTCTGCGGCCCCTCCTGTCGGCGCAGGCCGCGGACGGCCCGGTCCCGGACGACGTGCTGCGGGCCGTCGTGACGGTGCTGGCCGACTGGGCCCGCTCACCGGGTGGCTGGGCCACCGGCTCTCCCGACGCGGTGGCGAGGCCCGTGGGCGTCGTCGCCGTGCCCTCCCGCGCCCGGCCCCAGCTGGTCGGCTCACTGGCCGAGGGAGTGGCGCGGGTCGGCAGGCTCCCGCTGCTGGGCAGCCTCGCCCACACCCCCCACGCCGACGAGTACGCCGCCCACCGCAGCAACTCCGCCCAGCGGCTGCGGGCCCTGGCCGAGTCGTTCACCGTGCCCGGCGAGCTCGCCGCGGCGCTGGCCGCCACGGACGGTCCGGTCCTGCTCGTCGACGACTTCACCGACTCCGGCTGGACCCTGGCCGTCGGCGCACGCCTCCTGCGGCAGGCCGGTGCAGACGAGGTCCTCCCGCTCGTCCTGGCCCTGGCCGGATGACGGATTCCGGCCCTCGGAGGCGGTCGTCCGGCCAGGCGTCGGGGCCTGGTGGGGCGGCTGGGACGGCACGTCGATGCGGTCTCCGATGGCAGGGGTCGCCCGGTGTGACGTGCCCCTGCCGATAGTTGTCCACAGGCCAAAGCGGAGTTTCCCGATCCGCGAGATCGTCCAGTCATGACGAACCACAGCGAAACGACTGGATCCTCCGAGAACGGCGACATCTCGCGAGCCGCGGAGCGGGGGCCGGAGCGGGCCGACGGCGCCACGCCCGAGAGCCCCGCAGACGAACACCAGGTCACCCTGCGCACCCCCGCCGAGCTCGCGGACGCCTTGCCTTATCTGCTCGGGTACCGCCCCGAGGACAGCATCGTCCTGGCGGCTCTGCGCGACAGGGACGGTCGGGGCCGGTTCGGCGGCCGCGCGCGCCTCGGCATCCCGGCGAGCCCGGACGACTGGGCGGGCGCGGCCGGACAACTGGTTCACGGCCTGGTGACCGGGAGCGAGCGCCGAGGGGTGCGACCCGAGCAGATGGTCGCCTACCTCTGCCAGGAACCTCGCCCGGGCGAGACCGGCCGGAAGGTGATGGAGCGACTGCGGCCGCTGGCCCAGAAGCTCCGTGTCGAGTGCGGTGCGCTCGACATTCCCGTCGTCGAAGCCCTGTGCATCTCGGACGGGCGCTTCTGGTCGTACTGCTGCGACGAAGAGGCCTGCTGCCCTGCCGACGGCCTCCCCGTGGGACTGCCGGGTACGTCGGTGCTGGCCGCGGCGGCCACCTACGCCGGTATCCAGGTGCGCGGCTCGCTCACCGAGCTGCGGGCCAGGATGCTTCCGAGGGAGCACACGACGGCGGCCGAGCAGGCGGCCGCCCTGGACGCGGCCGCCACGACGCTGGTCGCCAGGATCCTTGACGCCGGCGGCCGGGCGGAGGTGGCCGAGGAGACGCTGGAGACGGCGGAGCGGATCATGCGACGCCTCGCCGGGGCCCCGCCCGTGTCCGGTGCGTCGGCCGAGGACGTGCGGGACGATCAACTGCTCGGGCACGACGAGGCGGCGGCACTGATCCTGGGGCTCCAGGACCGTACGACGCGTGACCGTGCCGCCGCCTGGATGGAGGGCGCCGAGGCGGCACCCGCGATGCGCCTCTGGCGGGCCCTGGCCCGACGCTGCGTCGGGCCGTACGGCGAACACGCGGCCGCGCCCCTCACCCTCGCGGGCTGGGTCGCCTGGTCCACGGGTGACGAGCTGGAGGCGCGGGAGGCCTTGGCCATGGCCCTCGGGGCGGACCCCGACTACCTCTTCGCCCGGCTCCTGCACCAGGCGTGCAACGAGGGCCTCGACCCCGAGTCGATCCGCCGCTGCCTGCGCGAGAGCAGGGAAGACGGCCAAGGTACGGGAGACACCACCGCGGACGACGACGGACGCGGCGGTGCGGCCGTGGGAGGGGGAAGGGAAGGGGAAACGGAACCGGCCCGGCCGCTGTCCGCCGCGCCGCCCCGCCGTCGGCACCGCGGGCGCTCGCTCGCCTCGCCCTCCGGTGTACGACGCCGGACGAGGGCGGGGGGTCACCGGCCCGGGACCGAGACCACGCCTCCCCGCACCACGCCTCCCCGCATCACCCCCGGGGCCGGCCACCCCGGCGTCCCGCGCACGGGACGGACCCGCCCGCACGCTCCGGCGACGCCGGTCACCGGCCGGGAGGACGCTCGCCCGGAGGGCGCGGGCCCGGGAGAGAGCGGGAGCCACGAGGACAGGGAGCGCTCCTGAGGCGGACGGCCGAGGCCCGGACGTGCCCGGGGGCGCCGGGCAGGGAGGCGCAGGTCGGTAGGAAGTGGATCAGCGGCGAAGCGGATGGCGAAGGGAGTGTTTATCGTCAGGCAGACGACTATGATCGCCGCATGCCCTACGACCCGTCAGCTTTTCCGCCCTTCGCCGTCACTGTGGACCTGGTCGTGCTGACCGTGCGTCGCCACTCACTGTGCGCGCTGGCGGTGCGCAGGGGTGAGCCGCCGTTCCAGGGCCGCTGGGCCCTGCCCGGCGGGTTCGTACGGGACGGCGAGGACCTGGCGCAGGCGGCGGCGCGGGAGCTGGCCGAGGAGACCGGGCTGTGCGTCCACGACCCTGCCGCACCGACCCAGGACAACGGCGCCCACCTGGAGCAGCTCGCGACGTACGGTGACCCCGAGCGCGACCCCCGCATGCGGGTGGTCAGCGTCGCCCACCTCGCGCTCGCCCCCGACCTGCCCGCGCCGCGAGCCGGTGGCGACGCCAGCAACGCCCGCTGGGCGCCGGTCGAGGAACTGCTCGAACAGAGTGGCTACGGCCGTGCCGACGAGGCGGTGGCGCCGCTCGCCTTCGACCACGCCCAGATCCTGGCGGACGGCGTGGAGCGAGCCCGCTCCAAGATCGAGTACTCGTCGCTGGCCACCGCCTTCTGCCCGCCCGAGTTCACCGTGGGGGAGCTTCGCCGTGTCTACGAGGCGGTGTGGAGCGTGGCGCTCGACCCGCGCAACTTCCACCGCAAAGTGACGGGCACCCCCGGCTTCCTCGTGCCCACCGGCGGCACGACCACCCGCCAGGGCGGCCGTCCCGCCCAGCTCTTCCGCGCGGGCGGCGCCACCCTCCTCAACCCGCCGATGCTCCGTCCCGAGGTCTGACGCCGGGCCCGCACGATGCCCGAAAAATCGGATATCACACGCTATCTTGCTACGGGTGATCCAGGCCTTCGGACTGACCAGCAACCCCCGCAAGGAGCTTCCGCCCGCCGTCGACGACGTCTCGTTCGAGGCGCGCGCGGGCCGCGTCACCGCGCTGCTCGGAGCATCGGGCGCCGGCAAGACGACGGCACTCAGACTCATGCTCGGCCTTCAGCGGGGCCGTGGCCTCACCTACTTCAGAGGCCGCCCCCTGCACCGCATCGCCCACCCCTCACGCGAGGTCGGCGTGCTGCTGGGGGACGTTCCGGGCCACCCCGCCCGTACGGTGCGCGGCCATCTCCGCATGCTGTGCGCCGCCGCCGGTGTTCCCGCCCGCAGGGCCGACGAGGTCCTGGAGTCGGTCGGTCTCCTGGGCCTGCGCGACGAACGCCTCGGCTCCCTCTCCCGGGGCATGGACCGGCGCCTCGGACTGGCCTGCGCACTGGTCCCCGACCCGCACACCCTGGTCTTCGACGATCCCGCCGGCGCCCTCTCCACCCACGATGCCCGGGGACTGCACGGAGCGCTGCGCGCGCACGCCGCACAGGGCGGCACGGTGCTGTTCAGCACGGCGGATCCCAAGGAGGCCGCGCGCAGGGCCGACCACGTCGTCACACTCGAGCGGGGCAGAGTCGTCGCCGACCAGGAGGCGGCGGAGTTCTCCCGTACCCGGCTGCGCCCCCGCGTCGCCGTACGCAGCCCGCACGCCGCCCGGCTCGCGGCCCTGGTGACCAAGGAGGCACGCGCGGCCCGCCGTTCCGTCGAGGTGGTACGCGAGGGCGGCAACCGGCTGGCGGTGTACGGCAGTACGTGCGCCGACATCGGCGAGGCGGCCTTTCGGCACGGCATCCTCGTGCACCAACTCGCTGACGAGGTCGGTGACATGGGCCCCGGAGCCGGTGAGATTCCCGCAGCCCGGCAGCAGGAACGCCAGGAGCCGGACGGCGATCGAGAGCCGGGCACAGGCACGTTGAGCGCGGGAGGGCCGGGCCCGGAGACGCCCGGCGTGCTCCTCCCGTCTCCCGCCACGGAAGGCGAAACCGTCGAAGACGGGCGCGGTGCCGGGCACGGAGACGCGGACGGCCCCGCATCGGGAACCGTCCCGAACAGAACTCCCGGCCCCCGCCAGGCCCCAGCCTCCGGCCACCACCCCGAAGCCGCTCCCGGTCCCGCCGAACCCGCATCCGGGCATTCCGCGTCCGCTCCCAGTCCCGCCGAACCCGCATCCGGGCATTCCGCGTCCGCTCCCAGTCCCGCCGAACCCGCATCCGGGCATTCCGCGTCCGCTCCCGGGCCTTCCGTATCCGCTCCCGGTCCCTCCGCGCCTGCTGCCTGCCCCTCCGCGCTCGACGCCGCTCCGCTCCGCACCACGCGCCCGTTCCGCGTCCTCGACGCGGGCGGCGCGCGGGCCCGGGAAGCGACCGCCACGCTGCCGCCGCCGATCTCCGTCCGCTCCGCTCCCAGCCCGCTCCGTCCGCTGCGCTACGAACTCCGTCGCGCGGTGGGCGTCCGCACCGGGTTCGTCACCGGCGCGGTCGTCCTCCTCGTGTCCGCCGTCGTCGCCGTGGTCCTGGCCCGAGTCGGACACACCCCGCAGCCGCGACTCCTGGCCGCCTGGCCGCGGGAACTCCCGCTTCCGCCCGCCGCGCTCGGCGCCGGGCTGCTCGGCGCCCTCGCCTTCGGCGACGAGTTCCGCCACCCCGCCCTGGCGGCGGACCGCGGCACCGTGCCCCGACGCCTGGGGCTGCTGACCGCCAAACTCCTCGTCTCCGCGGCCACCGCACTGCTGCTGGCCGCGCTGACGGTGGGCTGCGACGCCGAGGTGCTCCGCCTCTTCTACGGGCCGGAGCTCGCCCAGGCCCCCGCCGACTGGCCCGCGCTGAGTGCGGGTTGGCTCGGGCTCGTCGTCGGGTGCGCCTGGTCCGGAGTGCTCGCCGCGGGCGTCTTCCGTTCCACCACCGCCGGGCTGGCCGTGGTGGTCGCCGTCCCGGTCGTCGTCGTACCGCTCGTACAGAAGGTCTGGGAGGGACCGTCCGTGCGGACGGCCGCCGGACTGCCGATGCGGGTGCGCGAGGTCCTTCTGACCCAGTGGCCGTTCGGAGGCGAGCGGTACGTGGCGGAGGTACTGCGCCTGATCGCCCAACCGGTGGGCGGCGCAATGACGTTGTCGCTGACCGCGTTGCTCTGCGCCTATCTGCTCATGACCCTGCGCAGCAGGGTTTGAGGACCCTCTCCCACCCTTCCGTTCCGACCGTGTGCGCAACTCCCCGGGGAAAGCCCATTTCTTTCCGATAAGGCGTCAATTGCGACGGGGTGAGCGATCACCCTTTCGTGTGCTTTTCACCAAAGACCTCAAGGGAGTTGAGGTCGGCGCCGACAAAGGATGCGTGAGTACCCTTGCGCACACCATGATGACCGCCGCCCGTTCCGCCGACTCCGGCCTCGCGAACCCGGGCGAACTCGACCGCTACCCGTACGCGGAGACGCCCGCCGTCGACCGCGTCGGGGCGCCCTCCTGGGAAGGGGTGGAGCCCGAGCTGGGGCGCGTGGGCCGGCGCACCGCGGGCAACCGTGGCCGCGGACTGCACGGGCAACTCGTCCAGCAGCTGGGCCAGATGATCGTTTCCGGCGACCTGGGTGCCGACCGCCCGCTGGTGCCCGAGGAGATCGGACAGCGTTTCGAGGTCTCCCGCACCGTGGTGCGCGAGTCCCTGCGCGTGCTGGAGGCCAAGGGGCTGGTCAGCGCTCGCCCCAATGTCGGCACCCGCGTGCGCCCCGTCAGTGACTGGAACCTCCTGGATCCGGACATCATCGAATGGCGTGCCTTCGGTCCGCAGCGCGACGACCAGCGCCGCGAGCTGAGCGAGCTGCGCTGGACGATCGAGCCGCTCGCCGCGCGCCTGGCCGCCGGGCACGGGCGTGAGGACGTCCAGCAGAGGCTGTCCGACATGGTCGGGATCATGGGCCACGCCATGGGGCAGGGCGACGCGCTCACCTTCTCGCGCGCCGATGCGGAGTTCCACAGCCTGCTCATCCAGATCGCGGGCAACCGGATGCTGGACCACCTCTCCGGCATCGTCTCCGCCGCCCTCCACGTCTCCGGCGGTCCGGTCACGGGCTGTGACCGGCCGAACGACGTGTCGCTCGCACAGCACGGCAGGATCGTCGACGCCCTCGCCACCGGTGACGGCGCGGCGGCCGAGGCGGCCATGCGTCAACTTCTGACCGTCCACCCAGAGGTGGAACGCGTGGTGCCCGCCCCTCGCGAGCACTGACCGCCTTCCACCGGAACGGCGCGGTCCGGGCACGCCAAACCCCTCCTGTGGCTGTGGCCGGCCACCGCCGTCACCTTCGGACCCCGCGGAGCCGCTCGCGGTTCCACGGGGTCCGAAGGTGTGATGAGCGGGCTGCGCCTTCCTCGTGCGGTCGGAAGGTACGAGTTGATGACCTTGTTTATCCGCATCTGACCAATTTTGATCGCTTACGGGGTGTGACTCGGGCCACGCGGATTGGGCGTAACGCTCTTGGGAACAACACGATGACCTAAGAGGTGACAGCCGCGGAGGGAATACGGACGCCGTTCACGGCGCTGTGCATCTCCCCGGCCCGCCCGCACCGTCGGCCCATTCCCAAGCCGGTGGTCGGCCCCTGTCCGCCGTGGACGGGGCCGGAAGCCGTTTTTCAACGTTCCGAGAGGTTGTTCGTGTCGGCCAGCACATCCCGTACGCTCCCGCCGGAGATCGCCGAGTCCGTCTCTGTCATGGCGCTCATTGAGCGGGGAAAGGCTGAGGGGCAGATCGCCGGCGATGACGTGCGTCGGGCCTTCGAAGCTGACCAGATTCCGGCCACTCAGTGGAAGAACGTACTGCGCAGCCTCAACCAGATCCTCGAGGAAGAGGGTGTGACGCTGATGGTCAGTGCCGCAGAGCCCAAGCGCACCCGAAAGAGCGTCGCAGCGAAGAGTCCCGCCAAGCGCACCGCCACGAAGGCGGTCGCGGCGAAGCCGGTGACCAGCAGGAAGACGGCCGCTCCCGCCGCCCCCGCGGCGCCCGCGACCGAGCCCGCCGCCGTCGAGGAAGAGGCGCCCGCCAAGAAGGCGGCGGCCAAGAAGACGACCGCCAAGAAGGCGACGGCGAAGAAGACCACCGCCAAGAAGACGGCGGCCAAGAAGACCACCGCCAAGAAGGAGGACGGCGAGCTTCTCGAGGACGAGGCGACCGAGGAGCCGAAGGCCGCGACGGAGGAGCCCGAGGGCACCGAGAACGCGGGCTTCGTGCTGTCCGACGAGGACGAGGACGACGCCCCGGCCCAGCAGGTCGCCGCGGCCGGTGCCACCGCCGACCCGGTCAAGGACTACCTCAAGCAGATCGGCAAGGTCCCCCTGCTCAACGCCGAGCAGGAGGTCGAGCTCGCCAAGCGCATCGAGGCCGGTCTGTTCGCCGAGGACAAGCTGGCGAACGCCGACAAGCTGGCGCCCAAGCTCAAGCGCGAGCTGGAGATCATCGCCGAGGACGGCCGCCGCGCCAAGAACCACCTGCTGGAGGCCAACCTCCGCCTGGTGGTCTCGCTGGCCAAGCGCTACACCGGCCGCGGCATGCTCTTCCTGGACCTCATCCAGGAGGGCAACCTCGGTCTGATCCGCGCGGTGGAGAAGTTCGACTACACCAAGGGCTACAAGTTCTCCACGTACGCCACCTGGTGGATCCGCCAGGCGATCACCCGCGCGATGGCCGACCAGGCCCGCACCATCCGTATCCCGGTGCACATGGTCGAGGTCATCAACAAGCTCGCGCGCGTGCAGCGCCAGATGCTCCAGGACCTGGGCCGCGAGCCCACCCCGGAGGAGCTGGCCAAGGAGCTCGACATGACCCCGGAGAAGGTCATCGAGGTCCAGAAGTACGGTCGCGAGCCCATCTCGCTGCACACGCCGCTGGGCGAGGACGGCGACAGCGAGTTCGGTGACCTCATCGAGGACTCCGAGGCGGTCGTCCCGGCCGACGCGGTCAGCTTCACACTCCTGCAGGAGCAGCTGCACTCCGTTCTCGACACCCTGTCCGAGCGCGAGGCAGGCGTCGTCTCCATGCGCTTCGGACTCACCGACGGTCAGCCGAAGACCCTCGACGAGATCGGCAAGGTGTACGGCGTCACGCGTGAGCGCATCCGCCAGATCGAGTCGAAGACCATGTCGAAGCTGCGGCACCCCTCGCGCTCGCAGGTGCTCCGCGACTACCTCGACTAGGTCGTAGCCGACAGTACGGACCGGCAGCACGACCGGACGGTACGAGCGGTCGGTTCGAGCGACTGAGGCCCGGTCCCGCCAGGTGCGGGGCCGGGCCTTCGTGCTGGGCAGCGGGTGCGCGGCACGGCGTACTGGATCACTCTGGGTGTCCCATGACCACCTAGGAGTGAGGAGCCCGCATGCGTCGTCTCTTTGCCCGGACACTGGCCCGGCCGCTGGTGCTGGCGGCCGCGGCGACCGCGATACCGCTGGGGTCCGCCGCCCCCGCGGCCGCCGACAGCATCGTCGTCGGCGGCTTTCCGGTCGAGGTGTCCGACAGTCCGTGGACCGTCGCCCTGTCCAGTCGTGACCGGTTCGGGGGTACGCGGGCGGGACAGTTCTGCGGCGGAGTGGCCGTCGGCCGGACCACCGTGCTCACGGCGGCCCACTGTCTGGGGGAGGAGGTTCTCGGGTCGCCGCCGGAACAGGTGGACGACCTGAGGGTCATCGCGGGCCGCACCGACCTGCTGTCGGACCGGGGCCAGGAGATCCCCGTCCGCTCCGTGTGGGTGAATCCGGAGCACGACGACGGCACCAACGCCGGCGACTTCGCGGTGCTCACGCTCTCCGAAGCCCTACCCGCCGACTCGGTCATAGGGATGGCTGCGGAAGGCGACCCGGCGTACACACCGGACACCGCGGCCCTTGTCTACGGCTGGGGGGACACCTCGGGCGCCGGAGACTACGCGAACGGCCTGCACGCGTCCCGGGTGCGCGTACTCCCCGACGCGTCCTGCGAGCGGGCGTATCCGGGCGATGACGACGGCCACTACCTCCCGGGCACCATGCTCTGTGCCGGCGAGGAGGCCGGGGGCCGTGACGCCTGTCAGGGGGACAGCGGAGGACCGCTGGTCGGTCGGGGCAGACTCATCGGTCTCGTGTCCTGGGGGAGCGGCTGCGGGCGCCCGGGCAGTCCCGGGGTGTACACGCGGGTCTCCTCGATACTGCGGACGCTGGGCTGGGACGGCACGGCCGCGCGGCAGCGCGGGGGCGTCTGACGGCCGCTGAGAGCCTTTCGGGTACGAGCACGGGCGGCCGCCTCCGGGTTCCGGAGGCGGCCGCCCGTTCACCGGCCTGTGCCGATTCGGCTCGTCGTCGGGCGCGTTGAGTCAGCGCTCTTCCTCGGCGGAAGATGCCGGAACGGTCGTCAGCCGCTCCGTCTCGTCCTGTATCTCAGCGGCGATCTTCTTGAGTTCCGGCTCGAACTTGCGACCGTGGTGGGCGCAGAAGAGCAGTTCTCCGCCGCTCAGCAGGACGACGCGCAGGTATGCCTGGGCGCCGCAGCGGTCGCAACGATCGGCGGCCGTCAGCGGGCTTGCGGAAGTCAGAACAGTAGTCACGTCGCCTCTTCTCTAGCTCGACGAGCTGTCGTACCAGGGTCAACATCCAACCAGCCCCAAAACGTTCCCGCTCGTGGCTTTTCCTCGAAAAAACTTTCCGAGGGGCCGGCTGTTGCCGATTGGCGGCGAATGTGCCGTATTGCGTGTCTTTGTGTCGTACGGGTTCGCGCAGTCGGTCAGTGTCGGTCCCGCCGGCTGGGTTGCCGGTTTGTTCATGAGGACGTGCCCGGAGCCTAAATGGTTCATGCGTCGAAGGGAACGTGATGTGTACTTCACCCCATCGAGGGATCGAACAGGTATGCGATCCTGGACTAGGGTGAGCGCGTGACGAGGGTGGCGTTACAACGGCTCTACCACGCCTCGGTACCCTCTGACCGGTGAACAGAGCCGCGCCCTTACCCAGCGGGGCCCCATCTGAAATTCAGCGAGGAGCGAACCGCGTGACCGCCGAGACATCCGTGCCGTCCACTGCGCTGCTGGCAGGAGCAGACCGGGACGGATCCAACTACACCGCGCGGCACCTGCTCGTCCTCGAGGGGCTCGAGGCCGTGCGCAAGCGTCCGGGCATGTACATCGGATCGACCGACAGCCGTGGCCTGATGCACTGCCTGTGGGAGATCATCGACAACTCCGTCGACGAGGCCCTGGGTGGTTACTGCGACCACATCGAAGTGATCCTCCACGACGACGCCTCGGTCGAGGTCCGGGACAACGGCCGGGGCATCCCGGTCGACGTCGAGCCCAAGACCGGCCTGTCCGGCGTCGAGGTCGTCATGACCAAGCTGCACGCCGGCGGCAAGTTCGGCGGCGGCGCCTACGCCGCCTCCGGCGGCCTGCACGGCGTCGGCGCCTCCGTGGTGAACGCCCTGTCCGCCCGCCTGGACATCGAGGTCGACCTCGGCGGGCACACCCACGCCATCAGTTTCCGGCGCGGGGTCCCGGGGACGTTCGCGAAGGCCGGGCCGGACGCGAAGTTCGAGGCCGGGAGCGGGCTGCGCAAGGTGAAGAAGGTCCCCAAGAGCCGCAGGGGCACGCGCGTGCGGTACTGGGCGGACCGCCAGATCTTCCTCAAGGACGCGAAGCTCTCCCTGGACAACCTGCACCAGCGGGCCCGCCAGACCGCGTTCCTGGTGCCCGGACTGACCATCGTCGTCCGCGACGAGTTCGGTCTCGGCGACGGCGGCAGCAAGGGCGAGGAGTCGTTCCGCTTCGACGGGGGCATCAGCGAGTTCTGCGAGTTCCTGGCCGCCGACCGGCCTGTCTGCGACGTCCTGCGCTTCAGTGGACAGGGCAGCTTCAAGGAGACGGTCCCGGTCCTGGACGAGGACGGTCAGATGACGCCCAGCGAGGTCACCCGTGACCTCGGTGTCGACGTCGCACTGCGCTGGGGCACCGGTTACGACACCACGGTCAGGTCGTTCGTCAACATCATCGCCACGCCCAAGGGCGGCACCCACGTCGCGGGCTTCGAGCAGGCCGTGGCCAAGACGATGAACGAGGTGCTGCGCACCAAGAAGATGCTGCGCGTCGCCGAGGACGACATCGTCAAGGACGACGCCCTGGAAGGGCTGACGGCGGTCGTCACCGTCCGCCTCGCCGAGCCGCAGTTCGAGGGCCAGACCAAGGAGGTCCTCGGCACCTCGGCGGCCCGCCGGATCGTGAACAGCGTGATCAGCAGGGAACTGAAGGCGTTCCTCACCTCGACCAAGCGTGACGCGGCCCAGCAGGCCCGGGTGGTCATGGAGAAGGCCGTCGCCGCGGCCCGTACCCGTATCGCGGCGCGCCAGCACAAGGACGCCCAGCGCCGCAAGACGGCCCTGGAGTCGTCGTCGCTGCCCGCGAAGCTCGCCGACTGCCGCAGCGACGACGTCGACCGCAGCGAGCTGTTCATCGTCGAGGGCGACTCCGCGCTGGGCACCGCCAAGCTCGCCCGCAACTCCGAGTTCCAGGCGCTGCTGCCGATCCGGGGCAAGATCCTCAACGTCCAGAAGTCCTCCGTGACGGACATGCTGAAGAACGCCGAGTGCGGGGCGATCATCCAGGTCATAGGAGCCGGGTCGGGCCGTACCTTCGACATCGACGCGGCCCGCTACGGCAAGATCATCATGATGACCGACGCCGACGTGGACGGCTCCCACATCCGCACCCTGCTGCTGACCCTCTTCCACCGCTACATGCGGCCCATGGTCGAGGCCGGCCGGGTGTTCGCCGCAGTGCCGCCGCTGCACCGCATCGAGCTGGTGCAGCCGAAGAAGGGCCAGGACAAGTACGTCTACACGTACTCGGACCGCGAGCTGCGCGACAAGCTCATGGAGTTCCAGAGCAAGAACATCCGGTACAAGGACTCCATCCAGCGCTACAAGGGCCTCGGCGAGATGGACGCCGACCAGCTGGCGGAGACGACCATGGACCCGCGCCGCCGGACCCTGCGCCGGATCAACCTGACCGACCTGGACTCCGCCGAGCAGGTCTTCGACCTGCTGATGGGCAACGACGTCGCACCCCGCAAGGAGTTCATCTCCAGCTCGGCGGCGACGCTGGACCGGTCGCGCATCGACGCCTGAGGCAGCTCAGCCGTCGGACCGGGCCCGGGAGCGTGAACCGGGCCCGGTCCGACGTGTGCGGTCCGTCGTGTGCCATCCGTCGTGTGCGGTCCGTCGTTCTCTCCACCCCTGGGTGGAGTGCCCTGCCGGACAGAACTCCACCCATGATCCACCCGGGCTCCGATCCCGTGACCTCGCACTTTCCGTAACGTCGAAGGCGTCGGCGGGACTCCGCCGACATCACCCTTCTTCCGCTCACGGAGGCACGATGTCCGGGCTCTTCGACGCGTTGGTCGTCACGGCGGTGGCCGGCCTGGTGATCACCCGGCAGTTCCGCGCCAGCCGGATCGACACCGGCCGACGTCAGTGGGTGCTGCCCGTGGTGCTGGGCATCGTCGCGCTGCGCCAACCGGGCATGATCGACGCCCACCACCAGACGGCCGCCCTGCTGCTGTTCGCCGCCGAGGTGATCGTCGGTCTGCTCACCGGGGCCGGGTGGGCCTGGACCACCCGGATATGGGCGGAGGCCGACGGCGCGGTATGGAGCAGGGGCACCAGGGCGAGCGTCGCCGTGTGGGCCGTCGGAATCGCGCTGCGCGCCGGCCTCTACGGGATCGGTGCGGTCCTGGGAGTGCGACAGGACGGTTCCGCCCTGCTGTTCGGCCTGGCGGTGACCCTGCTGGTCCGGTCCGGCGTCCTGGCCTGGCGCCTTCAGGGCTCACGCCCCGTCGGAGCACCCGGTCCCGCGTACCGTGACGCCGTGCCCCGGCCCGCCTGGAAGGAGCCCGCGTGACGGAGAGCATCTGGACGAGGTGGCCTTCCAGGGAGGCGCTCCTGCCCGAGAGAGTCTCCAGGCCCCGCCGCCTTCTCACCGGGGCGGTGCGCCTGGTGGTGTTCGGGATGCTGCTGTGGGGTGCGTTCACCAGCAGCCGTCTGCACGGATGGGGATCGGCCGCGGCGGCCGTCGGCCTCGTGGCCGCCGTGTGCGCGGCATGGGCCTTCTTCCGGACCACGCTCGCGCACCGGTTGTGGCCGTCCCTGGCACTCGTCGTCGTCCTGCTCGCGATCGCGGTGGCGGCCCGGTCCGTCGGCTTCGGTGTCCCCGCACTGGTCATCTGGTGCGGCTGCGCCGTCGTGGCCCTGGAGCGGTTGCCCATCGCCGCCGCCCTGCCCGTGGCCTCGGTCGCGCTGGCCTGCTACGCCGCGGTCGGCGACGACGCATGGCTGACCACGGTGGCGACGGCGGGCGGACTGGTGCTCGCCGGATACGTCCTGCGACTCGACGCCGAGGCACGGGGGAGCGCGCAGCGGCTGCTGACCCAGGAGCGGGCCGCCCGGGCGGCCGAGGCGGAGACCGCGGCACTCGCGGAGCGGGCCCGTATCGCCCGGGAGATCCACGACGTGCTGGCGCACAGCCTCTCGGCGCAGATGGTGCACCTGGAGGCGGCCCGACTGCTCATCGAGCGGGACGCGGACCGGCAGCAGATCCTGGACCGGGTGGTGGCGGCGCGGGGGATGGCCCGCGACGGACTCGCCGAGACCCGGCAGGCGCTGTCCGCGCTGCGCGGCGACCTGACGCCGCTGGAGGACTTCCTGGCCCAGCTCGTCAAGACCGCGGGGGGCACGGCAGAGGTCACCATTACGGGCGAACGCAGACCACTGCCGGCCGAGGCGTCACAGGCCGTGCGCAGGGTGGCCCAGGAGGCGCTGACGAACGCCCGCAGGCACGCCCCCGGCGCCGGCGTGCGGGTGCGGCTGGACTACGCCGCCCACGAAGTGGTGCTGGACGTGCGGGATTCGGGAGGCCCGCACGGCGAAGACACCGGCACCGGAGGTGGGTACGGTCTGCTGGGCATGCGGGAGCGTGCCGAGCTGCTGGGCGGTTCGCTGCGGGCAGGGCCGGGCGAGGAGGGGTTCGTGGTGACGTTGAAGGTGCCCGTATGAGTGAGGAGTCCGGCAAGAGGCCCGCGCGGGTGGTGGTCGTGGACGACCAGACCGTGGTGCGCGAGGGGATCGTGATGCTGCTCGGACTCCTGCCCGGCGTGGACGTGGTGGGCGCCGCCGGTGACGGCGAGGAGGCGGTCCGGCTCGTCGCCGAACTCGCTCCGGACGTGGTGCTGATGGACCTGCGCATGCCCAGGTGCGACGGGGTGGAGGCCACCCGTCGGATCCGGTCCGAGCACCCCGGGACGCAGGTCGTCGTACTCACGACGTACGCGGACGACGAGTCGCTGTTCCCGGCGTTGCACGCGGGGGCGCGTGGCTATCTCACCAAGGACGCGGGCGGGGACGAGATCGTCCGGGCGGTGCACAGCGTGCTGTCCGGAGACGCGGGACTGTCGCCGAGCATCCAACGACGCCTGCTGGAGTGGCTGTCCGAGTCCGAGCCGCGGCCGACCGGACCGCCCGAGCCCCCGGACGGGCTCACCACCCGGGAGACCGAGGTGCTGGTCCTCATCGCCGAGGGGCTCAGCAACCACCAGATCGCGAGCAGACTGCGGGTCTCCACGGCCACGGTGAAGACCCACATCAACAACCTGTTCGCCAAGACGGGCCTCAAGGACCGCGCACAGGCGGTGCGTTACGCCTATGGGAAGGGGCTGGTGCGGCCACCAGGGAGATGAATCACCTGATGGGGTGAAGCGCGCGGGGAAGAAGAGTCGGGGATCTTCCCGTTCTGTCCATCCTTGGGCATGCAGTCAAGCAACGATCCGCCCCGCGGCGCCGGGGGCGGTCCGGAATGCGCGGCCGACCACCGCGCCGTGCCGGGCAGGGCCTACGTCGAGACGGGCCAGGGGGCGGGGTACGACGGCCCGCGGTACGACGACCCGTGGTACGACGCCCTCGCCTCCGGCTGGGGCGAGTCGGCCGGTCCCGCGTCCCCCGAGCCGACGGTGCCACCGATGCGCCGGAAAGCCCCGGCGGAGCCGCCCCGGGCCGCGGCCGACGTGTACCTGGAGGTCCAGCGCAGCGAGGCCTTCCAGGAGGTCCGCAGCCGGTACCGGAGGTTCGTGGTGCCGGCGGTCGCCGGCTTCTTCCTCTGGTACGTCGCCTACGTGGTGGCCGCCACGTCGGCGCCCGCCCTGATGGCCCGGCCGGTGGCCGGTGCGGTGAACGTGGCGATGGTCGCGGGGCTCGGGCAGTTCCTCACTACGTTCCTGCTCACCTGGGCCTACGCCCGCCACGCCCGGCTGCGCAGGGACCGGGCCGCGCTCGAACTGCGCTGGGACACCCAGGAGCTGACGCGCGGAGTGCGAGGCGGTGCGTCATGACGGACGACCACCAGACGCTGGCCCTGCTGCTGTTCAGCACGTTCGTCGCCGTCACCCTCGGGATCACCACCTGGGTGGGCCGCCACCGGCAGGGATCCGCCGAGGAGTTCTACGCCGGAGGACGCCTCTTCTCGCCGATGGAGAATGGTTTTGCCATCTCCGGCGACTACATGTCGGCCGCATCCTTCCTCGGTATCTCGGGGCTCATCGCGCTCAACGGCTACGACGGCATGCTCTACTCGGTGGGCTTCCTGGTGGCCTGGCTCGTGGTCCTGTTCCTCGTCGCCGAACTGGTCCGCAACTGCGGCCGGTTCACCCTCGCCGACGTCGTGGCCGCCCGGATGAGGGAGCGGCCGGTGCGCATCGCAGCGGGGACCTCCTCGGTCACCGTCTCCGTCCTGTACCTGGTGGCGCAGATGGTGGGCGCGGGCAGCCTGGTCGCGCTGCTGCTGGGCGGGACGAGCGAGGCGGCGCGGACGTGGACCGTCATCGGCGTCGGTGCCCTCATGGTGATCTACGTGTCGCTGGGCGGGATGCGCGCCACCACCTGGATCCAGATCGTGAAGGCGGTCCTGCTGCTCGGCGGCACCGTGGCGCTGACCACGCTCGTCCTGGTGCGCTTCCACGGCGACGTCGACCGGCTGCTGCGCACGGCGGCCGAGCGCAGTGGCCACGGTGAGGCGTTCCTCGCGCCCGGCCTCGCCTACGGCGGGGACTGGGTCGCCCGCTTCGACTTCATCAGCCTGGGACTCGCCCTGGTCCTGGGTACGGCCGGGCTGCCGCACATCCTGTCCCGCTTCTACACCGTGCCCACCGCGCGGGCGGCGAGGCGGTCCGTGGTCTGGTCGATCGGTCTCATCGGCGGCTTCTACCTGATGACGATCGTGCTGGGATTCGGTGCCGCCGCCCTGGTCGGGCCGGACGCCGTGCGTGCGTCCAACGCCGCCGGGAACACGGCGGTGCCGCTCCTCGCCCTCGATCTGGGCGGCGGCGCGCAGTCCACCGGCGGGACGGTCCTGTTCGCCGTCGTGGCCGCCGTCGCGTTCGCCACCATCCTCGCGGTGGTGGCCGGCATCACCCTGGCGTCCTCGGCGTCCGTGGCCCACGACCTGTACGCGTCCCTGCGGCGCCGCCGCTCAAAGCCGCGCAGCGAGGTCGCCGTGGCGCGGGTCGCCGCCGTCGGCATCGGCGCCGTGGCGATCGGGCTCGGTCTGCTCGCCCGCGACCTGAACGTCGCTTTCCTGGTGGGCCTCGCCTTCGCCGTGGCCGCCTCCGCCAACCTGCCGGTGCTGCTCTACTCGCTGTTCTGGCGCGGCTTCACCACGCGCGGCGCGGTCTGGGCGGTCTACGGCGGTCTGGTGCCGTCCGTGGTGCTCGTGCTGCTGTCCCCGGTGGTCTCCGGCAGCCCGCAGTCGCTCTTCCCGGACCTGGACTTCCAGTACTTCCCGTTGCAGAACCCGGGCCTCGTCTCGATCCCGCTCGGCTTCGTCGCCGGCTGGCTGGGCACGGTGACCTCCCCGGAGGTCCCGGACGAGGCCAGGCACGCCGAGACCGAGGTGCGGTCGCTGACCGGGGCGGGGGCCGTGTAGGGACGGCGAGGGGGCTCCCGCAGGCCGGGGGTCGTCTCAGGTGCGGGTCGCCCACGCGTAACGGTGCTCGGGGCGGCCCGCCTCGCCGTACTTGAGGGTCAGGACGGCCCGTCCGGTGCGTTCCAGCAGCTTCAGATAGCGCTGCGCGGTCTGGCGGCTCACGCCGGTCCGTTCGGCGATCTCCTGGGCGGAGAGCGGTCCGTCGGCCGTCAGCAGGCACTGGCGCACCGACTCGGCGGTGGCGGGGGAGTGGCCCTTGGGGAGCCCGGGTTCGGAGGGTGCCGACAGGGCGCCGAAGATCCGGTCGACCTGGGCCTGTTCGGCCTCGCCGCCCCCGTCGAGGGTGCGGCGCAGTTCGGCGTACGCCTGCAGTTTGGCGCGCAGACCGGCGAAGGCGAACGGTTTCACCAGGTACTGGAGTGCCCCCTGGCGCATCGCCGCCTGCACGGTCGACACGTCCCGGGCGGCCGTCACCATGATCACGTCGGTCTGGCGTCCCCGTCGCCGCATCTCCTGGACGACCTCCAGACCGGTCCGGTCGGGCAGGTAGTGGTCCAGCAGGATCAGGTCCAGGCGGGGCAGCCGCTCCACCGCGTCCAGTGCCTCCAGCGCGCTGTGCGCCTCACCGGCGACGTGGAAGCCCGGCACCTTCTCGACGTACGCGGCGTTGACGCGCGCGACGCGCGTGTCGTCGTCCACGACCAGGACCTCGATCATCGGGACTCCTCCTCGGCAGCGGTGGTCACGGGGGCGGTGAAGGCGGGTTCCGGGGCCGCCTCGGTCAGCGCCTCCGGGAGGACGACGACGAACTCCGCGCCCCCGCCGTACGCCTCCCCGACGGTCGCGGTGCCGCCCTGCCGCTCGGCCAGGCGGCGCACCAGTGGCAGTCCGATGCCGCGCTCGCGGTGGGCGGGCGGCTCCTTGGTGGACCAGCCCGCGGCGAACACCAGCTCACGATGGTCCGCCGCGATCCCGGGCCCCGTGTCGCGCACCGTGAGCGTGGCGGCGCGCCCCTCGGCCCGCAGTTCGACCTCCACGCGCGCGTGCGCTGTCCCCGCGGCGGCGTCGAGCGCGTTGTCGACCAGGTTGCCGACGATCGTGACGAGCCCCCGCGGATCGACCAGCCGGTCCGGCAGCCGCGTCCGGTCCGAGACCCACAGGGCGACTCCCCGTTCGGCCGCGACGGTGGCCTTGCCGACCAGCAGGGCGGCGAGCAGGGGGTCGTGGATCCGCTCGGTGATCTGCTCCGCGGTGACCCGGTGGTCGCCGACCACCTCGCCGACGAACTCCACGGCGTCGTCGTACATCTCCAGTTCGAGCAGGCCCAGCAGGGTGTGCATGCGGTTGGCGTGTTCGTGGTCCTGGGCGCGCAGCGCGTCGATCAGGCCGCGCGTGGAGTCCAGCTCCCGGCCGAGCTGCTCCAGCTCGGTACGGTCGCGCAGTGTGGCCACGGCCCCGCCGTCGTCGGTGGGCATCCGGTTGGCGACCAGGACCCGCTGGCCGCGCACGGTCAGCAGGTCGGTGCCGGTCACCCGGCCGGCCAGCACGTCGGCCGTGCGTCCCGCGCCGAGCGCCTCGTCGGGGGAGCGGCCGACGGCCTCGCCGCCGATGCCGAGCAGGCGCTGCGCCTCGTCGTTGAGCAGGCGCACCCGGCCGCCCCGGTCGAGGGCGACGACGCCCTCCCGGATGCCGTGCAGCATGGCCTCCCGCTCCGCCAGCAGCCCCGCGATGTCGGAGAAGGCCAGGTCCCGGGTCTGCCGCTGCACCCGGCGCGAGATGATCCAGGAGGCCAGGGCGCCGACGGCCAGCGCGCCACCGGCGTACGCGAACAGACCGGGAATGGCATGGATCAGCCGCGCCCGGACGCTGTCGTAGGCGATGCCCACCGAGACCGCCCCGACGATCTCGCCGTCGCCGTCGCGCAGGGGCACCTTCCCGCGGGCGGAGCGGCCCAGGGTGCCGTCGTCGATCTCCATGACCTCGCGTCCGGCCAGAGCCTGCCCAGGGTCGGTCGAGACGACCTCGCCGATGCGCTCCGGGTCCGTGTGCGACCAGCGCACGCCCTGCCGGTCCATCACGACCACGTACTCCGCCCTGGTGGCCTCCCGGACCCGCTCCGCCTCCCGCTGCACCGGGCCGTTCGCCGTCGGCCGGGTGGTACGCAGGTCCCGCACGACCTGCGGCTGCTGCGCGGTGGTCTGCGCGATCGCCAGCGCCCGGCGCATCGCCTGGTCGTCCAGCTGGTCGCCGAGCGGCGCCAGGAACAGCCCGGTCGCGAGTACCGCGACGCCCGCGGCGATCGCCAGCTGCATCAGCAGCACCTGTGAGAACACCCGCCGCGGCAGGCCCAGGCGCAGTCGGCGGACGGGGGGAGTGGAGCTCATGGCCATGACGGTACGTGGGGCCGGTGGGATGCCGTAGCGGGGTGTGGCACGTATCTCCCCCGGGGCGTGCGTCGCCCGTGGGGTCAGCTCGCCAGTGCCGCCGTCACCGGCAGGGCGTGCACCGCCGTGACCTCCATCCGCGCCGGCGAGCCCAGTACCGACGCCGCGCAGCTCTCCGGTCGCGGCGGCACGGACGCCCCTTGTACGACGGTGACCCGCCAGTGCCGGCCGTCGCGGTGCGCCAGGGTCACCTCCCAGCGCGGTGCGGCGCCGTCCGTCCGTACGACGGTCAGTGCCTGGGCCTTGTCCTCGCCGAGGGCCGATCGCAGGGCCAGCTCGGCCGCCTGGCCGGGGCGGTCCCACGCGGAGTTCCCGCGGCAGCCCTCGACGACGATCCGGTCCTCCCGCGCGCCGTGCAGGATCTCCTTGACGGTGTGCGCCTGGACCCGGCCGTAGACGTATCCGTGGGGCAGCACGAGCACGGTCGGAGAGAAGCGGTGCCCGCCCAGGTGGGTGACCTCCCAGACGCCGTGGGCTCCGGAGGCGGCGAGTTCGGCCGCCAGGGGCCTGCCCAGGAGGGCGCAGCACCGGTCGCGCTTGCCGTTGGTGCAGACGAGGGCGAGCGGATCGCCCGTGTGGGGGCGGCCGTCCAGCACCGAGTCGAAGGCGCGGTGGTCGCCCCGGCCGAGCGCCGCGAAATCGAGGCCGAGCAGCCGGCGGGGGTCCTTGAGGGTGGTGCCGTGCAGCCACACGTTTCCCGGCACGGTGTGGGCCGCGTACACCCTGCGTGCGGCGGTCGTGCCCCGGTCCGCGTGGCGCCCGGGACGCCGCACGAGCGCGATGCGTACACCCGTCCCCTTTGCCGCCGCGTCGAGGGCGCGCCCCAGCGCGGGGTCCAGGTGGCTCGAAGTGAGCGCCTTGGCGCCCCACGGGCCGGGCTGTTCGAGCAGCAACCAGGTCCTCGCGACGGGTGCGGTGCCCGAAACGGGCTCGTCGAGGTCCCGGGAGGCGGTTGAGCACGTACTCACAGAGGTGAGCCTAACCTGACTTGGCCCGCGGCGGCCTCCAGCCGCGCCTGCGCGCTACTCCGGCAGCGGCCGCGGGGGCCTCGGCCCCGAGTACAGCCCACTCGGCCGCATCCGCAGCGGGCGCTCCCCGTACTCCTCCAGGGCGTGCGCGATCCAGCCCGCCGTACGGGCCACCGCGAAGATCGTCTCGGCCGCGGTGGAGGCCATGCCGGAGGACACGGTGAGCGCGGCGAGCGCCAGGTCGACATTGGCGTGCAGCGGGGTGTGGCGGGCGGCGGTGGCCTGGACGTCCCGGGCCGCCGCGAGCGCGGGCGCCGCCCGGGGCACGTCCTCCAGGAGCGCGAACAGGGCACGCGCGCGCGGGTCCTCACCGGGGTAGAGCCGGTGGCCGAGCCCCGGGATGCGCCGGCCGGCCCGCAACTCCTCCGCGACCACCGGGGCCGCGCTGCCCAGGTCGAGAACCTCCAGCAGCATCCGGTGCGCCAGTCCCCCGGCGGCGCCGTGCAGCGGTCCCTCGATCACGCCGAGCCCGGCGGAGACGGCGGCGTAGGCGTGCGCCCGCGCCGACGCGGCGACGCGCACGGCGAGCGTGGAGGCCGCCAGATCGTGGTCGACGAGGAGTCCGAGCGCCGTGTCCAGCGCCTGCAGCGTCGGCTCGTCGGGCTCCTGCCCGCTGAGCCGGGTCCACAGGCGGCGGGCGATCGGGTCCCGGTCGTGTCCGTCGCGCAGTACGGGGGGAAGCGCGGCGACGAGGGTGGGGATGAGGACGCGCGCCGTGCCCAGCACCGCGTCCTCCGACAGGTCGAAGCGGAGCGGGTCCGTGACCGCCGCGGCGATCGCCGCGACACGGAGCCGGTCCGCGGGACCGGCGTGTTCGGGCAGGGCGTCGACGGCCCGGCGGGCGACGGCGACGGAGGACTCGGGGGCCGAGAACGCGGTGCCGGGGCGCAGCTCCCCGGTCCAGAGCCACTCGGCCACCTCCTCGTAGGTGTGGCGCGCGGCGAGTTCGACCGCGTCGACGCCCCGGTAGGAGAACCGGTCGTTCTCGATGAGCGTGAGGCGGGTGCGCACGGTCAGCTCCTGACCGGCGGCCGAGGCCGGGTTGGTGCCGCCGTCGCGCCGGTTGCGCCGGGCGAGGGCCCGCACCTCGTCGGCGTCGAAGGTGCTGCCCCGGGAGCCGGGCGCGCGTCGGCTGCCGAGCTGGCCGCGGCTGACGTACGCGTACACGGTCTCGGGCTTCACCCCGAGCAGTTCGGCCGCCTCCCTGGTGGTCAGGCGCCGCTCGCTGTCTGCGGGGTGGTCGGGCTCGTGATCGCGCATGAGGTCACCGTATCGATCGGAGGCGGTCCGTGTTGAGTCGCCGCAATATTATGCATTGATTGAATCAATATTGACAGAGCTGTAGTCAAGTATGGACAGTTGAGTCAAGTTCAAGGAGGTAATCATGTCCGTCAACAGAACCGCAGCCGCGGCGACGCCCGTCGAGGTGCCGCGCGGGCTCGCCGGTGTCGTGGTGGCCGAAACCGAGGTCGGCGATGTACGGGGACTCGAGGGGTTCTACCACTACCGCCAGTACTCGGCCGTCGAACTCGCCCGGAGTCGCGGCTTCGAGGACGTCTGGCACCTCCTGGTCCACGGGGAACTCCCCGACGCGCGAACCGGGGCCGCCTTCGCCGCCGAGACCGCGGCGCTGCGGCGGCTCCCCGACGCGGTGCGCGCCGCCCTGCCCGCCATCGCCGAGGCCGGCGGACGCTCCGGTCCGCTCGCCGGCATGCGCACCGGCCTGTCCCTGCTGGGCGCGGCCCTGGGCTTCCGGCCGGTGTACGACCTGTCGGTCGACCAGCGTCGGCAGGACACCCTGGTGGCCGCCGCGGCCGTACCGACGCTGCTGACCGCGCTGCACCGGTTGGGGCGGGGGCTCGAGCCGGTGGAGCCGCGCGAGGACCTCTCGTTCGCCGCGAACTACCTGTACATGTTGACCGGCCAGGAGCCGGACGAGGCGCGCACCCGGGCGATCGAGCAGTACCTGATCTCCACCATCGACCACGGGTTCAACGCGTCGACCTTCACCGCGCGGGTCATCGCGTCGACGGGTGCGGACGTCGCGGCCTGCCTGGCCGGAGCGGTGTCGGCGTTGTCCGGCCCGCTGCACGGCGGCGCGCCCAGCCGGGCGCTGGACACCCTGGACGCGATCGGCACGCCCGATCGCATCGACGCGTGGATCCGCGAGCGGGTACTCGCCGGTGACCGCATCATGGGCTTCGGCCACGCCGTCTACCGCACGGAGGACCCGCGCTCACGGATGCTGCGTGAGGTGGCGCGGGGCTTCGGCGGGCCGCGCGTGGAGTTCGCCGTCGAGGTGGAGCGGCAGGTCGAGGCGATCCTCGCGGAGCTGAAGCCGGGACGCGAACTGCACACCAACGTCGAGTTCTACGCGGGCGTGGTCATGGAACTGTGCGGCCTGCCCCGCGAGATGTTCACTCCCACGTTCGCGGCGGCACGGGTGGTGGGCTGGAGCGCCAACATTCTGGAGCAGGCGTCCGACTCCAAGATCATCCGTCCGGCGGCGCGGTATGTGGGGCCGGGGGCGCCGGTCGGAGTCCCGGCGGCGGCCTGAGAAACACGAGCGGCCTGGTGCCGTTCGGGCGCCAGGCCTGGTCGGGGGAGCGTCGAGCAAGGACGGGGTGCCGGGTTGCTCGCCGGTGGTGGGGGTCCGTGCGTCGTCGGCGGTGGGGTACGGCCGACGGCGCGGGTGAAGTCAGGCGTCGGGGATGTCCGCCTTGGCCCGGATGAGGGTCTCCCGGCTGATGACCACGATGCGTTCGTAGTCGGCCCTGGCGGCGTCGGCGGGCAGCTCACGCTCCAGCGCCTCGGTGGCCTCGGTGCCGATGACGGCGAAGTTGCCGTCACTCAGTTCGAACAGGTCGGGGCAGGTGGATCCCGTGGTACTGCCACGAGCGCTGGGAGGCACACCGATGCGGCGCACGATCTTCAAGGTACCGGTCCTTATGGGCAAGGTTGCTGGCAGATTGATGAGTCCCCACGCTACTGGGTGCCGAGTGGCCCGTGTGACCGACGGGGCCTCGGAAGTCCCCTGTTGCTCCTTGAGGTTGACGGTATGGCCCCCGTTCGGAGCAGGCGACCCTCAGTCGTGGGGAGGCGTCCCGACCACCCACCATTCGTCCGTGTCGGCGTCCTCGAAGTCCTTGGCCAGAGCGTCGACCACCAGCCCCAGCCGGGCTTCGTCGGAGTTCTGGTCCAAGGCGGCGCGCATGTTCCTCGTCGCCTCCCAGTACTCGCGGAAGACCGGGCTCTGGAAGAACTCCCTGAGGCGCCCCTGCAGCCCTTCCTGGTCCAGGAGCCCCGCACGGTGCACGTGGTAGAGGTTGACGTACCAGGCATTCGCATAGAAGAACTGGCGCCGCCGCTCGGCCGGGATGCTCTTGTCGTAGGTGTCGATGACTTCGGCGAGCGACGGATCGTCGATGGCCCTGGTGAGCAACTCCCAGTGCATGCGCTGCTGATGTGCCAACGACTGGCGCCGGATGGCCAGCTCCTCCAGTTCCAGCAGCCGTTCGTGCATATGCGCTGCCTCGCGCCGCTGCCGGCGCGCGGCGAGCGATATCCCGGCCGTGGCCAGCAACATCCCGGCCGCGGCGGAGCCGAACCTCCCCGTGACCTTCTTCCGTGTGACCATGTCAACCCCCGAATCAGGCGACCGCCCGCCGGTCGTCGAGTGCGGGTCGGCTGACGGGGACCGGCGAGCGATGTTTGGTGCTGCCACCTCCAGGGTGCCGAGCGGCGCTGATCGACGGGGAGGCGGAGAGGAGGCGCACGGAGGGAAGCGAGGGTCGCACGGTCCGGCGCCTTGGAAAACGTCTGCCCACCAAGTGCTGCTAACAATCGTTCACTCCGCGGGTACTCCGCCGGCTCGTATCCTGAGCAGGCAATTCCGTACGTGGGTGTACGCCCTGGCGCGGGCCGGCGTACGCATGGGTGAGAGAGAGGTCGCACGGTGGGGCAGCGCTCGACTCCGCAGCAGATCCCGGTCGTCGTGCTCGCCGGATTCCTCGGGTCCGGGAAGACCACCCTGCTCAACCACCTCCTCCACCGCAGCGGAGGCAGCCGGATCGGCGCCGTCGTCAACGACTTCGGATCGATCGAGATCGACGCGATGGCCGTCGCTGGAGCCCTCGGCGACTCCACCGTGTCGCTGGGCAACGGATGCCTGTGCTGTGCCGTCGACGCGAGCGAACTGGACGGGTACCTGGCGCGGCTCGCCCGTCCCGAGGCCGGCATCGACGTCATCGTCATCGAGGCCAGCGGCCTCGCCGAACCGCAGGAACTGGTACGCATGCTGCTGGCCAGCGAGCAACCGGGGATCGTGTACGGCGGGCTGGTCGAGGTCGTCGACGCCGCCGAGTTCGACGACACCCGCGCCAGGCACCCCGAGATCGACCGGCACCTGGCCCTCGCCGACCTGGTCGTGGTCAACAAGACGGACCGGGCCACCGACGCCGAGCGGGTGCTCGGCCTGGTGCACTCGCTCGTGGACGGCGCCGCCGTCGTCCCGGCGACCTACGGCCGTATCGACCCCGAGTTCCTCTACGACTGCCGGCCCAGCGAGGAGCGCGTGGGGCAGCTGTCCTTCGACGACCTGCACGACCACTCCGAGGGCGGCGCACAAGCCGATCACCTGCACGCCGCCTACGACACCCTGTCGTTCGTCTCCGGCGTCCCGCTCGACCCGCGCCGGCTCATGCGCTTCCTCGACAGCCGTCCCGAGGGCCTGTACCGGATCAAGGGGTACGTCGACTTCGGCCCGTACGACCCGCGGAACCGGTACGCAGTCCACGCCGTCGGACGCTTCCTGCGCTTCTACCCGGAGCCCTGGACCCCGGCCGGTGCCGCCGGCGCGTCCGGCGCCCCGGAGGCCGGCCGTACCCAGCTCGTCCTCATCGGCTCCGGGATCGACGCGGCGGCCCTCGGCGAGGAACTCGACGCGTGCCGCCGGGACGCCGACGCCCCACCCGCCGACGAACACGGCATGTGGGGCGTCCTGCGTTACGTGGCCAACGGCGAGGAGCCGCCGGACGGCCCCGGGCCTGTCTGACGATTCCCGTCTGCCGCGCGACGCCATGCACGCACTCTCGCCGCACCGGCCCCAGACCCGAGTACGGCCAGTACGCGGGTCTGGGGCCGGACCACCGAGAGCACGCACCTGACGCCGCGCGGCCGCCCTTCGGGCGACGACGCGAACTGTCAGACAGCCCCTAGACCGGGCCCGCCACCACCGACACCGTCTTGGGCAGCGACACGCCCGAGCCGTCGCGGCGCGGGTCGGTGTCCGGGAGCTGGGCCGGTGTGCCGTTCTTCTGTGCGGCGAGGGCCGGGGTGGCGCCCGCCCAGGCGAAGGCCAGGCAGTCCTCGCCCTTCAGGAACCGCTGGCAGCGCACCCCGCCCGTGGCGCGACCCTTGCGCGGGTACTGGTCGAACGGCGTGAGCTTGGCCGTGGTCTGCACGGAGTCGTCCAGCGTGCCGCGCGATCCGGCCACCGTGAAGACCACCGCGTCCATAGCCGGGTCCACCGCCGTGAAGGAGATGACCTTGGCCCCGTCGGCGAGCTTGACCCCCGCCACGCCACCCGCCGGACGGCCCTGTGGGCGGACCTGCGAGGCCTGGTAGCGCAGGAGCTGCGCGTCGTCCGTGATGAAGACCAGGTCCTCGTCACCGGTGCGCAACTCGACCCCGCCGACGATGCGGTCGCCGTCCTTGAGGGTGATGACCTCCAACTCGTCCTTGTTGGACGGGTAGTCGGGCACCACCCGCTTGACGACGCCCTGTTCCGTGCCGAGCGCCAGCCCCGGCGAGGACTCGTCCAGCGTGGTCAGGCAGACGACGTCCTCGTCGTCCTCCAGGGACACGAACTCGGCCAGCGGCGCGCCGCCCGCGAGATTCGGCGTCGGCATCGCCTCCGGGAGCTGGGGCAGGTCCACCACGTTCACCCGCAGCAGCCGCCCGCCGGACGTCACCACGCCCACTTCGCCGCGCGCGGTGGCCGGCACCGCCGAGACGATCAGATCGTGCTTGACGCGCTTGGCCCCGGCCTCCGTGACGAGAGGCTCGTCGTTCGCGGTGCGGGCCAGCAGGCCCGTCGACGACAGCAGCACCCGGCACGGGTCGTCCGCCACCTGGAGCGGCACGGCGGCGACCGGGGCGCCGCTCGACTCCAGCAGAGTCGTACGCCGGTCGGTGCCGAACTTCTTCGCCACCGCCGCCAGTTCGGCCGAGACCAGCTTGCGCAGCTCCGCGTCCGAGTCGAGGATCCGGGTCAGCTCCTCGATCTCGGCGTTCAGCCGGTCCTTCTCGGACTCCAGCTCGATGCGGTCGTACTTGGTGAGCCGGCGCAGCGGCGTGTCCAGGATGTACTGAGTCTGGACGTCGCTCAGAGAGAACCGCTCCATCAGGCGCTGCTTGGCCTGCGCGGAGTTCTCGCTGGAGCGGATGAGGCGGATGACCTCGTCGATGTCGACCAGGGCGGTGAGCAGGCCCTCCACCAGGTGCAGCCGGTCGCGCTTCTTGCTGCGGCGGAACTCGCTGCGGCGCCTGACGACGGTGAAGCGGTGGTCGAGATAGACCTCCAGCAGCTCCTTGAGGCCCAGGGTGAGGGGCTGGCCGTCGACCAGGGCGACGTTGTTGATGCCGAAGGACTCCTCCATGGCCGTCAGCTTGTAGAGCTGCTCCAGGACCGCCTCGGGCACGAAGCCGTTCTTGATCTCGATGACCAGGCGCAGTCCGTGGGCGCGGTCGGTGAGGTCCTTGACGTCCGCGATGCCCTGGATCTTCTTCGCGCCGACCAGGTCCTTGATCTTCGAGATGACCTTCTCCGGGCCGACCGCGAAGGGCAGCTCGGTGACGACGAGACCCTTGCGGCGGGCCGTCACCGTCTCCACGGACACCGTCGCGCGGATCTTGAAGGTGCCGCGGCCCGTCTCGTACGCGTCCCGGATGCCGGGCAGGCCGACGATGCGGCCGCCGGTGGGCAGGTCGGGGCCCGGCACGTGCTTCATCAGCGCGTCCAGGTCGGCGTTCGGGTACCGGATCAGATGCCGGGCAGCCGCGATCACCTCGCGCAGATTGTGCGGCGGCATGTTCGTGGCCATGCCGACCGCGATGCCCGAGGCGCCGTTGACCAGCAGGTTCGGGAAGGCGGCGGGCAGGGCCACCGGCTCCTGCTCCTGGCCGTCGTAGTTCGGGGCGAAGTCGACGGTGTCCTCGTCGATGGACTCCGTCATCAGGCCTGCGGCCTCGGCCATCCGGCACTCGGTGTACCGCATGGCGGCCGGCGGGTCGTCGTTGCCCAGCGAGCCGAAGTTGCCGTGGCCGTCCACCAGCGGCACCCGCATCGAGAACGACTGGGCCATGCGGACCAGGGCGTCGTAGATCGACGCGTCGCCGTGCGGATGCAGCTTGCCCATGACCTCGCCGACGACGCGGGCGCACTTCACGTAGCCGCGCTCGGGCCGCAGGCCCATCTCGTTCATCTGGTAGACGATGCGCCGGTGCACCGGCTTGAGGCCGTCGCGGGCGTCCGGCAGCGCACGGGAGTAGATGACCGAGTACGCGTACTCGAGGAAGGAGCCCTGCATCTCGTCGACGACGTCGATGTCGAGGATCTTCTCCTCGTACGAGTCGTCGGGCGGCGGGGTCTTCGTACTACGGCGGGCCATCGCTGCCGGCTCCTTGCTGAAGCGTGAACGGTGATCTGACGCCGTCCATTGTGGACTGCGGCACTGACAGCGACCGACCAGGACCCGTCACGGGCTGCCGGCCCGGCGCTGCCCGCAGGGTACGCCCTCGTCCCGGGGTGCCGTCCGCGCAGCCGTCTCCGGCGGCCCGTCAACCGCGTTCTCGCTCTCGGCGTACGAGGCCCGGGAACTCCACCGGCCGCCCGCACGCTTGCATACAGTGGCAGGACCGGCGGAATTCCGCAGTTCCGCCCATGGATTCCACCCGGTGGTTCACCCAGTGACTCCACCAGGATCTCGCGATCGAAGGGACGTACATGCCCATGGGTCACACGGCCACAGCCCAGGCAGGCTCCGGCGGCCTGACAGCGACCGAGCACCGCCTGGCCAACGGCCTGCGCGTGGTGCTCTCCGAGGACCACCTGACCCCGGTCGCGGCGGTGTGCCTCTGGTACGACGTCGGCTCGCGCCACGAGGTCAAGGGGCGCACCGGCCTGGCTCACCTTTTCGAGCACCTCATGTTCCAGGGCTCCGCCCAGGTCAAGGGCAACGGCCACTTCGAGCTGGTGCAGGGCGCCGGCGGCTCGCTCAACGGCACCACCAGCTTCGAGCGGACCAACTACTTCGAGACCATGCCCGCCCACCAGCTGGAGCTCGCCCTCTGGCTGGAGGCCGACCGCATGGGCTCCCTGCTCGCCGCCCTGGACGACGAGTCGATGGAGAACCAGCGGGACGTCGTCAAGAACGAACGCCGCCAGCGCTACGACAACGTCCCCTACGGCACCGCCTTCGAGAAGCTGACCGCCCTCGCCTACCCGGAGGGCCACCCCTACCACCACACGCCGATCGGCTCGATGGCAGACCTGGACGCGGCGACCCTGGAGGACGCGCGCGCGTTCTTCCGCACCTACTACGCGCCGAACAACGCGGTGCTCTCGGTCGTCGGCGACATCGACCCCGAGCAGACACTCGCGTGGATCGAGAAGTACTTCGGCTCCATCGCCTCGCACGACGGCAAGCAGCCGCCCCGGGACGGCGCGCTGCCCGACGTCATGGGCGGGGAACTGCGGGAGGTCGTCGAGGAGGAGGTCCCGGCCCGCGCCCTGATGGCGGCCTACCGCCTGCCGGAGGACGGCACGCGCGCGTGCGACGCGGCCGACCTGGCCCTGACCGTCCTGGGCGGCGGCGAGTCGTCCCGCCTGTACAACCGGCTCGTCCGCCGCGACCGCACCGCCGTCGCCGCCGGGTTCGGCCTGCTCCGGCTCGCCGGGGCGCCCTCCCTGGGCTGGCTGGACGTGAAGACGTCCGGCGACGTCGAGGTGCCGGTCATCGAGACGGCCATCGACGAGGAGCTGGCCCGCTTCGCCGAGGAGGGCCCCACGGCCGAGGAGATGGAGCGCGCCCAGGCCCAGCTCGAGCGCGAGTGGCTGGACCGCCTGGGCACGGTCGCCGGCCGCGCGGACGAACTGTGCCGGTACGCCGTCCTGTTCGGCGACCCGCAGCTCGCCCTCACCGCCGTGCAGCGGGTGCTCGAGGTGACCGCGGAGGAGGTCCAGGAGGTCGCCAAGGCCCGCCTGCGCCCCGACAACCGCGCGGTGCTCGTCTACGAGCCCACCGCCCCCGCCGACGAGACCGACGCCACCGACGAGAACGAGGAGGCGGCCAAGTGACCGAGCTCGCCACCATGGAATTCCACGCCCAGCCGCAGGCCGGCGAGCCCAAGCCGTGGGCGTTCCCCGCCCCCGAGCGCGGCAGCCTCGACAACGGCCTCACCGTGCTGCGCTGCCACCGCCCCGGCCAGCAGGTCGTCGCCGTCGAGGTGCTCCTCGACGCCCCCCTGGACGCCGAGCCGGCCGGTCTCGACGGCGTCGCCACCATCATGGCGCGCGCCTTCTCCGAGGGCACCGACAAGCACTCCGCGGAGGACTTCGCCGCCGAGCTGGAGCGCTGCGGCGCCACCCTGGACGCGCACGCCGACCACCCCGGCGTCCGGCTGAGCCTGGAGGTGCCCGCCTCGCGCCTCGGCAAGGCACTCGGCCTGCTCGCCGACGCCCTCAGGGCGCCCGCCTTCGCGGACGGCGAGGTCGAACGGCTGGTGCGCAACAGGCTCGACGAGATCCCGCACGAGCTGGCCAACCCCTCCCGGCGTGCCGCCAAGGAACTCTCCAAGGAGCTGTTCCCGGCCGACGCGCGCATGTCGCGCCCGCGCCAGGGCACGGAGGAGACGGTCGAGGCCATCGACGCGGCGGCCGTACGCGCCTTCTACGAGCGGCACGTCCGCCCCGCCACGGCCACCGCGGTGGTCGTCGGCGACCTCACCGGCGTCGACCTGGACGCGTTGCTCGGCGACACCCTGGGCGCCTGGACCGGCTCGGCCGCCGAGCCGCGTCCCGTGCCCCCGGTGACCGCCGACGACCGGGGCCGGGTCGTCATCGTGGACCGTCCCGGCGCCGTCCAGACGCAGCTGCTGATCGGCCGCACCGGCGCCGACCGGCACGACCGCGTGTGGCCCGCGCAGGTGCTCGGCACCTACTGCCTGGGCGGCACCCTCACCTCGCGCCTGGACCGCGTCCTGCGCGAGGAGAAGGGCTACACCTACGGTGTGCGGGCGTTCGGCCAGGTCCTGCGCTCCGCGCCGGACGGCACGGGCGCCGCGATGCTCGCCATCAGCGGATCCGTCGACACCCCCAACACCGGTCCCGCCCTGGAGGACCTGTGGACGGTGCTGCGCAAGCTGGCCGCGGAGGGGCTCACCGACGCCGAGCGCGACGTGGCCGTGCAGAACCTGGTGGGCGTGGCGCCGCTGAAGTACGAGACGGCGGCGGCCGTGGCGAGCACGCTGGCCGACCAGGTCGAGCAGCACCTGCCCGACGACTTCCAGGCCACGCTCTACCGTCAACTGGCCGCCACGGGCACCGTGGAGGCCACCGCGGCGGTCGTGAACGCCTTCCCGGTGGACCGTCTCGTGACGGTCCTGGTCGGCGACGCGGCGCAGATCAAGGAGCCCGTCGAGGCCCTCGGCATCGGCGAAGTCACCGTGGTGGCGGCCGAGTAGCGGCACGCGCGCGCGGCGGCCCCGGTGACCGGTGTGTCACCGGGGCCGCCGTTTGTCCGGATTGGGGGAGTGGTTGCTCGTCTGCCCTGTGGCGTGCGCTACAAAAAGCCTGTTGCGTTTGAGGATTGAACGCAGCCGCGTTTAGCGTCGTCCGGGCTGTTCGTCAGGCAGTGCGCCGCATCCGCGGCACCGGACAGTCATCGCCGAGTCCCCGTACGGCGCGAGCCAGGGGAGCCGGGGACCCATCGAAGTCCCTGGGGTGAATCGGACGCCCGCGCGCACCGCGAGGGGGTCCGTAGGAGACCTTCCACCTCCGAACCCGTCAGCTAACCCGGTAGGCGAGAGGGAAGGAAAGGACAAGCCTCTACATGGCGTTCACGCGCGCCACCGGGAAGCACCGCCGTCCCAGTCGGGTGCACCGCACCACCGCCCGCGCGGCGGGTGTCGCGGCCCTCGCCACCACCGGCGTGGTCGGCACCCTCGCGGCTCCGGCGCTGGCCGCCGAGCCCGAGGTGGAACAGACCGGGCTCACCCCGGTCGTCACCATCGGCGACTCCATAGCCGACGAGATCGACGCCCAGGCCCTCGCCCAGAAGCAGGCGGCCGCGGACGCCGCCGCCCGCGAGGCGGCCCGCGAGCGGGCGGCCGAGGCGGCCAAGGAGGCGCGCGAGGCCAAGGAGCGCGCCGCGCGGGAGGCGGAGCGCGAGCGCCTCAACACCTTCGTCGCGCCGATCACCGCCTCGTACGTCTCCACCGCCTACCAGGCCGGCAGCTCCCTGTGGTCCTCCGGCAGCCACACCGGCATCGACTTCCACGCCTCCAGCGGCACGTCCGTGCACTCCGTGGGCGTCGGCACCGTCGTCGAGGCCGGCTGGGGCGGCGCGTACGGCAACCAGGTCGTGATCAGGATGCACGACGGCACGTACACCCAGTACGGGCACCTGTCGTCCATCGGCGTCTCGGTCGGCCAGTCGGTCGAGCCCGGCCAGCAGATCGGCGTCTCGGGTGCCACCGGCAACGTCACCGGACCGCACCTGCACTTCGAGGCCCGTACCAGCCCCGAGTACGGCTCGGACATGGACCCCGTCGCCTATCTCCGCTCCCACGGAGTGAACGTCTGACGAAAAAGCCCCGGCTTCCCGAGTCGGGGCTTTTTGTATTCCATGCCGGCTTGATTGGCCTAGAGTCGCTGAAAGCGCGTCCATCGTCGACGTTTCTGGGGATCAAGGCGGAGGTCGGTCATGCGTATTCCGGCACATTCGGTGTGCACGGCGATTCGGGACGACATCGTGACCGGCGTCCACGGACGCGGGAGCCGGCTCACCGAGGAGATCCTCGCCCGCCGTTACGGCGTCTCCCGCGTCCCCGTCCGCGAGGCCCTGCGCACGCTGGAGGCGGAGGGCTTCGTGGTGACCCGGCGGCACGCGGGCGCGTGCGTCGCGGAACCGACCCGGCGGGAGGCCGCCGACCTGCTGGAGACCCGCACGCTCCTCGAGCCGCTCGGCGCCTCCCGGGCCGCGCGGCGGCGCACCGACGCACACCTCAAGGTGCTGCGCGGCCTGGTCAGGCTGGGGCAGGAACGGGCCGGGCGGGGCACCGTGGACGAGCTGCGCTCCCTGGGCGGCTGGTTCCACGAGACCCTCGCCAGGGCGGCGGACAGCCCCTCCCTGACCGCGCTGCTGACCCAGCTCCGCCACAAGATCGCCTGGATGTACGTCGTGGAGGCACCGGTCGGACCGGTGGAGCACTGGGCGGAGCACGCGGCGATCGCCGACGCCGTGGCCCGGGGCGACGCCGAACGCGCGCGGGCGCTCATGACCCGGCACATCGAGCGGTCGGCGTCCGGGTACCGGCTCCGGTTCGCCTCCGGCGGCGCGACGGCAGAGCGTGTGAGGAATACGCAACATTCCGTAAACACCGCGAGCCCGCTCCGGTAACACAGGTTCCGTATACAAAAGCGGGGGAATTCCGGCGGCTATTTCTGCCGTCCCGAACGTGCAGAAGCAGAAGCAGAAGCAGAAGCAGAAGCAGAAGCAGAGGCAGAAGCGGAAGCGGAAAAGGAGAAAGGCCCGCCCGGTGGTCCCGGCGGGCCTTTCGGTGCTGCTGTCCCGTCCGTCAGACGGTCTCGGGAAGCTCCTCGAGCCCCTCGGCGACCAGCTTCGCCAGCCGCTCCAGGGCCGCCTCCGCGCCCTCGGCGTCGGACGCGAGGACGATCTCCTCGCCCCCCTGGGCGCCGAGGCCGAGGACGGCCAGCATGGAGGCCGCGTTGACGGGGGACCCGTCGGCCTTGGCGATCGTCACCGGGACGCCTGTGGCCGTGGCGGCTCGGACGAAGATGGAGGCGGGGCGGGCGTGGAGACCCTCGGCCCAGCCGACGTTGACGCGGCGCTCAGCCATGTGATGCTGCCCTTCAGGTGTTCAGAGGCGTTGGAGTTGTCTAGACCAGTCTTGTCTAGACCAGTTTCCCACATCGTGAAGCGAGCCGGGACGACCACGTGGGCCGCCCCGTCCGGGTCCCGGACCGCGGCCTCGGTCCGGACCTCCGTCCCCCACAGACTGCCCCGCGCCGTTGTCGTACGCGAGCCGTACTCTGGGGCCCATGCAGACCTCGTCGGACCGGCACGAGTACCCCGCCCACTGGGAAGCCGACGTGGTGCTGCGCGACGGCGGCACCGCGCGCGTCCGCCCCATCACCGTCGATGACGCCGAGCGCCTGGTCAGCTTCTACGAGCAGGTTTCCGACGAGTCGAAGTACTACCGCTTCTTCGCGCCGTACCCTCGCCTGTCCGCCAAGGACGTCCACCGCTTCACGCACCACGACTTTGTGGACCGGGTGGGACTCGCGGCCACCATCGGCGGCGAGTTCATCGCCACCGTACGCTACGACCGGATCGGGGCCGGCGGAACACCCGCCACCGCACCGGCCGACGAGGCCGAGGTCGCCTTCCTCGTCCAGGACGCCCACCAGGGGCGCGGCGTCGCCTCCGCCCTCCTGGAGCACATCGCCGCCGTCGCCCGCGAGCGGGGCATCCGCCGCTTCGCCGCCGAGGTGCTGCCCGCCAACAACAAGATGATCAAAGTCTTCATGGACGCGGGGTACACCCAGAAGCGAAGCTTCGAGGACGGGGTGGTCCGCCTGGAGTTCGATCTCGAACCCACCGACCGCTCGCTGGCCGTGCAGTACGCGCGCGAGCACCGCGCGGAGGCCCGTTCCGTGCAGCGGCTGCTGCAGCCCGGCTCGGTCGCGGTCGTCGGCGCCGGCCGCACCCCGGGCGGCGTCGGCCGCAGCATCCTCGGCAACATCCGGGACGCCGGCTACACGGGGCGCCTGTACGCCGTGAACAGGGCCTTCCCCGAGGACATGAAGGAGCTCGACGGGGTTCCGGCGTGCCGTTCCGTGCGCGACATCGACGGGCCCGTCGACCTCGCCGTCGTCACCGTGCCCGCCGAGCACGTCCCGGACGTCGTCACGGCGTGCGGCGAGCACGGGGTGCAGGGCCTGGTGGTGATCTCCGCCGGATACGCCGACAGCGGCCCCGAGGGGCGCGAACGCCAGCGCGCCCTCGTGCGGCACGCGCGGTCGTACGGCATGCGCATCATCGGGCCCAACGCCTTCGGGATCATCAACACCTCCCCCGACGTGCGGCTCAACGCCTCTCTCGCCCCCGAGATGCCGCGCGCGGGACGGATCGGCCTGTTCGCGCAGTCCGGCGCCATCGGCATCGCCCTGCTCTCCCGGCTGCACCGGCGCGGCGGCGGGGTCACCGGCGTCACCGGCGTGTCCACCTTCGTCTCCTCCGGCAACCGCGCCGACGTCTCCGGCAACGACGTCCTCCAGTACTGGTACGACGACCCGGAGACCGACGTCGCGCTGATGTACCTGGAGTCCATCGGCAACCCCCGCAAGTTCACCCGCCTGGCCCGGCGCACGGCGGCCGCCAAGCCCCTGGTCGTGGTGCAGGGCGCCCGGCACGGCGGCGTGGCACCCCAGGGGCACGCCGTACGGGCGACGCGGCTGCCCCACGCGACGGTCTCCGCGCTGCTGCGGCAGGCCGGCGTGATCCGCGTCGACACCATCACCGACCTGGTCGACGCGGGGCTGCTCCTCGCCCGCCAGCCGCTGCCCGCCGGACCGAGGGTGGCCATCCTGGGCAACTCGGAGTCCCTGGGACTGCTCACGTACGACGCGTGCCTCTCCGAGGGCCTGCGCCCGCAGCCCCCGCTGGACCTGACGACCGCCGCCTCGGCCGACGACTTCCACGCGGCCCTGGCCAGGGCCCTGGCCGACGACACGTGCGACGCGGTCGTGGTGACCGCCATCCCGACGCTGGGGGAGGGGGCGGCCGGGGACGCCGCGCTCGCGGAGGCCCTGCGCTCGGCGGCGGCCGCGGTCCCCACCAAGCCCGTCCTCGTGGTCCACGTGGAGCTGGGCGGCCTGGCGGAGGCCCTGTCCGCGGCGGCGAGCACGGCCCCGCAGACGGCTCAGAGCACTGCGGGCACCACTTCCCAGGCGGCTGCGGGCACCGCCGCCCAAGCGGCTTCGAGCGCGGCCCGGCCGGGCGACCCGGGTGCCGTGCCGCAGGGCACCCCGGGCGGCCCTGCCTCCCGAGCCACCCCGGGCACCGGACCCCATGCCGCTCCCGGCCCCGCCGATCAGCCCCCGTCCGGCGCGCCCGTCCCGTCCGTCCCGTCCGGGACCGGCGCGCCCGTCCCGTCCGGGCCGCCCCGCCCGTCCGCGACCCCGGGCCGGACGCAGTCCGTCGTCAGGGCCCCGGAGGGAGCCCACCTCATCCCCGCCTATCCCGCCGCCGAGCGTGCCGTCCGCGCCCTCGGCGAGGCGGTCGCCTACGCCCAGTGGCGGCGCGAGGCCGCCGACCCCGGCAAGGTGCCGGAGTACGAGGACATCGACGAGAAGGGCGCCGCCCAGCAGATAGCGGGGCACCTCGCGCGCGGGCAGGGGCTCACCCTCGGCAGCCGGGAGACCTGCGACCTGCTCGGCCGGTACGGCGTCCACGTCCACCGCGCCCTGCCCGCCGCCACTCCCGACGACGCAGCGGCCGCCGCGCGGACCATCGGCTACCCGGTGGCCCTCAAGGCCACCGCCCCGCACCTGCGCCACCGCGCCGACCTGGGCGGCGTACGCCTCGACCTCGCGGACGAGGAGCAACTGCGGCGGGCCTACGCCGAACTGACCGAGCTGTTCGGAAAGCCCGCGGAGCTGCGCCCGGTGGTGCAGGGCATGGCCCCGCGCGGCGTCGACACCGTCGTACGGGCGGTCATCGACCCGGCGGCCGGCGCGGTGCTCTCCTTCGGCCTCGCCGGCGCCGCCACCCAGCTGCTCGGCGACATGGCGCACCGGCTGATTCCGGTCACCGACCGGGACGCCACCTCGCTCATCCGCTCGGTCCGTACGGCCCCCCTCCTCTTCGGCTGGCGCGGCTCGGCCCCGGTCGACGCCGCCGCCCTGGAGGAGCTGCTGCTGCGGGTCTCCCGGCTGGTCGACGACCACCCGGAGGTCGTCGCGGTCACCCTGGAGCCCGTCGTGGTCGCCCCGCACGGCCTGAGCGTCCTCGGCGCCTCCGTCCGCCTCGCGCCCCCTCCCGCCAGGGACGACCTGGGCCCGCGGACCCTGCCGGCCTACTGACCCGCCACGCCCCGTACCCGGCCCGGTGCCCGCGCCGGGTACGGCCCCGGACGGGTACCGCGGGAGCGTGCCTCGCAGTCAGCGGGTCCCCGTAGGATGGACGGCATGGCCAAGACCAGTACGACGACCCAGGGGCTGCGAGCGGCGATCGAGCGCAGCGGCTACTACCCGGCCCTCGTGGCCGAGGCGGTGGAGGCCGCCGTGGGCGGCGAGCCCGTGCGGTCGTACCTGGTCCACCAGGAGACGACGTTCGACCAGAACGAGGTGCGCCGGCACGTGACCGTGCTGGTGCTCACCGGCAACCGCTTCATCGTCAGCCACACCGACGAGCAGGCCGCCGACGACACCTCCCCGACGCCGTACGCCACGACGTCCACGGAGTCCGTCAAGCTCGGCCGGATCTCGTCCATCGTCGTCAGCCGCGTCGTCGCCAACCCGGAGCAGTACAAGCCGGGCACCCTGCCGCGCGAGATCGTGCTGACCATCGGCTGGGGCGCCGTCTCCCGGCTCGACCTGGAGCCCGCCGCCTGCGGCGACCCCAACTGCGAGGCCGACCACGGCTACACGGGCAGCTCGACGGCCGACGACCTCAGCCTGCGTGTCAGCGAGGCCGGGGACGGCCCCGAGACGGTGCGCCAGGCGCTCACCTTCGCCCAGGCCCTCTCCGAGGCGACCGCGGACTCCGCCCGCTGATGGTGCAGCACACCGCCTGGGACACCCACCCGGAACCGCTCCCCGTCGACTCCGCCCCCGTACCCGAGTACGGCCGCGGCTCCCTCGCCGACCTGCTGCCCACCCTGGCCGCCGGCCTCGGTGTCCCCGGCATGACCGCGGGGATCACCGAACTGACCCCCGCCGACCGCAACTGCGTCTTCCTGATCGACGGCCTCGGCTGGGAGCAGCTGCGCGCGCACCCCGAGGACGCGCCCTTCCTGAGCTCCCTCCTGGGCAGCTCGCGCGGCGGCACGGGGCGCCCGATCACCGCCGGCTACCCGGCGACCACGGCGACCTCCCTCGCCTCCGTCGGCACCGGCCTCCCACCGGGCGCCCACGGCCTGCCCGGATACACGGTGCGCAATCCCGACACCGGCGCCCTGATGAACCAGCTCCGCTGGCAGCCGTGGACCGCGCCCGGCCCCTGGCAGCCCTACCCCACCGTCTTCGGCCTGGCCCACGAGGCGGGGGTGCACGCCGCCCAGGTCTCCTCGCCCACCTTCGCCAACACCCCGCTGACCAAGGTCGCGCTCAGCGGCGGCGAGTTCCACGGACGCCTGTCCGGCGAGGACCGGATGGACTGCGCCGCCGAACAGCTGGCCCGCGCCGACCGCGCCCTCGTCTACACCTACTACGCCGAGGTCGACGGCGCCGGACACCGCTTCGGCGTCGACTCCGACACCTGGCGCGGGCAGCTCGGCCACGTCGACCGGCTCGTCCAGCGCCTCGCCGAGCAGCTGCCGCCGCGCAGCGCCCTGTACGTCACCGCCGACCACGGCATGGTCGACGTGCCCTTCGACGAGGAGCACCGCATCGACTTCGACGAGGACTGGGAGCTGAAGGCGGGCGTCGCCCTCCTCGGCGGCGAGGGCCGCGCCCGCCACGTCTACGCCGTCCCCGGCGCCCACAACGACGTGCTGTTCTGCTGGCGCGAGGTGCTCGGCGAGCAGTTCTGGGTGGCGTCCCGGGACGAGGCGGTCGACGCGGGCTGGTTCGGCCCGAGCATCGACGACCGGGTGTACGACCGCATCGGCGACGTGGTCGCCGCGGCGCGCGACGACGTCCTGGTCATCGCCTCCGAGCGCGAGCCCAAGGAGTCGGCGATGGTCGGCAACCACGGTTCGATGACCCCTGCCGAGCAGCTCGTCCCGCTGCTCGAAGTACGCTCCTGACCCTCTGCGCCCCACCGATCCCGCTGCCGAAAGGTGCCCAACCCCTCATGCCCGAGCTGGTGTTCTTCTCCGGAACGATGGACTGCGGGAAGTCGACACTGGCTCTCCAGATCGAGCACAACCGATCGGCGCGCGGACTGGCCGGCATGATCTTCACCCGCGACGACCGTGCGGGCGAGGGCAAGCTCTCCTCCCGCCTCGGCCTCGTCACCGACGCGGTCGAGGTCGGGGACGGCCAGGACCTGTACGCCCACGTAGTCGACCACCTCTCGCAGGGCGGCCGGGTGGACTACGTGATCGCGGACGAGGCGCAGTTCCTCGCGCCGGACCAGATCGACCAGCTCGCGCGCGTGGTCGACGACCTCGACGTCGACGTGTACGCCTTCGGCATCACCACCGACTTCCGCTCCAAGCTCTTCCCGGGCTCCCAGCGGCTGGTGGAACTCGCCGACCGCGTCGAGGTGCTCCAGGTCGAGGCCCTGTGCTGGTGCGGAGCCCGCGCCACGCACAACGCCCGCACCGTGGGCGGCGTCATGGTCGTCGAGGGCGCCCAGGTGGTCGTCGGGGACGTCGCCCAGTCCCCCGACGAGATCGGCTACGAGGTGCTGTGCCGCCGCCACCACCGCAGGCGGATGACGAGCGCTACGGCGCGGGCGGCGGCGCTCTCGCCGGACGTGCTGCCGGTCACCGCCACCTGAGTGCCGGGACCGGTGCGCGCCGGTTCTGCTCAGCCGATGCGCTCGGCCACGACGAGCTGGAACCGCTCGAAGGCCAGCTCCACGGTGTTGTGCCGAGCGTCGACGGTGCCGAGAGAGGTGCCGTTGAACGGATCGGTCAGGCGGTACCTGCCGCGGCCCAGGCCACGCAGCTCGACCGTCCCGTCCCACCGCCCGGCGTAGAACGCGTAGTGCAGGGTCGCGCCCTTGGCCACCACGTGCGCCTCGGGCTTGTCGAAACCGATGTCGTACAGCTCGCCCCGGTACTCGCCCGTGGACAGCAGGTTCTCCTCGTACAGGTTCACCCACCGGCGCCAGAGGGCTTCCCTCTCCGGCGTGAGCACGATGGCGTCGTCCGGGCCCGCGGGGTAGGTGAACTTCGTCGACAGCACGGCTCCCACACCGTAGCTGGAGGCGAAGTCGTCGCCGCCGTCGCTCAGTTCGACGTGGTCGCCGGAGTAGCTGCTGCCCCGGCCCATCAGCGCCTTCATCGTCTTGCCCTTCGTACGGACCTGGTACGAGGAGAGCGGGTCCGAGCTCGGGTACTGGTCGACGTAGGGGAGGTTGTGGAAGGCGAAGGCGGTGCCGCAGGGGCAGAGCTCGACGACGGCGTCGCGGTTCGCCTCGTGCGCGGCCTCGTACACCGCCTTCCAGAACCGCGCGAGACCCTCGGTCGATTCCTCGGGGCGGGCATGCCCGTGCGCCGGGTTGTAGCAGGGCGCGACGGCGTTGAGGTGCTGGCCGTCGATCTTGAGCCCTTCGTATCCCCAGTCGCCGATGAACCGCTTCACCTGCCCGACGAAGTAGTCCACCGTCGGCCGGTACGCGGGGCACAGGGTCCAGGCGTCCCACCAGCTCACCCGCTGCTTGTTGCCCTCACGGTCCAGCAGGAGCATGTCGGAGTGGTCCTGGTACAGGCTGCTCTCCGGGTCCGCCGCCAGCGGAGCCCACCACAGGCGCGGCCGCAGACCGGCGTCCCGGATCTGCTGGGTGAAGGCCCGCATGTCCGCCGCGCCCCCCGGGAACTTCCGCGGGTCCAGCTCCCAGTCGCCCTCGTTGGTCTGCCAGCCGTCGTCGAGGACCGCCCACTTGAGGCCGACCTCACGCACCTTGGGGAGCGTTGCGACGACCTGCTCGACGGTGAAGTCCCGCTCGTAGCCCCAGGCACACCACATGGGTTCCAGGGCCGGCCCGGGCGTCCTGGGCGCACGCCGGCCGATGTCGCTCATGTAGTCGCGATAGCGCTGGAGCGGTGCGAAGTGGTCGCCCGGCAGCGCGGTCAGGAACGTGGTGTCGGTGGTCAGACGCCGCCCCGGCTTCAGGGTCACGGGGGTGTCGCCCTCGACGGCGAGGCTCGCTCCGCCGACCGTCCTGCGAACGGGCAGGCGCAGCATCCTGGCCACGGGTTCGACGTGTCCGACGGAGAGACCCGCCCCCGGCCGCCACACGGTCGCCATCGGGGTGCCGCCGCCGTAGTCGGAGGCGTCCATCCCCAGCGAGTTCTCCTGGACGAACCCGTCCGTCATCGGCCGCACCCAGTCGCGACGGTCCTCGTACGTGGTTCCCGAGAAGGTGTGGAAGCCGCCGGGAACCTCCAGGAGTTCGTGGGCCCCGCTGCGCCATCCGGTGACCGCCAGCGGGGCGCCGGTCCCGTTGGTGTAGGTCACCTTCATCACGATCATCCCGGTCAGGCGCCGGTAGGAGGTCAGCTCCACCGTCTTGCGGACTCCGGTCGCGGACTCGCCCCAGACGGTCACGCTCACGCCTGCGCCGTGCCGGGAATGCCGGGTCCTGCGGGTCTCGTGCCCGCCGTACGTGAACTCGTCGATCGCCCCGCCGTCCACCAGCAGGGCCTCACCGGCGTCGAAGCGGGTGACGTCGACGCCCCGCAAAGCCACCCGGCTGCGCAGCCGGTCGTCGAACTCCAGGGTGATGGAGGTGTCGCCGACCCCGACGAGTTCGGGGCCGCCGTGCGGTGCCGCGGCCGCGGGTGTGGCACCCAGGGCCACCGAGGGGAAGGCGGCCAGGCCGGCACCTCCCAGCGCCACCTTCAGTACGCTGCGCCGGTTCACATCCGTCATGTCGGCCTCTCTCTCGGAGCAGGCTCCGTCCGCAACCGGCTCCTCGGACGGAGTCGGGACACCCGTGAGGGCGAGGGCGGCACCGTTCGGGCTCCGGGTGGCCTGCATCGAGAACGTAAGTGGTATTCGATTGGCATGTCAATGGTCCAATGGTCCACCGCGGCGCAGGAGTTCACCCCGTCCCGGTGAGGGGGCGAGGGATCCGGATGCCTGCGCGGCCGGTCGAACCGGTATGTTTCTGGTATGACCGAAGCGAGTACGCCGATGCCCAGGGGCCTCTTCGCCGACGACGCCCTCCCGCTGTACGAGCGCACGGCCGCGCGGCTCCTCGACGACCTGCGTGCCGCCGGCGCCCGCCCCGGTGACCGGCTGCCCTCCGAGCGGGCCATGGTCACCCGGTACGCCGTCTCGCGGGTGACACTGCGGGCCGCCCTCGCCCAGCTGGAGGCGCGAGGCGTCGTGCGGCCGTCGTCGTCGCGCGGGTGGTTCGTCGCCGAACCCGGCCTGTTCCCCGAAACGGTGACGGCGCCGGCCTCGGCCGCCCCCCAGGTCCAGGGATTCGCCGACTACGCCGAGGCCAACGGTCTGACGACGGCCAGCAAGGTGCTCTCCGCCACCGTCCGCCCGGCCACCGTGGCGGAGGCCGAGCAGCTCCGGATCGCCCCGGGCGCCGACCTCTTCGACCTCCACCGGCTGCGCTTCCTGGACGGCCTGCTGGTCGTGCTGGAGCACAACCGGCTGCCGCTGTCGGCCTGCCCGGCCCTGGCCGACGCCGACTTCAGCACCGCCTCGCTGTACGCCACCCTGCGCGCCGCCGACCCGCCGCAGCTTCCCCGGGTCGCCGACTACTCGGTCGAAGCCCGCCATCCGACGGCGCGGGAGATGGAGCTGCTCGAGATCGGGGCGACCATGCCGATGCTGGTCGCGACCCAGCTGACCTCCAACCAGGACGCCCGCCCGATCGAACTGACCGTCCAGGTCTACCGGGGGGACCGCTACCGGTTCCGGGCCTCCATCACGAACCAGACCTGAACCGACCGGACCAGACCGGACCAGACCTGAACCTGCCCGGGCCGGGCGTCGGAGCAGCCGACGCCCGGCCCGTCGCCGTTCCAGCAGACATGGAGGCATACCAGAACCATACCAATAGAGACTATTGACGGCCGAAAATAAGACCAGTAACGTTCCGCATGAGCTTCGGGCCATCGCGGCAAACGGGCTCAAATCGCACTTCAGTGAGGGGTTGGCGATGGAGAGCCCGTTGGACGAGGTCGTCCGGCGTCAGAAGGCCGGACGACCGCAGGGCATCACCTCCGTGTGCTCGGCCCATCCGCTGGTCATCGAGGCGGCCGTGCTGCAGGCACGTGAGACCGGTGGTCCGGTACTGGTGGAGGCGACCTCCAACCAGGTCGACCAGTACGGCGGCTACACGGGCCTGCGGCCCGCGGACTTCCGCGACCTCGTGCACGGCATCGCGACGGAACACGGTCTGCCACTGGACCGCGTCGTCCTCGGCGGCGACCACCTCGGACCGAACCGGTGGCAGTCCCTGACGCCCGACGAGGCGATGGGGGAGGCCGACGCGCTGGTCGCGGCCTACGCGGAGGCGGGCTTCACCAAGATCCACCTGGACTGCAGCTTCGCGTGCGCCGGTGACCCCGCACCGCTGACCGACGACGTGGTCGCCGAACGCGCCGCGCGTCTGATCCGGGTGGCCGAGGACACGGTGGGCCCGGAGCGGGCGGAGCGGATCCGGTATGTGATCGGTACCGAGGTGCCGACGCCCGGCGGCGCGCACGAGACGCTCGGCGCCCTGGTGCCCACCACGCCCGAGGCGGCCTGCGCGACCCTGGAGCAGCACCGGAAGGCGTTCGCCCGGCACGGCGTCGAAGGGGCCTGGCCGCGCGTCATGGCCCTGGTGGTGCAGCCGGCCGTGGAGTTCGACCACCTGCGGGTCGTCGACTACCGGCGGGAGTCGACCGAGGAACTGCGCAAGGTCCTCGACGACGAGCCCACCATGGTCTACGAGGCCCACTCGACCGACTACCAGACCGCCGAGGCGCTCACCGCGCTGGTCGAGGACCACTGGGCGGTCCTCAAGGTGGGCCCCGGGCTGACCTTCGCCCTGCGCGAGGCGCTGTTCGCCCTCGCCGCGATCGAGGACGAGCTGGTGCCGGCCGGCGAGCGGTCACGGCTTCCCGAGGTCGTCGAGCGGCGGATGCTCGCCGAGCCCGCCCAGTGGGAGGGTTACTACCCGGGCGGCGACGCCGAGCAGCGCCTCGCACGCCGCTACAGCTACAGCGACCGGATGCGCTACTACTGGGCCGACCCCGAGATCGAAGCGGCCCAGACCCGACTGCTGGCCAACCTCTCGGCCACGGCCGTCCCGTTGCCCCTGCTCAGCGCGCACCTTCCGCTCCAGTACGCCCGCGTCCGCCGCGGCGAGCTGGCCGCCCGCCCGCGCGAACTGGTCGTGGACCACGTCCGCGACGTCCTGCGCGACTACGACCGCGCCGCCGACCAGGACCGGAACCAGAACCGGAACCAGAACCAGAGGGAGTTCGTGTGACCACGCCCCCCGGCACGCTGCCCGTCGACGACAGCGCCGTCCACACCGTCCGCGAGATCGCCCAGCAGCCCGCCCTGTGGCGGGAGGTCGACCGGATCGTCGGAACCTCCCGGGAAGCGCTGGACGCGTTCCTGGGTCCGCTCGTGGCACGCGGCGACCTGCGCGTGGTGCTCACCGGCGCCGGGACCTCCGCGTTCGCCGGGCAGGTGCTCCAGCCCTCCCTGGCACGGCACTTGGGGCGGCGCGTCGACGCGGTTGCCACCACGGACCTCGTCGCCGACCCCCGCGGGTGCCTCGCCGAGGACCTGCCCACGCTGCTGGTCTCCTTCGCCCGGTCGGGTGACAGCCCGGAGTCCGTCGCCGCCACCGCCCTGGCCGACCAGGTCCTCTCCGAGGTGCACCACCTCGTGATCACCTGCAACGACCAGGGCCGCCTGGCGCGCGAACACGCGCAGCGGCAGCGGTCGCACGTGCTGCTGATGCCGGCCGCGTCCAACGACCGCGGCTTCGCCATGACGTCGAGCTTCACCTGCATGACGCTCGCGGCACTGCTCGCCCTGGGCGGGGGCGGCCGCGACGGGCTCGCCGAACGCCTGGCACGGGCAGCGGAGTCGATCATCGAGGACGACGCCGCCGACCGCACGGCCGGCGCCCTGGTGGACCGCGCACCCGAGCGCATCGTCTTCCTCGGCAGCGGCCCGCTGAAGGGCCTCGCCGAGGAGTCGGCGCTGAAGGTGCTGGAGCTCACCGGCGGGACGCTCATGGCCGTCGCGGAGTCCTCACTGGGCTTCCGGCACGGTCCCAAGGCGGTGCTCAACGAACGTTCCGTCGCGGTGGTGTACGTGTCGAACGACCCGTACACCCGCCAGTACGACCACGACATCGTCGCGGAGCTGCGCGGAAACCTTCCCGTCGGCAGTGTCGTCGCGGTCTCCGCGGAGAGCGGCGCGGGAACGGAGGGCACCGATGCCTGGCCGCTCCCGGGCCTCGGCGACGTCGAGGACGCCGCCCTGGCACTGCCCGCCGTGGTGTACGCCCAGCTCATCGCCCTGCGCGCCTCCCGGGTCCGGGGTCTGCGGCCCGACAACCCGTTCCCCTCGGGTGAGGTCAACCGCGTGGTGCAGGGCGTGACCCTGCACTCCTTGAACGACTGATCGAAGTCAGCAACGGCGCGGATCGAGGGCGCCGGACGGAGGTACGACGATGTTCCTGGGTGTCGACGGCGGCGGTACGAAAACCGCGTTCTATCTGGTCGACCGGTCCGGACAAGTGGTGGCGCGTGCCCAGGCGGCAAGCTCGTACTACTTCTCCCACGGCATCGAGCTCGTCGAGCGGGTGCTGAGGGAAGGCGTCGGCACCGTCTGCGCGGCGGCCGAACTGTCCCCGGCCGACATCGAGTACGCCTTCTTCGGCCTGCCCGGCTACGGGGAGGCGGCCCGCGACCTGCCCGTGCTCGACGCGACACCGCGGGCCGTGCTCGGGCACGACCGCTACGCGTGCGACAACGACATGGTCTGCGGCTGGGCCGGTTCGCTGGGCGCGGCCGACGGCATCAACGTCATCAGCGGCACCGGCTCGATGACCTACGGCGAGCGGCAGGGCCGGGGCGTACGCATCGGCGGCTGGAGCGAGTCGTTCGGCGACGAGGGATCGGCGTACTGGATCGCGATCCGCGGCCTCAACGCCTTCTCCCGGATGAGCGACGGACGGCTCCCCGAGGGCCCCCTGGCCGGGGTGTTCCGAAGCCGGCTCGGCCTGGAGTCGGACCTCGACGTGATCGACGTCGTGCACAACCGGTGGCAGGGCGACCGCGGCCGGATCGCCGCACTGAGCCGCTCGGTGGCCGAGGCGGCCGCGGCGGGCGACGAGACCGCCGCGGCGATCCTCGCGGAGGCCGGCCGCGAACTCGCCCTGCTGGTCGAAGCCACCCGCGAACGGCTCGGGTTCGGCCCGGACGAGACCGTGCCCGTCTCCTACTCCGGCGGTACCTTCGGCGCCGCCCCGGTCCTGGAGGCGTTCACCACCGGGCTGAAGAGCCGCTTCGCGGGCTACGAGCTGCGACACCCCCTGTACGAGCCCGTCGTGGGCGCCGCCCTGTACGCGGCGAAACTCGCTGGAACCCCGCTCGACCGGCCGGCGCTCGACGCGCTGCGCAAGGCCTCAGGGTCCCTCGCCTCAGGAGAGGACGAACAATGAAGAACGGCACAAGAGGCTGGATCCTGTACGCGTCGCTGCTGGTCCTGTTCTGGGGCGTGTGGGGCGCCTTCTCCAGCGAGCCGAACAGCAGGTACGGCTACCCCAACGAGATGATCTACATCATCTGGGCCTTCACGATGCTCATCCCCGCGTACTTCGCGATGCGCGGCAACACGTTCGACCGCCGGCCGGTCGCCGCGATGTACGGACTGATCGCGGGCCTCACCGGCGCCGGCGGACAACTGCTGCTGTTCCAGGCGCTCGCCGACGGGCCCGCGTACCTGATCTTCCCCCTGGTGTCCCTGTCCCCGGTCATCACCGTCCTCATGGCGACGGTGCTGCTGCGGGAGCGGATCACCCGGCTCGCCGTCGTGGGCGTGGTCGCGGCGCTGGTGGCGATCGTGCTGCTCAGCATCCCCAGCGGCGGTGGCGACTCGGACGCGCACGGCCCGTGGCTGCCGATGGCCATCCTGATCTGCGTCGCCTGGGGCGTGCAGGCGTTCTGCATGCGCAAGGCCGCGCTCGTCGGGGTCAACGACGCGACCACCTTCGGATGGATGACCATCAGCGGACTGCTGCTGGTTCCCGTGGCGTTCGCGATCATGGGCGGTTTCCCGTCCGGGGCTCCCTGGCAGGCACCGGCCCTCACCGCGGTGACGCAGGTCCTCAACGCGGTCGGCGCGCTGTTCCTGGTCATGGCGTTCAGCCGGGGCAAGGCCACCGTGGTCGCCCCCATCACCAACGCACTCGCCCCGGTCCTGACCATCGTGCTGTCCCTGGCGGTCTACCAGACGCTGCCCAGCGTGTGGGGCGCCCTCGGCATCGTGCTCGCCCTCGCGGGTTCGACGCTGATGGTCTACAGCGACGAGAAGAGCGGCGAGAGTTCCGTGGCACCGGGTGCGGCGGACGACGACGTGAGTTCCGTCGCACGCTAGTCCCGAACGCCCACCCACCCGTACCGGCCGGTGCGGACGGCAACCGCCGTACCGGCCGGACCGACCGACCGTCGAAGCAACACGAAAGCGAGGGGAACACCCCCATGCCCCTGGTTCCCACGCGCGAACTCGTCTCGGAGGCCGCCGCCGCAGGCCGGGCCGTCGCGGCGTTCAACGTGATCACGCTGGAGCACGCCGAGGCGATCACCTCCGGTGCGCAGGCCGCGGGCGCCCCCGTGATCCTGCAGATCAGCGAGAACGCCGTGCGGTTCCACGGCGGCCGCGTCGAGCCGATCGCACGGGCCGCGGCCGAGGTCGGCAAGGCATGCGACGTCGACGTCGCGCTGCACCTGGACCACGTGACGGACATGCGGCTGCTGCGCACGGCCGCCGACGCCGGGTTCTCCTCCGCGATGTTCGACGCCGGGGCACAGCCCTACGCCGAGAACCTCGCCGCCACCCGCGCCGCGGCACAGTGGGCCCACGGCGCGGGCCTGTGGCTGGAGGCCGAACTCGGGTACGTGGGGGGCAAACCCGACGCCCCCGCGAGCGCCCACGCGGCCGGGGTGCGCACCGACCCGCAGGAAGCGGCGAGCTACGTGGCGGACACCGGCGTGGACGCGCTGGCCGTCGCCGTCGGCAGCAGCCACGCGATGACCGAACGCTCCGCGTCCCTGGACCACGCGCTGATCGAACGGCTCCGGGAGGCCGTGCCCGTACCCCTGGTACTGCACGGTTCGTCGGGAGTCGGGGACGACGAACTGCGGCGGGCCGTCCGGGCGGGCATCCTGAAGGTCAACGTCGGCACCGCCCTCAACATCGCCTTCACGGGCGCGGTGCGCGAGACGCTGGCGGCGCGCCCCGACCTGACGGACCCCCGCCCCTACGTCGCCCGCGGCCGGGAGACGATGGCGGAGACGGTACGTGCCCTGCTCGCCGTGGTGAGCGGCTGAGCGGGTCCGAGGCCTGCGGGAGGTCGCAGGCGTACGGCCGGTCCCGTCACCACGTCACCGCCGAGCGTGCAGCAGCGTGAACCGAGCCCCCTCCGGATCCGCCACCGTCGCCACCCGGCCGTGGGGCGTGTCGTGGGCCGGGACCAGCACGTGCCCGCCCAGGTCGACGAGGTGCGCCGCGGACTCGTCCGTGTCTGCCACCTCGAAGTACGTCGTCCAGTGCGGACCCCGCTCGCGCGGCAGGGCGTCGCCCACGCCGTGGATGCCGGCGACCGGGCGGCCCTCGATGCGCAGGGTCACGTAGTCGCGGTCGGCGGAGGGATCCGGGAGCAGTTCGAAGCCGAAGACCGTCTCGTAGAACTTGGCGACGCCCGCCGTCTCGTACGTCAGCAGTTCGTTCCAGGCCGGTGTGCCGGGCCGGCCCGTGACGGCCGTGCCCAGGTGCGCGGCCGCCTGCCACACCCCGAAGACGGCGCCGGCCGGGTCGGAGCCCAGGGCCATGCGGCCGGCCTCGCCCGCGTCCAGGGGGCCGACACCGACCGTGCCACCGCACAGGCGCACCGTTTCCGCCGTCCGGTTGACGTCGTCGGAGGCGAAGTACGGCGTCCAGGCGGTGGGCAGTTGCCGGTCCGGGGGCAGCTGCCCGATGCCGGCCACCTCCCGCCCGTCGAGCAGGGCCCGCGCGTAGGGGCCCAGTTGCTGGGGGCCGGGCCGGAACTCCCAGCCGAACAGGGCACCGTAGAAGTCGTGGGTGGCGGCCGGTCCGTGCACCATCAGACTCACCCAGCAGGGCGTGCCGGGCGCGCGTCGGGCGTTCGTCTCGCCGATCCGGCCGTCCGATCCCCGTGCGTCGGTCATCGTCACCCTCTTCTCGGCCCTCCGGGCCGTGCGTCCGCTTCCGCTCCGACGGGCCTCGGCACCGGCACCGGGTTCCGGTGCGTGCTTCGGGCGTGCTCGCGCTCGTGGGGCAGCCCGCCTGCCCGGGCAGTACAGCATGTGGCCGAACCCGTACGCCTCGTGATCGGTACTGTCCGGCGGGCAGAGTAGCCCGACAACGACGCCTCGGCCACTCGGTACGTCAGGATGGGGCCATGAACGCCATCATCTCCGCATCCGAACTCGTCGACGAACTGGCGGGCGCCAATCCGCCCGTCCTGCTCGACGTCCGCTGGCAGCTGAGCACGGCGAAGGCGGCCGGCGCCCCGCCGTTCGACGGCCGGGCCGAGTACGCGGCCGGGCACCTGCCCGGTGCCGTCTACGTCGACCTGGACCGCGAACTCGCCTCCGCGCCCGGCGCGCACGGCCGGCACCCGTTGCCCGAGGTGGGAGAGTTCGGCGCGGCGATGCGCCGGGCGGGCGTGTCGCACGGGCGGCCGGTCGTGGTCTACGACGGCGGGCAGGGATGGGCGGCGGCCCGCGCCTGGTGGCTGCTGCGCTGGACGGGTCACCCGAACGTGCGGGTCCTCGACGGCGGGTTGCCGTCCTGGGAGGCGCCGCTGTCGACGGACGTCACGGCGCCCGCGGAGGGCGACTTCGCGCCGGCGCCGGGCGCCACGGGTCTGTTGGACGCGGACGGGGCGGCCGCGCTGGCCCGGTCCGGGGTGCTGTTCGACGCCCGCGCGGGGGAGCGTTACCGGGGCGAGGTCGAGCCGATCGATCCGGTCGGCGGCCACATCCCGGGCGCCGTGTCCGCGCCGACGACCGCCAACGTGGCCCCGGACGGGCACTTCCTGCCCGCCGAGGAACTCCGGGCACGCTTCAAGACCCTCGGCGCCACGGAGGACGGCGCGGTCGGCGTGTACTGCGGCTCGGGCGTGTCGGGTGCCCACGAAGTGCTCGCCCTGGCGGTGGCGGGGATCGAGGCGGCGCTGTACGTGGGCTCCTGGTCCGAGTGGTCGTCGGACCCGGCCCGGCCGGTCGCGGTGGGCCCCGACCCGCAGTAGAGGGGTGCGCTGCGCGTGGGTGGCGGACTCGCGCGCAGGAGGCCCCGGTCACCGCGCGTGGGACCCCGGGCCGGGGTGTGGCGGGGCCATGCCCGCCGGGAGCGGGGGCCGGTCCGGAAGCAGGACCTGGCACCGAGGGCGGCGCGGCGCCCGCACGAGGGCCGAACCCGTCGACCCGTCCGCGGCAAGTCCGTACGCGCAGTCGGCCGTTGGCACGCGATCGGGGCCGCACCCACCCGGGTGCGGCCCCGACCTCGGTCACGTCATTCGGCGAGGACCGACTACTCCTGCTTCTTGCGCCGCGTGCCGAACACGATCTCGTCCCAGCTCGGCACCGCCGCGCGGCGACCCGGCCGGACGCCGTCGGCCTCGGCCTGGCGGTCGGTGGAGCCGGTGAGGCGGTCGCGGTGGCTCGCCACCGAGCGCGGCATGAGCACGTCGGCGTAGGCGGAACCGGCCGACGCGGCGGGCGCGGGCGGCTCCTCCACCTCGGGTTCCTCGACGGGCTCCTCCACCGGATCCGGAGCGCGCTCGGGCACCACCAGGTCGCCGCGGAAGCTCGGTACGGCCTCCAGCAGGCTGGTGAGCGAGTCGCGCTCGCGCTCGGCCGAGGCGGTGGCCGCGGTGTCGTCGACCGGCTCGGACGGCGGCGGGGGCAGGCTCGGACGCTCCCGCTGCTCCCGGTCGAGGGTGCGGTCCAGCGGCCGGTCGCGCGGCAGTCGCGCGATGCGCGGCACGAACGGGAAGCTGGGCTCGGGCGCGGCGAGGTCGTCGGACTCCCCGATCAGCGCGCGCGCCTCCGCGTCGACGGCCTGGACGAGCCGCCGGGGCGGGTCGTACGTCCAGCTCGCCGAGTGCGGTTCGCCCGCGACCAGGTAGACCAGCAGGACCTCCCAGGTGCCGTCGTCGCGGCGCCAGGAGTCCCACTGGACGGTGTCCTTGTCGGCGCCGCGCAGCAGCAGCCGCTCCTGGACGGCCTCGCCGAGGGGCGGCCCGGAGTTCTCGCCGGGGCGGCGGACGGGGGTCTTGCGGGCCCGCTCCGCCATGAAGGCGCGCTCGGCCAGCACGGGGCCCTCGAAGCGCCGTACGCGATCGACGGGGATGCCGGCCATCTGGGCGACCTCTTCCGCGGTCGCGCCGGCACGTATACGCGCCTGGATGTCGCGGGGGCGGAGATGGCTCTCCACCTCGATCTCGATCTGGCCGAGGCGGGGACGGTCGCCGCGTACGGCGGCACGGAGCCGCTCGTCGATCGGAAGCGTGTACTCCGTGCTGTCCGCAGCCTTCAGCACCAGCCGTGTGCCGTCATTCGAGACGGCCACGACACGCAGTTCGGGCATGGGGACCTCCCGGGTGGTGCCTGCCGACGTCACGTGCGTCGCTGCTTCCGCTCTGTCGAGTGTGGCCTGCCCGGGTGCAGCCTGCCACAACCTTGCCGAGTTGCCCGGCGTGTCGGGCACGGGCCCTGGATCGCCGTTATGGCACGGTTACCTGTTCGCAACGCTAAGTGACCAACCTCGTCACCCTGTGCAACTAGCCCCCTCCCGGCGGTCCTTCAAGGTGCCGGACCCCCTGTCGGGAGACCAGCTCCAGGGCTCGCAACAGTACTCCATTCGGACCACGTGCGTGGATTGGCGCGCCGCCCAACTTCTGGCAAGAGGTGGCGCTCGGCCGTCCCTGGCGCGATTTCCGCGATCTTGGACGTGGCGTACTTCACGCAATCACCAGAAACGGAACTAATGGTTTCGGCCGCACGTCCCTTTCTCATGCAGTTGATCGATCCCGTACGGGAAAGGCAGGCAAGGTCCGACGATGCGTGAAAGGTCCGATGACGCGGGCGTGGCGGACGTGCGTTCGAAGGGGGAGTCCAGGCGCATCGACCTGAGCGTCCCCCAGGTCGCGGGCAGCGCCCTGGCGGCGGTGGTGGCCGCCAAACTCGCCTCCTCCTTCGGTGTGTACGGCACGATCGCCGGAGCCGGCCTGATCAGTGTCGTCGCCACCTGCGGGGGCTCGGTGCTCCAGCACTTCTTCAAGCGCACCGGGGAGCAGATCCGGGTGAAGCGCACCGTCGCTGCCGTGCGGATCGACGGGCGAACCGCGTCGGTTCCGGCCGCGGCGCCGGACCCGGCTTCGGCTTCGGCTTCGGGGGAGTTCACCGAGGGCACCGTCTACCGCGCGCGGACCAGGGGCTGGCGCCGCCCGCTGGTCGCGGCGGCCCTCGTCTTCGGCGTCACCATGGCCGGGATCACGGTGTACGAGGTCGCCTCCGGCCAGAACCTGAGCGGCGGCCACAGCACCACCGTCGGCAGCGCCTTCACCGGACACGGCAAGTCCGCCGCCGATTCGGGGGAGTCCGGCGACTCCGGCGGCGCGGAAGACCCGCAGGACGGCCGGGACTCCGGGGGCTCCGGTGACCCGGGCGACGCGAAGGACTCCGGTTCCGGCAGCGAGGCCCCGGCCCCCACCCCCTCCGGGAGCCCGGACGCAACCGACGGGAGCCCGTCGTCCGGCGCCGGTTCGACGGAGGGCGGCGGTACGGCGTCCAGCCCGACGCCCACCCCGGACGCCGACGGCGACGAGGAGGCCGACGGCACCGGAGCCCCCGACCCGGACGCCTCGGCTACGACCCCAGAACCCGACGCAAGTAGTCGTTCTGGAACAGACGGTCAGGGTCAAGACGGTCCCGCAGCGCCGTGAACTCGCCGAAGCGCGGGTACACCCGGGAGAAGTACCCGGCGTCCCGGGTGTGCACCTTGCCCCAGTGCGGCCGGCCCTCGTGCGCCGTGAAGATCCGCTCGGCGGCCGTGAAGTACGCCTGGTAGGGCGTGCCCCGGAACATGTGCACGGCGATGTACGCGCTGTCGCGGCCCGACGCGGTGGACAACGTGATGTCGTCGGCCGGGGCCGTGCGCACCTCGACCGGGAAGCTGATCCGCAGCCCTGAGCGGTCGACCATCGTCCTCAGTTCGCGCAGCACCTCGACGACGGCCTCGCGCGCCACGGCGTACTCCATCTCCACGAACCGCACCCGGCGCGGGGATGTGAAGACCTTGTAGGGAGTGTCCGTGTACGTCCGCGCGGAGAGTGCCCGGCTGGAGATCCGGGCGATCGCCGGGATGGTGGCGGGCGCCGCGCGGCCGACCCAGTTGGCCGCCTGGAAGACGCCGTTGGACAGGAACTCGTCGTCCAGCCAGCCCTGGAACCGGCCCACCGGCCGCTCCGGACCGGCGCTGCGGTTGTTGCGCTTGGTGTTGGTGCTGTTGGTGTGCGGGAACCAGTAGAACTCGAAGTGCTCGTTCTCCGACCACAGCGCGTCGAAGTCGGACAGGACCCGGTCGAAGGGCATCGGTTCCTCGCGGGCCGTGAGCAGGAAGACCGGCTCCACGGCGAAGGTGATCGCGGTGACGACGCCCAGTGCTCCGAGCCCGATCCGGGCGGCGGCGAACACCTCGGGGTTCTCGTCCGCGGAGCAGGTCAGCACCGAGCCGTCCGCCGTGACCAGTTCCAGGCCGCGGATCTGGGCGGCGATCGAGGCCGAGTCGCGGCCGGTGCCGTGGGTGCCGGTGCTGGTGGCCCCGGAGACGGTCTGCTCCATGATGTCGCCCATGTTGGTCAGCGACAGGCCCTCGCGCGCGAGCGCCATGTTGAGCCTCTTGAGCGGGGTACCCGCCTCCACCGTGACCGTCATGGCGTCGCGATCAATGCTGCGGATGCCCGTCAACAGTTGAGGCCGGATCAACACACCGTCCGTCGCGGCTATCGACGTGAACGAGTGCCCGGTGCCGACCGCCTTGACCCGCTGTCCGTCCTCGGCCGCCCGGCGGACGGCGTCGGCCAGTTCGTCGACGGAGGCGGGAGTGACCTCCCGCGCGGGACGCGCCGAGACGTTTCCGCCCCAGTTACGCCATGTGCCGTTCCGGCCGCTCGTCCTGCCGTTCGCCGTGCGTGTGCTGCTCAACGGTCCCTCCCCGACGCGGTTCCGGCCGCTTGAGCCGGCGGTACCCGAGGAAACCGACCGCGACCGCGACGGCCCCGGCCACCGCCGGAACCCCGTACCCGGCACGCGCCCCGGAGGCGTCGATCACCCAGCCTCCCGCGGAGGAGCCGAGCGCGACCCCCACCGCGAGTCCGGTGCTCACCCAGGTCATGCCCTCGGTGAGCTGCGTGCGCGGTACGTGCTCTTCGATGAGGGACATGGTCGTGATCATCGTGGGAGCGATGGACAGACCCGCAACGAACAGCGCCGCGGCCAGAAACGGCAGGTTTCCGACCAGTAGGAGGGGGATCATACTCACGGCCATCGCACACACGCCCAGGAGCCAGCGGCGTTCCGGCGGACCGGCGAAGCGCAGCAGCCCGAAAATCATGGCGGCCGTGCACGACCCCGCCGCGTAGAGGGCGAGGACGAGGCTGGCGGCGGCCTTGTGCCCCTGCTCCTCGGCGAACGCCACGGTGACGACGTCGATGGCCCCGAAGATCGTCCCCGTGGCCGCGAAGGTGCCCACCAGGACCTGGAGCCCCCGGGAGCGCAGCGCCGTGCCGCCGCCCTTGTGCTCGCGCGGGTGCGGTTCCGGCTCGGTGGCACGCTGCGAGGTCAGCCAGAAGACGCCCGTCGCCAGGAAGCAGGCGGCGAGCAGCGGCCCGGCCTCCGGGAACCAGGCCGTGGACAGGCCGATGGAGATGATCGGGCCGAAGATGAAGCAGACCTCGTCCACCACGGACTCGAAGGAGTACGCGGTGTGCAGTCGCGGCGTGCCCCGGTACAGGGCCGCCCAGCGGGCCCGGACCATCGCACCGAGACTCGGCACGCAGCCGATGCCGACGCAGGCCGCGAACAGCACCCAGTCCGGCCACCCGTAGTGCGCGGCGGGCAGCAGGACCGCCGCCGCGGTCAGCGACACCAGGGTCGCCGGGCGCAGTACCCGGCGCTGCCCGTACCGGTCCACCAGGCGGGAGACCTGCGGCCCGGCCACGGCGGCGGCGAGCGCGATGGTGGCCGACAGCGCCCCGGCCAGCCCGTACCGCCCGGTGAGCTGCGAGATCATCGTGACCACGCCGATGCCCATCATCGACAGCGGCATCCGGCCGAGGAAACCAGCGGCGGAGAAGCCCTTGGTGCCGGGGGCGGCGAACAGGGCGCGGTAGGGACTGGCCAACGAGGTCTCCGGAGCGGCTCGGTCACGGCTTGGTAAGGCGCGAACGTGGTCGATACAGCTTACTCGTCGGCGCGGCCGGAAACACCCCCTCGGACCTGGTGAAACGCACGGTCGGTACCCCACCGTTTCCCCGCTGTCAGTGCCGGGTGGCAGGATCGGGGCATGCCAGACGTGCTCGATGCCAGCCCCTACGACGCCCTGCTCCTGCTCTCGTTCGGCGGCCCGGAGGGGCCGGACGACGTGGTCCCGTTCCTGGAGAACGTGACCCGGGGGCGCGGCATCCCCAAGGAACGCCTCAAGGAAGTCGGACAGCACTACTTCCTCTTCGGCGGCGTCAGCCCGATCAACGACCAGAACCGTGCCCTGCTGGACGCCCTGCGCAAGGACTTCGCCGAGCACGGCCTGGACCTGCCGGTCTACTGGGGCAACCGCAACTGGGCGCCGTACCTGACGGACACCCTGCGCGAGATGGTCGGCGACGGCCGGCGCCGGATCCTGGTCCTCGCCACCAGCGCCTACGCCTCCTACTCGGGCTGCCGCCAGTACCGCGAGAACCTCGCGGACGCGCTCGCCGCCCTGGAGTCCGAAGGGCTGGAGCTGCCGAAGATCGACAAGCTCCGGCACTACTTCAACCACCCCGGCTTCGTCGAGCCCATGGTCGACGGGGTCGTCCGCTCCCTCGCCGAGCTGCCCGAGGAGGTCAGGGACGGCGCGCACATCGCGTTCTGCACCCACTCGATCCCCACCTCCGCCGCCGACAGCTCCGGGCCGGTCGAGGAGCACGGCGACGGCGGGGCGTACGTGCGCCAGCACCTGGACGTGGCGCGGCTGATCGCCGACGCCGTCCGCGAGCGCACCGGCGTCGACCACCCCTGGCAGCTCGTCTACCAGTCGCGCTCGGGCGCCCCGCACATCCCGTGGCTGGAGCCCGACATCTGCGACCACCTGGAGGAGCGGCAGGCGGCCGGCGTCCCCGCGGTGGTCATGGCCCCCATCGGGTTCGTCTCCGACCACATGGAGGTCCTGTACGACCTCGACACGGAGGCCACCGCCAAGGCCGAGGAGCTGGGGCTGCCGGTCCGCCGCTCGGCCACCGTGGGCGCCGACCCGCGGTTCGCCGCGGCCGTCCGCGACCTGGTCCTGGAGCGGGCGGGCGACGAGCGCGGGCAGGAGGTCACGCCCTGCGCCCTCGGCACGCTCGGCGCGAGCCACAACCTGTGCCCGGTCGGCTGCTGCCCGGCCCGTGCCCCCCGGCCCGCCGCCGCGGGCGTCGACAGCCCCTACGCGTGAGGACCCCCGTGACCGACGTGACGCCCGACCCGCTCCACGCCGACCTGCTGAGGATCGCCCAGGAGGCCGCCCACCGCGCGGGCGAGCTGCTGCGGGACGGCCGCCCGGCCGACCTCGCGGTCGCCGCCACCAAGTCCAGCCCGATCGACGTGGTCACCGAGATGGACATCGCGGCGGAGAAGCTGATCACCGGGCTGATCGCCGAGCGCCGCCCCGACGACGGCTTCCTCGGCGAGGAGGGCGCCGCCACGGAGGGCACCAGCGGCGTCCGCTGGGTCATCGACCCGCTCGACGGCACGGTGAACTACCTCTACGGACTGCCCACCTGGGCGGTCTCCATCGCCGCCGAGCAGGACGGCGAGCGGGTGGCCGGCGTGGTCGTGGCCCCGATGCGGGGCGAGGCCTACCACGCGGTGCTGGGCGGCGGCGCCTGGGCGACGGGCGCCTGGGAGGGCGAACGCAGGCTCGCCTGCCGGTCCGCCGCCCCACTGGACCAGGCGCTGGTCTCCACCGGGTTCAACTACGTCGCCGACGTCCGCGCGGAGCAGGCGGAGATCGCGCGGCGGCTGATTCCGCTGGTGCGGGACATCCGGCGCGGCGGCTCGGCCGCGATCGACCTGTGCGACGTGGCCGCGGGACGCCTCGACGGCTACTACGAGCGCGGGCTGCACCCCTGGGACCTCGCGGCGGGCGACCTGATCGCCCGGGAGGCGGGCGCGGTGACCGGTGGCCGCCCCGGTGAGCGCCCCACCGGCGCCCTGACCATCGCCGCCACCCCGGCCGTCTTCGAACCCCTCCAGCGGCTCCTGACGGACTTCGGCGCGTAGGCCCCGGCGGTCGCGCGAAGGACGGCGCCGGGCGCCGCGGGGAGTCCCGTCGCTGGGCTGCCCCGGGACCGCCCCGCGGATGTGCCGGGCGCCCGGGCGGGCACACGACGCCCGCGCGTGCGGGGCCGCGGCACGCCGCGGCCCGTCGGCCGCCGCGCCCGGTGCGGGGCGGCGGCTCCTCCGCCCGAGCGGGCCGACACCGGCATGCTCGGGCGGTCGGCCCGTCGGCCGCACGGCCCGGCGCGTAGGTCCGGACCGCGCGTCCGCGTCGGCTGCGCCTCCCGCGGGACGGGTTCGACCGCGTCCGGGTCGCGTGGTCCCGGAGACCACTCGGGCGTGCCCCCCGGCCGGGTCGGATCGGGCAGTCACTCTGCCCGGCCCTGCCGTCCGACCTGCCCCGGGCCACCCCACCCGTGCTGCCCTTACTCCGTGTTCGCCGGGGCACACACGCACCGCAACCACGGCACCGCGCACGACGAGGCCCCGGCGCTGGATCTCGCCGGGGCCTCGTTCTGCGCGGGCCGGTCAGGCGTTGGTCGCGCTGACCTCCACACCGTGCTCGGCAGCGAGACGGCGCAGATCGTCGAGCTCGCCCAGCTCCACCTCGACAAGGAACTCGTCGCCCTCGTCGCGGGCCCGGGACAGGTCGGACTCGGTCGTCTTTATGCGCTGCAGAAGTCCTGCGGTGAAAGCGTCCATGCTGCGCCCCCTCGTCCTGGGTCGTGGGTCGTTGGCACGGGGGTGTGCCGATCGGAAGGGACGATCACGCCTCCGGTGGAGTGCCCAGCGCTGCCCTGCCGGGCGGCGACCGTGCCGGACACCCACGCCCGCTCTGCGGAAGCGGACCGCGGCGTACCGCGCGGTAACGCGGTACAGGCAGAGCGTGATCGCGGGGTGTAAAGCCGTCCTCCCCCAGCTCCCCTTCGCGGAAACCTCAACCACACGAGAAAATCTCGCATTCCCGCTTCCGAGGCCTTTCCGCGCCCCGCTTCGGCACCGGCTCCTCCCCCGGCTTACAGCCGACTTATGGCCGAAAAGGGCAGGATGGAGGCAACACACCCACCAGGCCCCTGCCCTCGTGCGTCCGACAAGCGCTACGCGGGTGGACACAGGAAGGACAAGCGACGTGCGCGTACTCGTCGTCGAGGACGAGCAGCTGCTCGCCGATGCGGTGGCCACCGGACTGCGCCGGGAGGCCATGGCCGTCGACGTCGTGTACGACGGTGCGGCCGCCCTGGAGCGCATCGGCGTCAACGACTACGACGTGGTCGTCCTCGACCGCGACCTCCCCCTCGTGCACGGCGACGACGTCTGCCGCAAGATCGTCGAGCTGGGTATGCCCACGCGCGTGCTCATGCTCACGGCCTCCGGCGACGTCAGCGACCGGGTCGAGGGCCTGGAGATCGGCGCCGACGACTACCTGCCCAAGCCCTTCGCGTTCAGCGAGCTGATCGCCCGCGTGCGCGCCCTGGGCCGGCGCACCAGCGTGCCGCTGCCGCCCGTCCTGGAGCGGGCCGGGATCAAGCTCGACCCGAACCGCCGGGAGGTCTTCCGCGACGGCAAGGAGGTGCAGCTCGCACCCAAGGAGTTCGCCGTCCTGGAGGTCCTCATGCGCAGCGAGGGCGCCGTGGTCTCCGCGGAGCAGCTCCTGGAGAAGGCCTGGGACGAGAACACCGACCCCTTCACCAACGTCGTGCGCGTGACCGTGATGACCCTGCGCCGCAAGCTGGGCGAGCCGCCCGTCATCGTCACCGTCCCCGGCTCCGGTTACCGGATCTGACCGGCCGTGGCGACGACACCCGCGCCCCCCGGGGCGCCCCCCAAGCCCACGTGGGACCCGCGCTCGGCCACGCCCCTGCCGTGGCTGCGCCCCACCATCCGGATAAGGCTCACGCTGCTGTACGGCGGCATGTTCCTGATCGCCGGCATCCTGCTGCTGTCGATCATCTACCTGCTCGCCGCCCAGGCGGTGCGCACCGGCAACGAACCGCTGTACAAGATCGTCGACTTCACCGACCTCAAGGTCTCCAGCAGCACCTGTCCCGTGGTCGACAACGGCGGCCTGTCGCTGTCCGACTTCAACGCCGCCATCAGCGACTGCATGGACCACCAGCGCAAGGTCGCCCTGGACAACCTGCTCAGCCGCTCCCTGCTGGCGCTCCTCGGTCTCGCCGTGATCGCCTTCGCCTTCGGCTACGCCATGGCCGGGCGCGTCCTGTCCCCGCTGGGGCGGATCACCCGCACCGCGCGCGCGGTGGCCGGCTCCGACCTCTCCCGCCGTATCGAGCTGGACGGTCCGGACGACGAGCTGAAGGAGCTGGCCGACACCTTCGACGACATGCTGGAGCGGCTGCAGCGGGCCTTCACCGCCCAGCAGCGCTTCGTCGGCAACGCCTCCCACGAGCTGCGCACGCCGCTGGCGATCAACCGCACGCTCCTGGAGGTGCACCTGTCCGACCCGGGCGCCCCGGTGGAGCTGCAGCAGCTCGGCAAGACGCTGCTCGCGACCAACGAACGCAGCGAGCTGCTGGTCGAGGGCCTGCTCCTGCTGGCCCGCAGCGACAACCAGATCGTCGAGCGCAAGCCGGTGGATCTCGCCGAGGTGGCCAGCCAGGCCATCGACCAGGTGCACGCCGAGGCCGAGAGCAAGGGCGTGGAGGTCCGCGGCACGCGCGAGGCCGCGGTGGTCCAGGGCAACGGCGTCCTGCTGGAGCGGATCGCCCTGAACCTCGTCCAGAACGCCGTGCGCTACAACGTGGCCGAACAGGGCTGGGTAGAGGTCGCCACCGGCGTCGAGAACGGCCAGGCGGTCCTGGTGGTCACCAACACCGGCCCCGTCGTACCGGCGTACGAGGTGGACAACCTCTTCGAGCCGTTCCGGCGGCTGCGCACCGAGCGGACGGGCAGCGACAAGGGCGTGGGGCTCGGGCTGTCCATCGCGCGGTCCGTGGCCCGGGCGCACGGCGGCCACATCTCCGCCCGGCCGCGCGAGGGCGGCGGACTCGTGATGCGCGTGACGCTGCCCGTCTGAGATCTGAGATCATGACCCCGACATCTCACCGAGACCCGAGGATGTTCGCTTTGAGCGGAATTTCCAGGCCACCGGCCCTGGAGTCGCCTGTGTGATCGATCACAGCGAAGGCTTTCCCGCCCTCCACTCTCCGTGATCATGCACCCTGTCGGAAAGCCGGGAAAATCCCGGTTTTCAGGGCCCCTGATCACGGGAAGTACACGGTGAGACGCCTTTGAAGTGCGGCATTCGGACCGTGTACGGTCCCCATCGCCATCCAAGCCGATCACTCATGAGGAGTCCGGTTGGGTGTCGATTGAGTAACAGACCTTGATGTGAGGCAAAATCTCCGCCTCAGGTCGGGCACAAGTCCGGCCTCTCACGCGTTACGTGCGCTGAAGACACCGCAGACACCCAGAGGGGGAGAGCGACCATGGCAACCGATTACGACACTCCACGCAAGACCGACGACGACGTCGACTCGGACAGCCTCGAAGAGCTGAAGGCCCGGCGGAACGACAAGTCCGCCTCGGCCGTCGACGTCGACGAGTTCGAGGCCGCGGAAGGCCTCGAACTTCCCGGCGCCGACCTCTCGAACGAGGAACTGGCCGTCCGTGTACTGCCGAAGCAGCAGGACGAGTTCACCTGCATGAGCTGCTTCCTGGTGCACCACCGCAGCCAGCTGGCCCGGGAGAAGAACGGCCAGCCGATCTGCCGCGACTGCGACTGAGGCGGGGTCGGCCGTGACCGGCTCGACCCCTCCCTGGAAGCGCCGTTTCTCCCGACGAGGAGCGGACCAAGGACCGTCCGACGGTCCGTACAGCGCGCGTGACGACGAGCGGGGCCCTACCGATACGGGGAAGGCCCCGCTCGAGCCAGTGGCCGACCGGAGTGACCTCCCGGCGACCACCCGGCCGCCGGCACCCGCTGCCCGGCGCCGGGCAGCGGCGTTCCGGGAGAAGGCGGGACAGGGGGTCCGCAACGGCGGCGCCCGCGCCAGGGCCGCCCTGGGGCACCTCGCCGACCGGATCATCGACCTGGCCCCGCGTGTGCCCGTACGGGACCTGGCGGCGCTGCGCAGGCAGTTCCCGGGCCTCGGCCCCGAGGAGATCGCCGACCGGCTCGTGGCCGGCGCGGCGAAGGGCACGGCGACCGTCGGAGCGGGCATCGGAGCGGCGGCGATGCTGCCCGTACCACCCGCGATGCCCACGGAACTGGCCGCCGAGATCACCGGCGTCGCGGCGATCGAGCTCAAGCTGATCGCCGAACTCCACGAGGTCTACGGCGTACGCCCGCCCGGCGGCCTCGCCCAGCGCAGCACCGCGTACCTGAACTCGTGGTCCGACGAACGCGGCGTCGACGTGTCCAAGCCGTCGACCCTCGGCTCGGCGATGAACAGCCACATGAAGCGCCAGCTGCGCCAGCAGATCATGAAGCGGATGGTGCGCGACCTGCCGAACCTGATGCCCTTCATGGTCGGCGCGGCCGTGGGCGCCGTCATGAACCGGCGCGACACCCGGAAACTGGCCGCGAGAATCCGGACCGACCTGCGCAGGAACCAGGTCGCCTGGAGCGCCCTGGGCGACCTCCCGGCCCTGGAACGCCCGCAGGACGCCCTCGACATGGGCGAGATCACCAAGGGGATCGGGCCCGGCCGGCCCGGCCGCGGGGAAAACTTCGGCAAATTCGGCGAAGACGACCGCTGACCCGCGGGCCGCGCCTACGCGGCCGCGGCCTTCGCCGCCTCCAGCGCCTCGATCAGCCGCTCCGGCTCGCGCGTCGACAGATACAGGTACGGAGTCGGGTCCTGCGGGTCAGTGACCAGCACCCGCACGGCCCTCGGAATGTAGGCGCGCAGCAGCAGGAACGCCCGGGTGTCGGCCTTGTAGGTGCGCCAGGCGCGGGCCTCCTCCGGATCGAGGATCTCCGCCTCGCCCAGCGCCGAGAGCGGCACCTTCGCCTCGCCCGCGATCAGCGAGTCGCCCACGATCCGGATGCGGACCGCGCCGTACGAACTGGCCGCCACCGCCGCCACCGCGGTGCCGCCCACCAGACCGCCCAGCATCGGCAGCGTGCCGAAGGGCAGCAGGATCAGCGCGAACGCCAGCCCCACCAGGAAGGAGACCAGCCACCAGGAGCGGGGCGCGGTGAGGCGTTCTTCGTACGGAGCCGTGGAGAGCTGCATGAAGCAAGCTTGGCACGGTATCGGTGTTCGGCCGACGCGCGGGTAAGGTCTGCGCCTGTGAGTGGTACTTCCCCAGGTCTCCAGCACCCCGCCGACGCCGTGAAACCCGTACGGCACCCCGACGCGCCCGCCCCCGGCGAGCTGCTCGGCGCCCACTACGGCCAGTGCTTCGGCTGCGGCGGCGACCAGCCGCACGGACTGCACCTCCAGGCGCGCGCGGGCGAAGGCGTGTCGATCACCGCCGAGTTCACCGTCCGCCCGGCCCACCAGGGCGCTCCCGGTCTGGCGCACGGCGGCGTGCTGGCCACCGCCCTGGACGAGACGCTGGGCTCGCTGAACTGGCTGCTGCGCACGATCGCGGTGACCGGACGGCTCGAGACCGACTTCCGGCGGCCGGTGCCCGTGGACACCACGCTGTACCTGGAGGCCGAGGTCACCGCGGTGGCCGGCCGGAAGATCTACTCCACGGCCACCGGCCGGATCGGCGGGCCCGACGGCCCCGTCGCCGTCCGCGCCGACGCCCTCTTCATCGAGGTCAAGGTCGAGCACTTCGTCCAGAACGGCCGCGAGGAGGAGATCCGCGCCGCCATGGACGACCCCGACCAGCTCCGCCGCGCCCGCGCCTTCGAGGTGAACCCGTGAGCCGGGCCGACCTGGAGGTGCTCCTCCGCCGCGTCGACCCGGACGTGCCGCTCCCGGCGTACGCGCAGCCCGGGGACGCGGGCGCCGATCTGCGCACCACCGTCGCGCGCGAGCTGTCGCCCGGTGAACGCGCCGTCCTGCCCACCGGCGTGTCTGTCGCGCTCCCCGAGGGGTACGCGGCCTTCGTGCACCCACGTTCCGGACTGGCCGCACGCTGCGGCGTCGCCCTGGTGAATGCCCCGGGGACGATTGATGCCGGGTACCGTGGGGAGATCAAGGTGATCGTGGTGAATCTCGACCCGCGCGAAAGCGTGCGGTTCGAGCGCTTCGACCGGATTGCCCAACTGGTCGTCCAGCAGGTCGAGAGGGTCCGCTTCCGTCAGGTCGCGGAACTTCCCGGCTCGGCGCGGGCCGAGGGGGGCTTCGGGTCCACCGGCGGGCACGCCGGGCTGGACCCTGCGAGCGGCACAAGCGGTCAGGTCGCCGAAGGCGGCCCGACGGGTGGGAATCGATACGCTTCGGTCGTATCCGACCGGGAAGGACAGTGACGTGTTCGGACGTCGCAAGAAGAACGACGCCGCCGAGGACGCGGCCGGCGAGACCGAGCAGGTCGTCGACAGCGTCGACACCGAGGCGGACGAAGAGCGCGAACGCGTGCGGCTCGAGCCCGAGCCGCGCCCCGACGGGCCCTGGGACAGCACGGAGGTCCGCGACCCGGGCGAGGGCCGCGTCGACCTGGGCGGCCTGTTCATCCCCGGCGTCGACGGCATGGAACTGCGGGTGGAGGTCGCGGGCGACGCGATCGTCGCCGCGACCGTCGTGCTGCGCGACAGCGCCATCCAGCTCCAGGGCTTCGCCGCGCCCAAGCGCGAGGGCATCTGGGGCGAGGTGCGCGAGGAGATCGGCTCCGGCATCACCCAGCAGGGCGGCATCATCGACGAGGTCGAGGGTCCGCTGGGCTGGGAGCTGCGGGCCCAGGTTCCGGTGCAGCTGCCGGACGGCACGGGCGGCTTCCAGGTCGTGCGGTTCGTCGGTGTGGACGGGCCCCGCTGGTTCCTGCGCGGTGTGATCTCGGGCCAGGGCGCGGTGCAGCCGCAGGCCGCCGGTCTGCTGGAGCAGATCTTCCGGGACACGGTCGTCGTCCGCGGCGAGGGCCCGATGGCCCCCCGCGACCCCATCGTCCTGAAGCTGCCGAACGACGCGCAGATGGTCCCCGAGGGCGTGCAGCAGGAGGAGGGCTCCCGCTTCGCCGGCGGCATGGGCCAGCTCCAGCGCGGACCGGAGATCACCGAGGTGCGGTAGGCCAGGACCCGGTACGGCCGCCGGCCGTACGCGCGCGCCACGAGGGCCGCGTCCCCAGGAGGACGCGGCCCTTCGCGCTGCCGGCCGGTCGGCGGGGTCGTGCGGCCCGATCGGGCCGCGGCCGTTGATCCGTCCGCCGCCGCCGGTGATACTGGCGCCCGGTTCACCGAGTACGACGGGGGAGGGCACGACATGACCCAGGTGGTCACGGAGACCATGGTGCGCGTCGAGGACGTGCGCAAGTCGTACGGCCGGGACAGCGCCGCCGTGCACGCCCTGCGCGGCGTCTCCTTCGACGTGCCGCGCGGTGAGCTGGTCGCGCTCAAGGGGCGGTCGGGCTCCGGGAAGACCACGCTGCTCAACATCGTCGGCGGTCTCGACACCCCGGACGCCGGGCGGGTCGAGGTCGACGGCCGGGACCTCGCGGAGCTGGACGAGGACGGGCTGCTCGCGCTGCGCCGGGACCGGGTCGGCTTCGTCTTCCAGTCCTTCGGGCTCATCCCGATCCTCACCGCCGCCGAGAACGTCGGCGTGCCGATGCGGCTGCGCCGGGTCGCGGCGCGCGAACGCGAGGAACGCGTCGAGCTGCTGCTCTCCCTGGTCGGCCTCGCCGACCACGCCGCCCAGCGCCCCGGCGAGATGTCCGGCGGACAGCAGCAGCGGGTCGCCATCGCCCGCGCCCTCGCCAACAACCCGGCCCTCCTGATCGCCGACGAACCCACCGGCCAGCTGGACGCCGAGACCGGGCACTCCGTGATGGAACTGCTGCGGGCCGTCGTACGCAGCGAGCAGGTCACCGCCCTGGTCGCCACCCACGACGCCACCCTGCTCGACCTCGCCGACCGGGTGCTGGAGCTGCGGGACGGGGAGATCGTCGAGGAGTGACGCCACCGGGAGCGGGCGGCCGTCAGGGTTCCGTCAAGGACGACCGGCTTCCCCGCCCCCGCCCCTTTTGCCGCCATTGTGGGTCGTAGGGTCGACGCTGCGCAGTCAGCGGTGACCGGAAGACAATGAGGCCATGGGACGCGGCAAGCTTCGGATCTACCTCGGTGCGGCACCGGGCGTCGGCAAGACGTACGCGATGCTCTCCGAGGCGCACCGGCGCGTCGAACGGGGTACCGACTGCGTCGTGGCCTTCGTCGAGCACCACGGCAGGGCACGCACCGAGGTGATGCTGCGCGGCCTGGAACAGGTGCCGCGCCGGGAGGTCGAGTACCGGGGCGCGGCCTTCACCGAGCTGGACCTGGACGCGGTACTGGCCCGCGCCCCCCGGGTGGCGCTGGTGGACGAGCTGGCCCACACCAACGTCCCCGGCGTGCGCAACGCCAAGCGCTGGCAGGACGTCGAGGAACTCCTCGCCGCCGGCATCGACGTCGTCTCGACCGTCAACATCCAGCACCTGGAGTCACTCGGCGACGTCGTGGAGTCCATCACCGGCGTACGGCAGCGCGAGACCGTGCCGGACGAGGTGGTGCGGCGCGCGGACCAGATCGAACTGGTCGACATGTCGCCACAGGCGCTGCGCCGCCGCATGGCCCACGGCAACATCTACCAGCCGGACAAGGTCGACGCGGCCCTGTCCAACTACTTCCGCCCCGGCAACCTCACCGCCCTGCGCGAGCTGGCCCTGCTGTGGGTCGCGGACCGGGCCGACGAGTACCTCCAGCAGTACCGCAGCGAGCACCGGGTCTCGAAGATCTGGGGCTCGCGCGAACGCATCGTGGTCGGCCTGACCGGCGGTCCCGAGGGCCGGACGCTGATACGGCGGGCCGCTCGCCTGGCCGAGAAGGGTGCCGGCGGCGAGGTGCTGGCGGTCTACATAGCCCGCAGCGACGGGCTGACCTCGGCCTCCCCGAAGGAGCTGGCGGTCCAGCGCACCCTCGTGGAGGACCTCGGCGGCACCTTCCACCACGTACTCGGCGAGGACATACCGGCCGCGCTGCTCGACTTCGCGCGCGGCGTCAACGCCACCCAGATCGTCCTCGGCTCCTCGCGCCGCAAGACCTGGCAGTACGTCTTCGGACCCGGCGTCGGCGCCACCGTCGCCCGCGAGTCCGGCTCCGACCTGGACGTCCACATCGTGACCCACGAAGAGGTCGCCAAGGGGCGCGGGCTGCCGGTGGCCAGGGGCGCGCGGCTCGGCCGGTCCCGGATCGTCTGGGGCTGGTTCGCGGGTCTGGGCGGGCCGGTGCTGCTCACGCTGCTGCTCAGCACGGTCCATCTCGGGCTCGCCAACGACGTTCTGTTCTACCTGGCGCTCACCGTCGCCGCCGCCCTGCTCGGCGGGCTGTACCCGGCGCTCGCCTCGGCCGCGGTCGGGTCGCTGCTGCTGAACTGGTTCTTCACGCCGCCCGTCAACCGGATCACCATCGCCGACCCCAGGAACATGCTTGCGCTCGCCATATTCGTGGGCGTGGCGCTCTCCGTCGCCTCGGTCGTCGACGTCGCGACCCGCCGCACCCACCAGGCGGCCCGGCTGCGTGCCGAGTCGGAGATCCTGTCCTTCCTCGCCGGTGACGTGCTGCGCGGCGAGACCAGCCTGGAGACGCTCCTGGAGCGGGTGCGCGAGACCTTCGGCATGGAGTCGGCCGCCCTCCTGGAGCGGGAGGGCGACGTGGCGCCCTGGACCTGCGCGGGCCGCGCCGGTTCCGGACCGCCGGTCGGCCGCCCGGAGGACGCGGACGTGGACATGCCCGTCGGGGACCACATGGCCCTCGCGCTGACCGGCCGGGTGCTGCCCGCCGAGGACCGCCGGGTGCTGGCCGCCTTCGCCGCCCAGGCCGCCGTCGTCCTGGACCGGCGCCGCCTGCGCGAGGAGGCCGACCGGGCCCGGGCGCTGGCCGAGGGAAACCGCATCCGCACCGCGCTGCTGGCCGCCGTCAGCCACGACCTGCGCACCCCGCTGGCCGGGATCAAGGCGGCGGTGACCAGCCTCAGGTCCGACGACGTGGCCTGGTCCGAGGAGGACCGGGCGGAGCTGCTCGAAGGCATCGAGGAGGGCGCCGACCGCCTCGACCACCTGGTGGGCAACCTGCTCGACATGTCCCGCCTGCAGACCGGCACCGTCACCCCGCTGATCCGCGAGATCGACGTGGACGAGGTGGCGCCGATGGCGCTCGGCGGGGTCCCCGAGGGCAGCGCCGAGCTGGACATCCCCGAGACGCTGCCCATGGTCGCCGTGGACGCCGGGCTCCTGGAGCGGGCGCTGGCCAACCTGGTGGAGAACGCCGTCAAGTACAGTCCGGACGACCGCGCGGTCCTGGTCGCCGCCAGCGCCCTCGCCGACCGCGTCGAGGTGCGCGTCGTCGACCGGGGGCCGGGAGTGCCGGACGAGGCCAAGGACCGCATCTTCGAGCCCTTCCAGCGCTACGGCGACGCCCCGCGCGGGGCCGGGGTGGGACTCGGCCTGGCCGTGGCCCGCGGCTTCGCCGAGGCGATGGGCGGCACCCTGAACGCCGAGGACACCCCCGGCGGCGGCCTCACCATGGTCCTCACCCTCCGCGCGGTGGGCTCGTCCGCGCCGACCTCCCGTCCCGCGACAGCAGGAAGCTCCCGTCCCGCGACAGGAGAAAGCTCCCGTCCCGCGACAGCAGAAAGGCAGGCCGCCCGATGACCCGGGTGCTCGTGATCGACGACGAACCGCAGATCGTGCGGGCCCTCGTGATCAACCTCAAGGCACGGCACTACGAGGTCGACGCCGCCCACGACGGCGCCACCGCCCTCCAGCTCGCCGCCGCCCGGCACCCCGACGTGGTGGTCCTGGACCTGGGCCTGCCCGACATGGACGGCGTCGAGGTGATCAGGGGGCTGCGCGGCTGGACCCGGGTGCCGATCCTGGTGCTGTCCGCCCGGCACTCCTCCGACGAGAAGGTCGAGGCGCTCGACGCGGGCGCCGACGACTACGTGACCAAGCCCTTCGGCATGGACGAGCTGCTGGCCCGGCTGCGGGCCGCCGTCCGCCGGGCCGAGCCCGTCCCCGGCGGCGAGGACGAGGTGGTCGTGGACACCCCGGAGTTCACCGTCGACCTGGCCGCGAAGAAGGTCAACCGGGGCGGCCGGGACGTACGCCTGACGCCCACCGAGTGGCATCTGCTGGAGGTGCTGGTGCGCAACACGGGGCGCCTGGTCAGCCAGAAGCAGCTGCTGCGGGAGGTGTGGGGGCCGTCGTACGGGACGGAGACGAACTACCTGCGGGTCTACATGGCCCAGCTGCGCCGCAAGCTGGAGGCGGACCCCGCGCACCCGCGGCACTTCATCACCGAGCCGGGCATGGGGTACCGCTTCGAGAAGTGAGAGGGGGCGCACGGGAAGTGACGGGGACGTGAGCCTCGCCATCCCGCCCCGAGAGGGGTGCATGGCCGTCGGCGTGCCCCGGTACGCTTCAGATATGAGTGCTGCTCCGCGTTCCGACAAGCCGGTGGGCCGGTTCCGGCGCATGTTCGACCGGCTCTCCTCGTCGCAGGAGGACCTGGAGTCGGAGGAACTGCGCGAGGACGCCGACACCGCCGGCTGCACGCGTATCGGAGACTGCCAGGACCGGCAGGTCGTGTCGGTTACTGGTACCTTGCGCACGGTCACCCTGCGACCGCGTGCGGGCGTTCCGGCCCTGGAGGCCGAGCTGTTCGACGGTTCCGCCGCCCTGGACGTGGTGTGGCTGGGCAGACGCTCCATCGTGGGCATAGAGCCGGGGCGCAAGCTCATCGCATCGGGCCGGATCTCCATGAGCCACGGCCGCCGGGTGCTCTTCAACCCGAAATACGAACTGAGACCCCTCGGACGGGAGTAGCCGGTGACGTCGCTCGACAAGCCGACCGAAGAGACGACAGAGGCCGACGACGCCCGGGCGGTGACGGAGGCCGCGCTGTTCGAGGCGTTCGGCGGCGTGCGGGGCATGGTCGAGACGGTGCTGCCGGGCCTGCTCTTCGTCACCATCTTCACCCTCAACAACGACCTGCACATGTCGGCGATCGCGGCCCTTGCCGTGTCGGTGGTGCTGGTCGTCGTCCGGCTCGTGATGAAGGACACCGTCAAGCACGCGTTCAGCGGGGTCTTCGGTGTCGCCTTCGGCGTGGTCTTCGCGATGATGACCGACAACGCCAAGAACTTCTATCTGCCGGGCATGCTCTACACCCTGGGCCTGGCGCTGGCGTACGTCGTCACCTCGCTGGCCGGCGTGCCGCTGATCGGCCTGATCCTCGGCCCGGTCTTCAAGGAGAACCTCTCCTGGCGCACCCGCAACCCGGGCCGCAAGAAGGCGTACACCAAGGCGAGCTACGCCTGGGGCTTCATCCTGCTGGCCAAGTCCGCGATCCTCTTCCCGCTGTATTGGTGGGCGGACACCGAGCAGCTCGGCTGGGTCCTGGTCACCCTGAAGATCCCGCCCTTCCTGCTTGCCGTCTGGCTGACCTGGGTCTTCCTGGCCAAGGCGCCGGCTCCCATCGACGTGTTCGCGGAGATGGAGGCGGCGGAAGAAGCCGAGAAGGCGGAGAAGGCCGAGCGGGAACGCGAACGCGGGCAGGAGGAGGCCGGCGGCGCCCTGCCGGGGCCGCCCGGGGCCGACGGGGAGGCCGCGGACCTGCGCGGTGGCAGGCACCGCAAGGCCTGACGGACGAGGCCGAGCAGTACGGCGCAGGGGCGCCCGGGAAGTATCCGGGCGCCCCTTTGCCGTAGCCGGGTCCTCGGTGTCGGTCAGACCGTGCCGTCGGGCCGCCGGCGCGCCGACAGCAGGTCCTCCAGCTGCTCCTCACGGGCCTGCGCGGCGACGAAGAGCAGCTCGTCGCCCGCCTCCAGGGAGTCCTCCCGGGACGGCGTCAGCACCCGGGTGCCGCGGATGATCGTCACCAGTGAGGTGTCCTCGGGCCACTGGACGTCGCCGACCTGGGTGCCGGCCAGGGCCGACTCCTCCGGCAGCGTCAGCTCGACCAGGTTCGCGTCGCCGTGGCTGAAGCGCAGCAGCCGGACCAGGTCGCCGACGCTCACCGCCTCCTCCACCAGGGCCGACATCAGCCGCGGGGTGGAGACGGCCACGTCCACGCCCCAGGACTCGTTGAAGAGCCACTCGTTCTTCGGGTTGTTCACCCGGGCGACGACGCGCGGAACGCCGTACTCCGTCTTGGCCAGCAGCGAGACGACGAGGTTGACCTTGTCGTCGCCCGTCGCGGCGATGACGACGTTGCAGCGCTGGAGCGCCGCCTCGTCCAGGGAGGTGATCTCGCAGGCGTCGGCGAGCAGCCACTCCGCCATCGGGACGCGCTCGACCGAGATGGCGGTCGGCGCCTTGTCGATGAGCAGGACCTCGTGGCCGTTCTCCAGCAGCTCGCCCGCGATCGAACGGCCGACCGCGCCGGCTCCGGCAATGGCGACCCTCATCAGTGACCGCCCTCCTCTTCGGGACCCTTGGCGAACGCCGCCTCGACCTTGTGGACCTCGTCGGTGCGCATCATGACGTGCACGAGGTCACCCTCCTGAAGGACGGTCTGCGAGGACGGCAGGATCGCCTCCCCGAGCCGGGTGACGAAGGCCACCCGCACGCCCGTCTCCTCCTGGAGCCGGCTGATCTTGTGGCCCACCCAGGACGAGGACGTGTGCACCTCGGCCAGCTGGACGCCTCCGGTGGGGTCGCGCCACAGCGGCTCGGCGCCCGAGGGGAGCAGCCGGCGCAGCATCTGGTCGGCCGTCCAGCGGACGGTGGCCACGGTGGGGATGCCCAGGCGCTGGTAGACCTCGGCGCGGCGCGGGTCGTAGATGCGGGCGGCGACGTTCTCCACGCCGAACATCTCGCGGGCCACACGGGCGGCGATGATGTTGGAGTTGTCGCCGCTGGAGACGGCGGCGAAGGCGCCGGCCTCCTCGATGCCCGCCTCGCGCAGGGTGTCCTGGTCGAAGCCGATGCCGGTGACGCGGCGGCCGCCGAAGGAGGAACCGAGGCGACGGAAGGAGGTGGGGTCCCGGTCGATCACGGCGACCGTGTGCCCCTGCTGCTCCAGGGTCTGGGCGAGTGCGGAGCCCACGCGTCCGCAGCCCATGATGACAATGTGCACGGCTTACACCACTCTTCTTCTCTGCCCTCTGACCGCGGTGAACATCCCGTTCATCTTCCTCTTTCGGCTCGACGGGCAAACATCTGCGGCCCCCACCGAGGGCCGCAGCCACCATCATGCCGGTCCACCGCCGTCGCACCCCGGCGGGGTGGTTCGTTTGCGTCGTTCAGTTCCGTTGAACCGGAGCGCGGCCCGGCCTCAACACATTGACGGTGGTGTCGGGATTCACCCGTCCTGTGTTGAGGCCGTAATCCGATCGTTCGGTGGATGACGGGTGGGGGAGTGCTTGCCACGATGGACCCGGTTCGAAAACTGGTCCGGAGCCAGCCAAAAGCCGGGCGGCACCCCGTCGGGGCCGGTCAGGACGGCCGCGACCGGCACCCCATCCGCTCATGGGAGTGCGGAGAACGCGCGCGAGGACGGCCCGGCCCACCAGGACGGCCGGCTGCGCGGCCGGCCCCTCGGACCACGGACCCAGCCTGTACAACTTCGGGGGATGCGTGGAAATCAACATATTGGGACCCGTATCGATCAACGCGTCGCACAGCGGCGGCGGCATCCGGGCCGGCAAGGTCCGCACACTGGTGGCGACGCTCGCCATCGACGCAGGCCGTGCCGTGTCGCTCGCGGACCTGGTGGACGAACTGTGGGGCGCGACCCCGCCCGACAACGTCCTCAACGCCCTCCAGGCGCATGCCGCGCGGGCCCGGAAAGTGCTCAACGAGCGTGCCTGCCCCGAGCGGGCTGGCGACATCCTGCGCTCCGTCCTCGGCGGTTACCTGCTGGAGATCGACCCGCAGTGCGTGGACGGCAACCGCTTCCTGCGACTCGTCTCGCAAGGCGCCGCCCTGCTGCCCGCCGACCCCGCGCGCGCCGTCGAACTGCTGGAGACCGGTCTGCGGCTGTGGCGCGGGCCTGCCCTCATCGACGCGGGTGAGGGCAGGCGCTGCCGGGGGGCCGCGGCACTGTTCGAGGAGCGCAGGCTCACGGCCCTGGAGGATCTGGTGAGCGCGATGTTCCTGCTCGGCGGCGAGGCCCAGGCGATCGCCATGCTCCAGCAGCTGGTGGCGCAGTACCCACTGCGCGAGCGGTTCTGCGAGCTGCTGATGGTCGGCCTCTACCGGGTGGGACGCCAGGGCGACGCCTTGGAGTCGTACCACCTGGCCAGGAAGCGGCTCGACGACGAACTGGGGGTCCAGCCGGGCGCGCTGCTGCGCCGACGGCACGCCGAGATCCTCGCGCAGGACCCGGTCCTCAAGGTGCCCTCCGCGTTGTGGCGCGAGCAGTACGCGCCGGCCGACACCAGCCTGCTCACCGCCTGACGACCCGCGGCCCGGCCATGCGCGGCGCCCACGTGAACAGGAACGAGAAGTTGTCAGACAACGACACAGCCACAGGCACAGGCACAGGCACAGTCACGGACACAGCCACAGCCACAGCCACGGATACGGGCACAGCCACGGATACGGGCACTGCCACGGATACGGCCACGGCGTCGGCGGCGCCGGGCCCCGCCGAACCGATCGCCATCGTCGGGATGTCCGCCTTCTATCCGGGGGCCCACGGCGTCGAGGACCTGTGGCGGCTGCTGGTCGCCGACGGTTCGGCGCCGGCCTCCGGCACCGGACCCGCGCCCGGCGGCCTCGGCGACATCGAGGTCGACGTGGCACGGTTCGGGATCCCGCCGGCCCAGGCCGCCTCCATGGCCCGCCTGCAACTGCTCATGGTGGAGGCGGCCCGCCAGTGCCTCGACGACGCCACCGGCGCCCGTGCCGACCGCGGGCGCACGGACGTCGTCGTGGGCACCTGCCTCGGCCTGGACCGCCAGTACGCCAACGCCCTGCGCGTCGACGGCGCCCGCTACGCCCGGGACCTGACCAAGGTCCTCGCGGACGGCACCTGGCGCGACACCGGCATCGACGCGCGGGCCGCCGGGCAGGAACTCAACGACGCGCTGTCGCGCCGGCTGGGCGCCTCACCGCACGACCGGGTGGGCGAGATGGCCAGTACGATCCCGGCCCGCATCGCGTCGGCCTTCAAGCTGCGCGGTCGCACCCTCGCCGTCGAGTCGGCGGACGCCACCTCGTACCTGGCTCTCGCGCACGCCGTGGACAGCCTGCGCGCGGGACTCGCCGAAGCCGTCCTGGTCGTGGTGGGGCAGCGCGACGAGGGCCGTTTCGCGCGGCGGGCGCTGGCGGCCAAGGGGTTCGCCGCCCGGCCCGGCGAGGCGGGCGCCGGGGACGCTCCCGTCCTCACGGAGGGGCTCGGGGCGCTGCTGCTCAAGCGCCGGACGACCGCGGAGCGGGACGGCGACCGCGTGTACGCGTCGGTCCTGGACTGCGCCCTGCGGCACGAGGCGCGGCCGGGGACCTTCCGCTACTCGCTGTCGGCCGCGCACCGCCGGGCCGCCGCCGAGGCCGCGCACCGTACGGCGGACGCCGCGCCGGGGTCCGTACGGCTCGTCGAGTGCGCCGGATACGGCACGGCCGCCGTGGGGCGCGCCGAACAGGAGGCGATCGCCGGGATCCACGCCGGTGCGCCCCGGGACTCGGTGGCCGTGGGCACCGTGCGCGACCGGCTCGGCCACACCTTCGCCAACGCCGGGCTCGCCGGTGTCACCAAGGCGGCGCTGGCCCTGCACCACCGCACCGTCCCGCCGGTGCGGCCCGGCACGGACCCCGCTCCGGCGGCCGGTCCGTTCCGCGTCCCGCGCGCGGCCGAGCCCTGGGAGCCGTCCACCGACGGCACGCCCCGGCGCGCCGCGGTCCTCGGCGCCTCACTGACCGGCACCGTCTGCCACGTGCTCCTGGAGGAAGCCGCACCGGCCGCCTCCGTGCCCCAGGGGGCGGGCGCCGACGCGCACCTCGGCGGTGCGGCCCGGCGGCGGTTCCCCGGAGGGGAGGCGTCCACCGCGGGCCGGGAGGCCGGGGCGTGGCAGGCGGAGCCCATCGCGATCGTCGGGTTCGGTGGTCGTTTCGCCGACTCGCCCGACGCGGACGGGTTCTGGCGGACCATGCTCTCGGGGCGTGACCGGATCGGGCCGTTGCCGGCCGAGTCGTTCGACCGGGACCTCTACCACGCCCCCGGCGCGCTCGCCCTCGGGCGCAGTTACACCGACCTGGGCGCGCCGGTCCCGGTCCCGACGCAGCCGCCCGCCGGGCTGCGCATCCCCCCGCACCGGTACGCGGCGACGGACGCGGCCCAGCGCCTCGGACTCGACGTGGCCGCCGAGATGTTCGCCCGCTACGGGCGTGGCCCGCACGCACTCGACGGCGCCGGAACCGTCGTCGTCGGCAGCAACCTGGGCCTGTCCAGGGAACGCCGACTGCACACCGGCCTGTGCCTCGACGACCTGGAGGCGGACGTCCGCTCCCTCGCCGCGCTCGCCGCACTGGGGCCGGACGACGTCGAAGCGGTGACCAAGCTCGTGCGGGACCGTTTCGGCGATCCCGGGCCCGTCGATCTGCCGACCACCTGGGACGGCTGCGTCGCCAGCGGTATCGCGGCGCTCCTCGGCAACGAACACGGCCTGGACGCCGTACCGGTGGCGGTGGAGGCGGCCTGCGCCTCCTCGCTGGCCGCCGTCGACGTGGCCGTGGGGCGGCTGCGCTCCGGCGGGGCCGACTACGCCGTGGCCGGTGGCGTGGAACTGCCGTGCAACGCGCGGGACATGGTGCTCTGCTCCTCGCTGGGCCTGCTGTCGCACAGCAGGATCACCCCCTTCGACGCCGGCGCCGACGGCTTCACTCCGGGCGACGGCTGCGCGCTCTTCCTGCTCAAGCGCCTGACGGACGCCCGCCGCGACGGTGACCGGGTGTTCGGAGTGCTCCGCGCGGTCGGCGCGTCCAACGACGCGAAGTCGCTGATCGCCCCCGACGCCGACGGCCAGGCACGGGCCGTACGGCAGGCCTTCGCCCAGGTCGACTTCGGCCCCGACGAGGTGGACTACCTGGAGGCCCACGGCACCGGCACCCGCCTGGGCGACCGCGTGGAGGTCGCCGCCGCCGCACAGGTCTACGGCACGGGACGGCGTAGGGCACCGCTGCACATCGGATCCGCCAAGTCCTTCCTCGGCCACACCTTCGCGGCGGCCGGCGCGGCCGGACTGCTGCGCACACTCCAGGCGTTGCGGCAGGCCACCCTGCCTCCCAGCGTCAACCTGCACGAACTCAGCCCCGACCTCGCCCTGGACGCCGTCCCCGCGCGGGTGGCCACCGAAGCCGGGCCCTGGCCCGCCCGGGCGGGCCGGCCGCGGCGCGCCGCGGTGAGCGCGTTCGGGACCGGCGGCATCAATTACCACCTGTTGATCGAGGAAGGCACGGACGCAACGCGATGAACTTCGACTTCGACGCCGGGTTCGACACCGAGACCAGGGAACTGCGCGACATGGTCGTGCGGTTCGCCCGGCGCGAGCTGGACTCCTCCGGCCGTTTCGACGATGCCGAGGACTTCCGGCGGCGATGGCTGCTGGCCGGCAAGCAGGGCCTGACGGGCACCACCGTGCCCGGTGAGTACGGCGGCAGCGGTCTGGACGCGGTGTCCGCGGCCGCCACGATGGAGGCGCTCGGCTACGGCTGCGCGGACACCGGCTTCGCCTTCTCGGTCGCCGCGCACCTGTTCGCCGCCGTCATGCCGATCGTCGAGTTCGGCACCGGGGAACAGCGCGCCGCGTGGCTGCCCGCCCTGTGCTCCGGCGAGCGGATCGCCGCGCACGCCATCACCGAGCCGGAGGCCGGTTCGGACGCGCTGCACCTGCGCACCCGCGCCCGCCCCGCCGACGACGGCCATGTGCTCAGCGGCTCCAAGTGCTTCATCACCAACGCCCCCGTGGCCGACGTGTTCGTGGTGCAGGCCGCCACCGATCCGCGGGGCGGCTTCTTCGGACTGACCACCTTCCTGGTCGAGGCCTCCACCCCGGGACTCACGGTGGGCCGTCCCTACGACAAGGTGGGTTTGCGCGGTTCTCCCACCGCCGACGTCCACTTCGACGACTGCTTCGTCCCGGCCGGCGCGGTGCTGGGGGCGGAGGGCTCCGGGGCGAGCATCTTCTCCTCCTCGATGAAATGGGAGCGCACCTGCCTCTTCGCGGCCTACCTCGGAGCGATGCGCCGCGTGCTGGAGTCCACCGTGGACCACGTCCGGGACCGTGAGCAGTTCGGCTCACCCATCGGCGGCTTCCAGGCGGTCAGCCACCGCATCGTCGACATGCTGGGCCGCTACGAGGGGGCCCGGCTGCTCCTGTACCGCGCCGCCCGGTCCCTGTCCGACGGCACGGCGGACGAGGTCGGCCCGGCCCTCGCGAAGATCGCGGTCAGTGAGGCAGCCGTACAACTCGGACTGGACGCGGTCCAGTTGAGAGGCGGGCTGGGGATCATGGACGGGGAGGCGGAGACCCTGCTGCGGGACGCGCTGCCCGCCCGGATCTTCTCCGGCACCAACGAGATCCAGAAGAACAACGTCGCGCGAGCGCTGGGCCTCGGGCGCCGGCGCCCCACGGCCCGCCGCTGAACGCACAGTCAGGGAGACCGAGACATGGACGTCATCATCCACCGCATTCGTCTGCACGACGGAGTGGACCCGGCCCGCTTCGAAGCCTGGGTCCGGGACGTCGACTACGCGACCTGTCCCCGGCTGCCGAGTGTGCGGGCCTTCGCCGTGCACCGGGTGAGCACGGAACAGGATGCTCCATTCCACTACTTCGAGAGCATCTCGGTGACCGGGCCGGACGAATTCGCCCGGGACATGAAAACGGCGGCCTTTCAGGACCTGGTCGCCGTGTTCGACACGATGGCGACGGTCGTCGAGGAGATGAGCGGCGAACTCCTGGAACCCGGCTACCAGGCACGGACCTGACAAAGGGCTGTGGTGCGCGATGCCCGGCCGGGCCGCACGGAACGCGAAGCGGCACGGCCGGACCGGGGCATTCAGCGGGTCGGAGTGCCGTAACCCGGGCAGGTGCCCAGGAGACCCGACTCGTAGGCGATGGCGACGGCCTGCGCGCGGGTCGCCGCGCCCAGTTTGCGCAGGACCCGGTGTACGTGGGACCTGACGGTGGTGGGCGAGACGGAGAGGGTCGCGGCCATCTCGGTGTTCGTCTTGCCCTGGGTCAGTAAGAGAAGAACTTCCGTTTCCCGAGGGGTCAGTTCGGGGCGGAGGTTCTTCGGGGCCTTGCTGCGCCAATAGCGCGTCAGAGCCTCCTGTGCCTCTTCCGGAGCGATTATGGCATTGACTTCGGTGATGGTTCTGATGACGTGCACCAGCTCTTCGACCGACGTTTCGGCCGACAACACCGCGCGTACTCCGACGCGGAGCGCCTCGAATGCGCGGTGGGTATTCTCGGGCTTGGTCAGCAAAAGGGTCTTGCCGAGTCGCGCGAGTTCCGTGAGCTTGTCGATGCTGTCCATGGTGAACAGTGGGGCGACGCCGACCAGAATGTCGGGCCCGGTCTCCGCCGCCGTGACCAGCGAGCCGCGCAGGGTGGTCTCCACCTGCACCTTCATGTCGTGCCGCTCCAGCAATGCGCGCATTCCCTCGCCCAGGATGACGCGGTCGCAGCACACCAGGACGCGGGTCGTCATACGTTGACTTTCGTCCAGGAAGGATGAGGACCGTACATGGCGCGCGGGCCGGTGCCGACGGCGGCAAGTCGATCCCGGACACCTTTCTTTGCGATTCCCCCGATATGCGTCATGCGGCCAAACTTAGCACGCGTGTGCACACTTGGAGAGGGGCTTGCGAGGCCCTGGTGAGAGACTGATACGAAGTGGTTTCCACCTCAAGAAGATCTTGTCGCGAAACGTGTGAATGCCGCCTCTCTCGTACCCGCTCCGCTCAGAAGGACACATGCACGGCGGCGTCCGCGCGCCGGTGGGAGCGCGGCGCGGGCGAGCCGGCCACACCGACCCGGCTCACGAAGAAGGTGCGGCCGGGCAGGGAGAGTTCCCGCTCCAGCCGGCCGCGCAGGTCGTCGTGCTGGAGGACGATGCTGATGGGGTGCAGGGACAGGCCGTGGCGGGTCGCCCGCCACCAGTAGTCGGCCAGCCGCGCCCCGCCCTCGAGCTGCTCCGCCCGTGTGGGCGCCTGCCCGGCGAAGCCCATGGTCACCACGGCCGGAGTGCGGCGCACGACGTCGGCGAGACCGGCGGCCAGCACCCGGTGGTAGCCGACCTTGCCCAGCAGGTGCATCGTCGTCGGGGCCAGCGCGAGGCGCGTCGCCGCCCGGCGCGGCCGGGACATGGGCCCGAAGAGCTGCTCCAGCGTGAACCCGTCGCCCCGCGCGGTCGCGTCCGCGGTGTCCCGGCGGACGAAGGAGTGGGTCTCCCGCCAGGCGGCCCGGTGCCCGAAGTCGCGTCCCGCGTGCCGGGCGACGAACGCCGCGAAGGCCCGCAGGTCGCGCCGCTCGGTCAGGTGCCGGAGGTGGACCGGGTGTGCCGCGGCTCCGGGTGCGGCCGGCTCCTCCAGGTCGCGCAGCAGCCCGGGGGCCAGCGGCTCCCGCCCGTAGGGCCCGCGGTGGGTGCGGCGGGCGAGCGCGCTCTCGCGCAGGTCGGCCGGCCGTTCTCCGGAGGGCGGCCCGGGGCGCAGCGCCACCACGCACAGCGGCGTCCACGCCGTCGGCCATCCGGCACCGAACGGGCGGCCGCCGGGCAGTCCCACCGCACCGGGGTCCCCGTCGCCGTCCAGGACACGTACCGCCGCCGTCGTCCAGCCCTGGGCCGCCAGAGTGCGGAGCAGGATCCGCCAGTAGACGCCGCAGCTGACCTCCATCTCCACCGCGTGCGCGGCCAGCGCCGTCAGCTCCCGCTCGCGGTCGAGGGCCAGGACCAGGTACTCGTCCGCTTCCGCGCCGGTCAGGTCCGCCGCCGCCCGGCGGGCCTCCGTGCTCGTGGCACGGCCCAGGCCCCACGGCTGGCAGTTGTGGGAGGAGGGACTCAGCGCCGCCGCTCCGGCCGCCGTCTCCAGCGCCTGGGCGAACGTGGACACGGCTGCGGCCGTGTGGTCTGTCCTGCGGGTCGTCATGACGGTCTCCTCTTCCTCCTCTTCGTATGCCGTGCACGCGGTGAACCACCGGGGCGGTGCGCCCGCCCGGAACGCCGCGACACCCGGAAGGCGGGCGCGGCTCAGCCGCCCAACGGCCTTTCCACCAGCGCCAGGTGGTGGCCGGCGATCACGCCGGCCCACCCGGCCGGCCGCCGCGTCTCGGCGACGGGGGCGTGGCGCAGCAGCCCACCCCCGGGCCGCCAGGTGAAGCGGCCGTCCGGCAGCCAGCCGGTCAGCGCGACCTCACCGGCGTCGATCCGAAGTCCGAAGCCGTAGTACTTGAGCACGGCCTCCTTGCACGTCCAGCGCAGTGTGGCGGGCATGGCCGCGAGGCGCCGGGCGTCGGGCGTCGGTGCCCGCGGGTCGCACTCCTCGTCGAGCACCCTGGCGAGCGTCGGCGGCATGGGACGGTCGTGTTCCAGGTCGACGCCGACCGCGTGCGGTCCGCACACGGCGACCGCGAAGTCCCCCGAGTGCGTCAGGCCCACCTCGACCGGCGCGTCCACGACCGGCCGGCCGCCCTGAAGCCCCCCGGTCACGGCGCCCACCTCGACGGTGCGGGGTTCCCGGGCCAGGCCCCAGTGCCGTCTGCCGTGGGCACTGACGGCGTGTTTGAGGGCGAGCCGTCCGGCCAGCCACTCGACGCGCCGGCGGGGGGCGCGCAGGGTCGCGGCCTGCTCCGTCTCGGCGGACGTCAGATACCGGGCCCGCAGGGCGGCAAGGCCGTGCGGGCCGCGCTCGCGCAGCCGGGCGATGGACACCACCGCGAGGGTGAGCCGCCGTGGGTCCGGCATCAGGTGCGTGATCCACAGCGGACGCGACGCGTCGAGAACCACCTGGCCCGTCAGGGTCTCAACGCGCGACATGGCGGGGCAGCAGGAACGGATACGGGCGGCGCAGGATCTTGTTGTGCACGAAACGGTCCGCCTTGCGCAGCCGCTGGATGAGTTCCCACATCCGTGCGTCTTCCCGGTAGTAGGCCCTGACCTCATCGGCGTCCAGCGGGCGGTCCAGGCGGGCGTTGGCCTGCTCCAGGAAGCGGGGGACCAGGTGGTCCAGCCGTTCCTTGTGCAGGTTGCCGAGGAAGTCGAGGACCACACCGCGCGGCGTGTAGAACTTGTCGAAGATCGACTTCGTCATCGCCATCCGTACCACGTCCCGCACCAGCCACGGCAGCGAGGTGAAGAACAGGGGCACGTCGAGGAGTTCGCGCTCGCGCTCGTCGCGGATGAGCGGTGTCGTCACGTCCAGGTAGACCAACTCGCCGTCCACGTCGATCCAGTTGGAGGCCTGTCCGTCGAGCCCCAGACGCGGGGTGACGGTCGCCTCGACGCGGTCCAGGAACCGGGCGAAGAACCCCTCGCACCACGCCTCGCCCGCCGTGTGCAGCAGCCGTGAGCACAGCCGGTCCTCGGGCAGCGCCTCCTGGACGCAGTAGGCGACGGCCCGGCCGCCCGGCAGCCGCCGGTGCCACATCCGGGTCTCGGCGACGGCCACGCCGCCCTTGTCCAGCCGCGTGACGTAGTCGTCGACCAGCGCGGAGTGCCGGTCCAGCCGTTCCTGGGCGGGGAAGACCGGCAGCCGCTTGCACGCGAACGTGCCCCCGTCGGTCTCCAGCCGCAGGACCAGCGTCACCTCGCCGTAGCCGAGGATGGTCAGGGCCCGGTCGTCGGTGGTGCGCAGCGCCCGTACGACCTCGTCCTCCAGGGCGTCGAGCGCGTCGGCGGGTATCGAGAAGGTCATGTCCGGGTCACCGGCCTTCCGGGGTGGGGCCCGCGGGCGTGGCGGTACGCGCGCCCGGTGACGCGTGGTAGCGGTACAGGAGGTAGATCGCGGCGGCGAAGAAGGCCGCGTCCATCACCAGGATCTCGGGGACACTGCTCACGAGGATCACCACGAACAGCACCAGCATCAGCAACTGGCCGTAGAGGGCGGCGATCACGAGCCCCCGGCGGTTCCAGAGCAGGGCGAGGCCCGCCGCGACCATGGCCGCGGCGACGAACCACATCACGCCGGTGGGGTGGCGGTCCAGCCAGTCGACGGGACCGGAGATGACGGTCCCGTCGTTGGCTTCCGAGGCGTCGTCGAGGCGCCCTTCCACCGACTCCAGCTGCGGGAAGAACTTGCCTATCCCCGCGAGGATGTACAGCGCGCCGACGACGCGCTGGAGGATCAGGTTTCGTCCGGTCACGAGCCAGCTTCTTCCGGAGGTCGACGGGGAGGTGCCGCGAGCGGGGACGCCCGGGGCCGGGGGTGGGGCAGGGGTTCGAGGAGAGGCGGGGAGGGGGCCGGGGAGGGGCCAGGGGCCGCCGGCGGGGGGTGTCAGCGGGCCGGGGCCGTCACGGGGAGGCGAAGACCAGGACCGCGTTCTGCCCGCCGAAGCCGAAGGAGTTGCTCATCGCCAGCTCCACCTTCTGCTCCCGCGGAGCGTCGGCGACCACGTCCAGGTCGACGGCCGGGTCCCGCCGTCGCAGGTTCGCGGTCGGGGGAACGGTGGAGCGCTCGATGCTGAGCACGGTCAGCGCCGCCTCGATCGCACCGGCGGCGCCCAGCGTGTGCCCGAGGACGCCCTTGGCCGAGGTCACGGTCGCCCGGTCGCCCACCAGCCGGCCCAGCACCGCGGCCTCCACCGCGTCGTTCAGCGGGGTCGAGGTGCCGTGCGCGTTCACGTGGTCGATGTCGCGGCCGGTGACGCCCGCCTGGGCGAGGGCCGCCTCCATCGCCCGTAGGGCGCCGGCGCCCTCCGGGTCGGGCGCGGTGACGTGGTGGGCGTCCGCCGACGCGCCGTGGCCCACCAGCCGCGCGCGCACCGTCGCGCCGCGCGCCTCGGCGTCCGCCGCGCGCTCCAGGACGAGCATGCCGCTGCCCTCGCCGATCACGAAGCCGTCCCGGTCGGCGTCGAAGGGCCTGGACGCCGCCGGCGGATCGTCGACCCGGCGCGACAGCGCGCCCATCTGCGCGAAACCGGTGACCATGAGAGGACTGACGCCCGCCTCGGTGCCACCGGCCACGACGATGTCGCACGTCCCGTCCCGCAGCAGCCGGGCCGCGGTGCCCAGCGCGGTGCCGCCCGAGGCGCAGGCGGTCGCCGTCACCAGGTTCGGGCCCAGCGCACGCAGGTCCATCGCGAGGTGCCCGGCCGCCATGTTGGGCACCAGCATCGGCACCAGGAGCGCGGACACCGCTTCGGGGCCGCGCTCCAGCAGGCGCCGGTGCTGGGTCTCCCACGTCGTCACCCCGCCGAGCCCGCAGCCGACGACCACGCCCACCCGGGCGCCGTCCCAGGTCAGCGGATCGAGTCCGGCGTCGGCCACGGCCTCCCGGGCGGCCACGATCGCCAGCTGGACGAAGCGGTCGTGGATCAGGACGCTGCGCCGGTCCACGTGACGCGCCGGTTGCAGGCCCGGCACCGCACAGGCGATGTCCACGGGCAGTCCGGCGAGCCGCTCGTCCCTGGCGCCCGCCGACCGGCCGCGCAACACCCCCTCCCAGGTGGCGTCGACGCCCAAGCCGGCCGCGGTCACCAGACCCAGCCCGGTCACGGCGAGGGAGGGGTCGGTCATGACGCGGTGGCCGCGATCTCGTTGTCGACCAGGGCCACCGCGTGGGCGATGGTGTCCGTGGGGACCGCGGCGTCCTCGCTGATCTTCACGCCGAACTCGGACTGGATGACGAGCAGCAGTTCCACGAGGAACAGCGAGTCCATCTCCAGCTCTTCGAAGGTCACGTCCGGACGGATCGCCGCGCGGTCCACCGCGAAACCGTCGACCAGCAGATCAACGAGCTTGTCGTAGGTGGTGCTCATCAGTGTGGTCCGCCTTTCCTGCATGGATCGTTCGCCCAACGCCGCCCCGGCCCGACGGTGTCGGTGTCGGTCAGGGGCGCGGCGGCGTTGCGACGCTCCGGCAAGTCTGGGGCGGTGTGCTGACGGCCCGCTGACGGTTCGCTGACCCCCGGGGCGGGACACCCGCCGGGCGGGACCGCGGTCAGTGAGCCGTCAGCGCCCGGTCAGGGGCCCCGGCCAGACTCGGTGCGGCCGGGGGGCCCGGACTTACTCCCCACGCCCACCGGCCGGCAAACCGTCCACCACGCGAGGAGCACATACGTGGTTTCCCGTCTCCGCCGCCGCACCAGGCCCACCGCACACCGCGGCCGTTCCGCGGGCGGTGCCCGGTGACCCGGTCGTCCGTGCTGGCCGGCCTCGGTTCCTGTCTGCCGTCCCGGTGCGTCACCAACGCGGAGCTGGAGCGGACGATGGACACCTCGGACGAGTGGATCCGGGCCCGTACGGGGATCGCCCGGCGCTACGTGGCCGACGAGGGCACCCACACCTCCGACCTGGCGGTGGGCGCGGCCGAGCGGGCACTGAAGTCCGCCCGCCTGGCACCGGACGAGGTGGACGCGGTCATCGTGGCCACCACCACCCCGGACCGGCCCTGCCCGGCGACCGCGCCGACGGTGGCGGCCCGGCTGGGCACCGGCCCGGTCCCGGCGTTCGACGTGTCCGCGGTGTGCTCCGGCTTCCTCTACGGGCTCGCCACGGGGTCCGGTCTGATCGCGTCCGGAGCGGCGGAACGGGTCCTGGTCATCGGCGCGGAGACTTTCTCCCGCATCCTCAACCCGCGGGACCGCTCCACCTCGGTGATCTTCGGTGACGGCGCCGGCGCCGTCGTGCTGCGCGCCGGCGAGCCGGGGGAGACCGGTGCCCTCGGCCCGCTGCGGCTGGGCAGCGACGGCACCGGCGTGGACCTGATCACCGTGCCGGCCGGCGGACCGCCGCGGCCGGGCGCGGTGGCACCGGACGACCTCGCCGACCGCTACTTCACCATGGAGGGCAAGCGGGTCTTCTGGCTCGCCGTCCAGCGCATGGGCGAGTGCGCGGAGAGCGTGCTCGACCGGGCGGGCTGGCGGGTGGAGGACGTGGACTGGCTGGTCAGCCACCAGGCCAACCACCGCATCACCGCCCGGCTCGCCGACGAGATCGGCATCCCCCGCGAGCGCAGCGTCAGCAACATCGCCGAAGTGGGCAACACCGCCGCCGCCTCCATCCCGCTCGCGCTCGACCACGCGCACGCCCGGGGCACCCTCCGGCCCGGCGACCGGGTGCTCCTCACCGCCTTCGGCGGCGGCCTCACCTGGGGTGCCGCCGCCCTGACCTGGCCCGCCGTCGATCCGGTCTGAGGGCGGCCGGCCGGGCCCGGCCGAAGCGCGCGCAGACGACCGATGAACCAAGGACGACCATGACTCCTCGGAAACTGATCACCGACTACATCGCCGACGCCTGGATGGGCGGCGACGCCGAAGGCCTGGAGCCGGACACCCCCATCGCGGAGCTGAACATCATCGACTCCGCCGCCATCTTCGACCTCGTCCACTACCTGCAGGGCGAGTTCCGCGTCACGGTGCCGCTGCCGGAGGTCACCCTGCAGAACTTCAGGTCCGTCAACGCGATCTGCGCCCTGGTCGACCGGCTCCGGCAGAACGAGGGGGGAACCGCGGCATGACCGACTCCGTCGACGCACTCCCCGACAGCGCGCGGATCCGCGAACGCGTCGTGCACGTCATCGCCGCCCGCACCCTGTACGACGAGAGCCACCTGCGGCCGGAGAGCCACTTCGAGGCCGACCTCGGCATCGACTCCGTCATCATGGAGTCCGTCCTGGTCTCCGTCCGTGAGCACTTCGGCCTGTCGACCGCGCTGCCCACCGGCCCCGCCACCATCGGTGAACTCGTCGACGCCGTGGGCGCCGCGCTCGCCGACGCCGGCGACGACCGGCCCGCACCGGTCGCCGGCCCCCTGCCGGTGGTCCCGGCGGAGGGGAGCAGCGGCGACCCCGTCACCGAGGCCGTGGTGGCGGCCGCCATGCGGCAGACCCAGTACCAGCGGCACCAGCTCGACCTGGACGCCGACCTGGAGGGCGAACTGGGCGTCGACTCGGTCGTCCTGACCTCCGTCGTCGCCGAGGCGACCGAGCGGCTCGGGCTCACCGGCGCCGCCCCGGACGCGGCCGGCGCCACGACACTGCGCGCCCTGGCCGACGCCCTGCGCGGCCTCGTCGTGGCGGCCCCGGGGACGGCGGCCACGGAGGCGGCAGCGGCGACGGACACGGCGGCCTCCGCCCCCGGCCGGACCGGGACCGCGCCCGCGCCCGGCGCGGACGGCTGGGACCACCGCTCCATGAAGGACTTCACCGAACAGCGAGACCCCGACCTGTTCGCCAAGACCCGCAGCTTCGCCGGCTATCTGCGCTCCCGCGAGAAGGACCGCCTGTACTGGTACGGCATGCCGCTGCACTCCCGGTGCGGGAGCCGCGCCGTCATCTTCGACGAACTGGAGGGCCGCAAGCGCGAGTTCCTCATGTTCGCCTCGAACAACTACCTCGGCCTCGCCAACCACCCCAGCGTGATCGAGGCCGTCGTCGACGCCACCCGCACCTACGGTGCCACCCACACCGGCTCCCGCTTCATCGGCGGCACCAACATGCTGCACAAGGAACTGGAGCGCCGCCTGGCGGCCTTCAAGCAGCGGCCCGCCTGCATCGTCTATCCCGGCGGCTACTCCGCGAACCTCGGTGCCATCTCGGCACTGGTCAAGAGCTACGACACCCTCGTCGTCGACCGCCTCAACCACATGAGCATCGTCGACGGGGCACGGCTCTCCGGCGCCGTGCGCAAGATCTACCGGCACAACGACATGGCCGACCTGGAGCGGATCCTCAGCCGCAGCGCGGCGGAGGGCACCGGCGGCAGGCTCATCGTCGCGGACGGCGTCTTCAGCATGCACGGCGACGTGTGCGACCTGCCCGAGATCGTCCGGCTGGCCAAGGAGTACGACGCCCGCGTGATGATCGACGACGCCCACGCCACCGGCGTCCTCGGCGTACGCGGCTCCGGCACCGCCGAGCACTTCGGGCTCAAGGGCGAGGTCGACCTCGAGCTGGGCACCATGAGCAAGACCCTGGCCGGCATGGGCGGGTTCGTGGTCGGCGAGGAGGAGGTCGTCGAGTACCTGCGCTACTACTCCAACTCCTACGTCTTCGCCGCGAACATCCCCGCCGGGGTCGCCGCCGGACTGATCGCCTCCATCGACGTCATCGAGTCCGAGCCGGAACGCCTCAAGCGGCTGTGGACCAACATCGGCACGCTGCGGGACCGGCTCCTGGACGCCGGGTTCGACCTGGAGCACTCCGAGAGCGCCATCCTGCCCATCGTCATCGGCGACGAACGCCGGGCGATGGAGCTGGGCCGGGCGGTGCGCGCCCGCGGCCTGTTCTGCCAGACCGTGGTCTACCCCGGCGTGCCCCTCGGCGACGCCCGGCTGCGGGTCAGCGTCACCTGCGAACACACGCCGCAGGACCTGGAGCTGGCCGCGGAGATCTTCGTCGATGCCGCCCGCGAGACCGGCGTACTGCCGGGCACGCCCTAACCGCCCTCCCCCCCGCACCGTTTCCGCCCGCACACCCCGGCCGGGCAGGCCCCCTCCCTGCCCGGCCGGACCCGAGCAACCCACGCACGTCAAGGAGAAGGGCCTGTACACCATGAGCGCCGCCACTCCCTCCGTGATACGCCTGCCACAGGACACGTCCGCGCAGCACGCGGCCCGGCCCGCCTTCGTCGGCTCCGACCCCCTGACGTACGGGGAGTTCACCGCCCGGGTCGAGGCGGTGGCCGCCCGCCTGCTCAGCCTGGGGACACGCACCGGCGACCGGATCGCCGTCTGGATGGACAAGCAGCCGCGCTACGCCGAGGCGATCGTCGCCGCCCTGGAGGCCGGGTGCGCCTACGTCCCCCTGGACGGCGGCCAGCCGGTGAGCAGGGTGCGGACCATCCTGGCGGACGCCGAACCCGTGGTCCTGTTCACCGACGCGCACCACGCCGCCCTGCTCGGGGACGACGACCTGCCGGCGTCCGTCACCACGGTCGTGGCCCTCGGCGACGCACTGCCCGACACGGTGGGCGGCACCCCGGTCGCCCCCTGGGAGAGCTGGGAGCAGGGCTGCGCCGGGCGGGTCACCCTGCTTCCCTCCCTCACCCCCGGCGACCTCGCCGCCATCCTCTACACCTCGGGTTCCACCGGCACGCCCAAGGGGGTGCAGATCTCGCACGGCGCACTGGCCAACTTCGTGGCCTGGGCCCGCGACGAGCTGGACGTCGGCCCCGACGACGTGTTCGCGGGCCACGCCTCCTTCAACTTCGACCTGAGCACCTTCGACCTCTTCACCGCGCTGTCCTGCGGGGCCGCGGTGTGGATCGTCCCCGACGCCGCGACCAAGGACGTGACCGCGCTGGCCGAGGGCATCCGCCGGCACCGGATCACCGTCTGGTACTCCGTCCCCTCGGTCCTGCACCTGCTGACCAGCTCCGCGGCGCTCACCCCCGAGCACGCCGCGAGCCTGCGCTACGTCCTGTTCGCCGGCGAGGTCTTCCCCGTCCCGCAGCTGCGCGCGCTCGATGAACTGCTCCCGCCCGGCACCCCGCTCTACAACCTCTACGGCCCCACCGAGACCAACGTCTGCACCTACCACCGGGTACGCCCCGAGGACCTGCACCGGGCCACCCCCGTGCCGATCGGACTCCCCATCACCGGCGCCGGGACCACCGTCGTGGACGACGCCGGACGCACCGTCCGGGAGCCCGGCGCGATCGGCGAACTCCACGTCTCCGGCGTGTGCGTGACCCCCGGCTACTGGCGGCGCGCCGAGGAGCCGGTCTCCACCGCCCACTGCCGGGGCGTGCACCCCACCGGCGACCTGGTCAGCTACGAGGAGGACGGCCGGCTGGTCTACCGAGGGCGCAAGGACCGCATGGTGAAGCTCTCCGGCTACCGGGTCGAGCTGGGCGAGATCGAGGCCGCCGCGCTGCGCCACCCCCGCATCGCCGAAGCCGCCGTCCTGCTCGACGGCTCGGGACCCAAGGCACGGCTGCGGCTCTACTACACCCTGTGCGAGGGCGCCGACCGGATCGGCCTGGTGGAGCTCAAGCAGCACTGCGCACGGCACCTGCCGACCTACATGGTGCCGCACGGCGCCGTCCGGCTGGACCGAATGCCGCTCAACCCCAACGGCAAGACCGACTACCGCCGCCTCGGTCTCGACACCCCGCCCCGCCCGGCGGCGCCGCTCGGAACGGCCCGGTAGATGGCCCGGAACCGCAGGGAGAAGAACGTGAGCCAGGGGCCGACGGACCCGCTGCACGAGCACTGGCAGGGACCCGAACCGGAGACGGTCACGGCCCTGCTGCGGCACCGGGCGGAACACACCCCCGACGCCCTCGCCCACCGCTTCCTCACCGACACCGACGGCACGTCCGTCGCCTGGACCTACCGCGAACTCGACCTGCACGCCCGCGAGGTGGCCGCCCACCTGCGGCACGCCGGGGCGGGGCAGGGCCCGGTGCTTCTGCTGCACCCGCCGGGCCTCGACTACCTCGCCGCGTTCTTCGGCTGCCTGTACGCCGGTGCCGTGGCCGTCCCGGCCTACCCGCCGGACAACGCCCGGTTCGGCCAGACGGTGCCCCGGCTCGCGGCCATCGCCCGGGACTGCGGCGCCACCCACGCCCTCACCACCCGCCGGGTCCGCGAGGCCGTCGCCGCCGGCGGCACCGGTCGGGTCGGCACCGAACTCGACGGCGTGCGCTGGCTGGTGACCGAGGACCTCTACACCGGCGAGTCCACCGCCGCCCGGGAGGACCCCGGAGCCACGGCGCGGTCGCTGGCCTTCCTCCAGTACACCTCGGGTTCCACCGCCGCGCCCAAGGGCGTGATGGTCGAACACGGCAACCTGGTGCGCAACCTGCGCTCCATCCACCTCAGGCTCGGGCACGACGCGGACTCCGGCATGGTCTCCTGGCTGCCGCCGTACCACGACATGGGTCTCATCGGCGGCATCCTCACCCCGGTGTACGGCGGTTTCCCCGCGCACCTCATGGCGCCGATGACCTTCGTGCAGCGCCCGCTGCTGTGGCTGGAGACTCTCTCCCGCACCGGCGCCTCCACCAGCGTGGCACCCAACTTCGGTTTCGAGCAGTGCCTGCGCCGGATCACCCCCGGGCAGCGGGCCGGCCTGGACCTGAGCCGCTGGCGGCTGGCGCTGAACGGTGCCGAGCCGATCCGCCCCGACACCCTCGACCGGTTCGCCGAGTACTTCGCCCCGGCCGGCTTCGACCGCACCGCGCTGCTGCCCTGCTACGGCCTCGCCGAGGCGACCCTCATGGTGACCGGCGTGCGGCCGGCCGACCCGCCGGTGGTGGAGGCCTTCGACGCGGCGGCCCTGGAGGCGGGCACCGCGCGCCCCGCGGACCCCGGCAGCGTCCGCACCACCCGCGTCGTCGGCTGCGGAGCACCCGTCGCCGACGTCGAGGTCGCGGTGGTCGACGCCGCCACCGGCCGCCGGGTCCCCGACGGCACCGTCGCCGAGATCCGGGTCGGTGGACCCGGCGTCGCCCGCGGCTACTGGGGACGCCCCGAGGCCGCCGCCGAGGTCTTCGGCACCGCGATCGACGGCGAACCGGGCAACGCCTGGCTGCGCACCGGCGACGTCGGGTTCCACCACGACGGCCAGCTCTACGTGGTCGGCAGGACCAAGGACGTGATCATCGTCCAGGGCCGCAACATCCACCCCCAGGACGTGGAGCAGACGGCCGAACGGGTCGGCGCGGGACTGCGCGCCGGGTACGGCGCCGCGTTCGCCGTCCCCACCGCCGACGGCGAACAACTCGCACTCGCCTACGAGATCGGCGGCCCCGGCGCCGGGGACCCGCACGCCCTGCTCGCCCGGCTGCGCACCGCCATCGCCGACGAGCACCAGGTGACACCGCACACCGTCGTGCTGCTCAAACGCTCCTCGGTGCCGCGCACCACCAGCGGCAAGATCCAGCGTGGCGCCTGCCGGCAGCGCCTGCTCGACCTGGAACTGCCCGTGGTGGCCGCGAGCGTCGTCCAGGACGGTGCCCTGCCGGACGCCCCCGCCCCGCACGCCTCCGCCTCCGCCTCCGCCTCCCCGGAGCGTACGGCCGCCCTCGTCGCCGACGCCCTCGACCGCGCCGCGACGGACGCGCCCGACGGCACCTCGCGCTACCCGCGGCTGCTGACCGCCGTACGGATGCTGTCCGAGCGCCTCGGCGTCGCCCTCGACGTCGGTGAACTCCTGTCCGGCCCCGAGCCGGACGGCGCATCGTCCCTCACCGGGCTGTGCCGCGCCGCGCTCGCCGACGCCGCGCCCGCACCCGCGGCCGCGCCGGAGCGAACCCGGACCCAGGCCGTGGACTGGCTGCGGCGGGCCGTCGCAGCCCGGCTGGGCCTGCGCCCCTCGGTGATCGACACGACGGCGCCCTTCACCTCACTGGGCCTGGACTCCAAGCAGGCCGTGGCCCTCACCGCCCCGTTCGGCGACTGGCTCGGCACCCCCGTGACCCCGGCCACCCTCTACGACCACCCGACGGTCGAGTCCCTCGCGGCCCACGTCACCGGACCCGGCGCCGACGGCCGCCCGCGTCCGCGCCCGCGGCGTCCCGCCCCCGAGCCCGCCCGCGGGCGCGCCGACGAACCCGTCGCCGTGATCGGCATCGGCTGCCGGTTCCCCGGCGCACCCGACCCCGACAGCTACTGGCGGCTGCTGCGCGACGGCCGCGACGCCGTGGGCGAGGCACCCGCCGACCGCCACGGCGACTCCGGCGGCCGGCCGGGCGGCTTCCTGGAACACGTGTACGACTTCGACGCCCGCTTCTTCGGCATCTCCGCCCGCGAGACCGAACGCATGGACCCCCAGCAGCGGCTGCTCCTGGAGGTCGCCTGGCAGACCTTCGAGGACGCGGGCATCGCGCCCTCCTCCCTGGCCGGCACGGACACCGGTGTCTTCGTCGGCATCAGCGGGCACGACTACGCCGATCTCCAGATGCCCCATCCCGACGTCGTCGACATGTACTCCGCCACCGGCAACGCCCAGTCCGTGGCGGCCGGCCGGCTCTCGTACTTCTTCGACCTGACCGGGCCCAGCCTCGCCCTCGACACCGCCTGCTCCTCCTCGCTCACCGCCGTGCACACCGCGCTGCGCAGCCTGCGGGACGGCGAGTGCTCGGTCGCCCTCGCGGGCGGCGTCAACCTGATGCTGACACCGGGGCTCTCGCAGGCCCTGGACCGGGGCGGCATGCTCGGCCCCGGCGGACGCTGCCGCACCTTCGACGACGGCGCCGACGGCTACGTCCGCGGCGAGGGCGCGGGCCTGGTGTGCCTCAAGCCGCTGTCCGCCGCACTGGCCGACGGGGACCGCGTGCACGCCGTGCTCACCGGCTCCGCGCTCGGTCACGGCGGCCGGGCCAACGGCCTGACCGCCCCCCGCGGCACGGCCCAGCGTGCCGTGATGACCGGGGCACTCGAGCGGGCCGGAGTGGAGCCCGGACAGATCGACTACGTCGAGGCGCACGGCACCGGCACCGCCCTCGGCGACCCCGTCGAGTGGGAGGCCCTGGCCGGCGTCTACGGCCGCGGCCGCCCGGCCGACGCCCCCTGCCCGGTCGGCTCGGTGAAGACCGGCATCGGCCACCTGGAGGCGGCCGCCGGCATCGCCGGGCTGATCAAGGCCGTGCTCGTGGTGCGGCAGCGGGAGGTACCGCCGCTGCTGCACCTGACCACCCCCAACCGCCACCTGGACTGGACGGGTTCGGGCCTGACGGTGCCCACCACCCGCCGGACCCTGCCCGCCGAGGGCACCCTGCGCGCGGGCGTCAGCTCGTTCGGTTTCGGCGGCACCAACGCCCATGTGATCGTCGAGTCCGCGCCCGAACCCCCGGCGCCCGCCGCCGGGTCCGGTGCCCCCGACGGCACGGTGCACGCCCTGTCCCTGTCCGCGCACACCGAGACCGCCCTGGCCACCCTGGCCGGCCGCTACCGCACCCACCTCGCGGCCCACCCCGGCGTGCCGCTCGCCGCCCTGTGCCACTCCGCCAACGCAGGCCGTTCCCAGTTGTCCCACCGGGCGGTCCTCACCGCCGCGACCCGGGACGAACTGGACGCCGCACTGGAGGCGCTGATCCGCCGGGAGCCCGCCGTCGACGTGGCCCGCGGCGGCCCCGCGGACGGCACCGCGCCCTCCGTCGCCTTCCTCTTCGGCGGCCAGGGAACCCAGTACCCGGGCATGGGCCGCGACCTGTACGACGCCCACCCCGTCTTCGCCCGCACCCTGCGGCGCGCCGACGCGGTGCTGCGCGGCCCGGGGGAGATCCCGCTGCTCGACCTGCTCTTCGACCCGGACCGCGCCGAGGACCTGGCCCGCACCCGGTACTGCCAGCCCGCCCTGGTCGCCCTCGAAGTCGCCCTCGCCGACCTGTGGACGAGCTGCGGAGTACGCCCGGCGGCCGTGCTCGGGCACAGCGTCGGCGCCCTCGCCGCCGCGTGCGTCGCCGGTGTCCTCTCCCTGGAGGACGCCCTCACGCTGGCGGTCGTCCGCGGGCGTGCCATGGACGAACAGCCCGGCGAGGGCGCGATGATCGCCTGCGTCGGCGATCCGGAGACAGTGCGCGAGATCGCGGCCGGCCACGACCGGGTGGCCCTCGCCGCCGTCAACGCGCCCCGCAACCTGGTGTTCTCCGGCGCGGTCGACCGGATCGCGGCGCTCCGCGGCGACCTGGAACGCAAGGGGGTCACCGTCCGGCCGCTCGCCGTCTCGCACGCCTTCCACTCACCGCTGATGGCGGGCGCCGCCGAGCCGCTGCTGGAGGCCGCGCGCGCCGTCGAGTTCCACCCCCCGGCCATCCCGTGGATCTCCGACGCCACCGGCCAACCCGTGACCCGGGTGGACGCCGAGTACTGGGTCCGCCACCTGCTCGGCACCGTGCGCTTCGCCGACGGCTTCGCCCGCCTGCGCGACCGGGACGCCGAAGGCGGGCCGGGCTGCGACGCGTTCGTCGAGATCGGCCCGCACCCCACCCTGCTGAACCTCGGCCGGTCCGCCGTCGCCGACCGCCCCGAGCACGACGGACGCCCCACACTGTGGCTGCCCTCGCTGCGCCGCGGCGCCCCCGGCCGCCGCACCCTGCTGCGGTCGCTGGGCGGCTACCAGTGCGCGGGCGGAAGCGTCGACTGGTCCGCGCTGGACGGCGAACACCCGCCCGCCCGGGTCCCGTTGCCGCACACGCCCTTCGAACGCCGGACCTACCGGTTCCAGGCCCCCACTCCCGATCAGGAAGGCGATCCCATGCCGTCCCAGCCCACGGTGCCGGGCACCGCCCCGACGGGCCCCGCGGGCGAGGTCTCCCGCACCGTGCTCGACACCGTCGCCCGCGTCTGCGGATTCCCCGTGGCCGACCTGCCGGTGCACGCCCGGCTCGGTCTCGAGCTGGGATTCGACTCCCTGATGCGGACCGACCTCCAGCGCCGTCTCACCGACCGCTTCCCCCAACGGATGCACACGCTCCAGGACCTGCCGGAGGACCCCACGGTGCAGGACATCATCGGCCGGCTCGCCGCCGGCGACGACCGCGACGGCGGCGCCCACACAGCGCACCCCGCCCCCGCCGGCACCGTCGGCACCGGCCCGGGCGCGCCGCCGGTCCACCCCGCGGCCGTACCGGCGCCGCCGCCCGTCCCGGCCCCGCAGTACGGCCCGTACGGAGCCTTCCCGGCCCCACCCCACGGCTACGCCGTCGCCGCCCCGGTCCCGCAGCCCGGAGTGCCGTACCCGTACCCGTACGGCTACCCGCCGCACGGTGCCCCCGGGTACGCCTACTACGTCCCCCAGCCGTACCCGGCGCAGGCCTTCCCGCCCCCGGCAGCCCCCTCCCCGGTGCAGGCGGCCCCCGCCGCAGCCCCCGCCCCCGCTCCCGTTTCGGACCCGGTTCCGGCGCCGGCCGCCCCCGTACGCCAGGAGCGCGCCTTCGAGGACTGGGCGGAGTACGCGGAACTCCAGGGCAGGCTCCGCCAGACCCGGACCAGCGGTTCGAATCCCTACGGCCGTACGCACGAGGGCTTCAACTCCGCGCTCGCCACGGTCGACGGCACCAAGGTCGTCAACTTCGCGGCCTTCAACTACCTGGCGCTCTCCCACCACCCCCGCGTGCGCCAGGCGGCCAAGGACGCCGTGGACCGCTACGGCACCTCCGCCTCCGCCACCCCGCTGCTGTTCGGCGAGACCCCGCTGCACCACGAACTCGAAGCGGAGATCGCCCGGTTCATCGGTGCCGAGGCGGCCATCGTGTTCGCCGGCGGCCACGCCACCAACGTCGCCACCGTCGGCCACCTGTTCGGCCCGGAGGACCTGGTGGTGCACGACGCCTGGATCCACGACAGCACCGTGCGCGGCTGCATCCTCTCGGGCGCCCGGCGCCGGTCCTTCCCGCACAACGACTGGGCCGCCCTCGACCGCATCCTGACCGGAGCACGGGCCTCGCACCGCAGGGCGCTCGTCGTCATCGAGGGCGCCTACAGCCAGGACGGCGACATCCCCGACCTGCCGCGCTTCATCGAGGTCAAGAAGCGCCACGGTGCCATGCTGATGATCGACGAGGCCCACTCCATCGGCGTCCTGGGCCGTACCGGCCGCGGCGTGGGCGAGCACTACGGCACCGACCCGGCCGACGTCGACCTGTGGATGGGCACCCTCAGCAAGGCGCTGGGCAGCCTCGGCGGGTACATCGCCGCCCGCCGCCCGATCATCGAGTACCTCAAGTTCACCGCGCCGCTGCACATCTTCTCCACCGGCATCTCCCCGGCGAACGCCGCCGCCGCGCTGGAGGCGCTGCGCGTCGTCCAGGACGAGCCCGAGCGGGTCGCACGGGTGCAGGAGCTGGCCGAGTTCTTCCGCACCGGCGCCCGCGCCCGCGGCCTCGACGTCGGCGTCTCCCGCCTCTCCGCGGTGATCCCCGTGATCACCGGCGACTGGGAGAAGACGATGGCGCTCTCCAACTCGCTGCTGGAGCGCGGCGTCAACGTCATGCCGATCGGCTACCCCGCCGTCCCGCGCGACCAGTGCCGGCTCCGCTTCTTCATCAACGCGGACCACAGCGAAGCAGACCTCGAACACTCCCTCGACCTCCTGGTGTGATCCATGTCCTCACTCAGCCAAGACAGCCCGTCCGCCGCCGCCCCCGACATCCTGGTCACCGGCGCCAGTGGCTTCATCGGCGGTCACCTGGTGCACCGCCTGGCCGAGCGCGGGCACCGCGTCCGCGTCCTGGCGCGCTCCACGAGCGACCGCGCGGCCTTCGCCGGGGCCGCCGCCCAGATCACCGTCGGCGACCTCGGTGACACCGACAGCCTGCGCCGGGCCACCACGGGAATCCGCCACGTCTACAACTGCGCCGGACTCTCGGCCGACTGGGGCCCCTGGGACCGGTTCCGCGCGGTCAACGTGGACGGCGCCAGGAACCTCGTCGAGGCGGCCCACGAGGCCGGGACGGTCGAGCGCCTGGTCCACCTCAGCACCACCGACGTCTACGGCTACCCCGAGCGGCCCTGCGACGAGACAACCGCCCCGCGCGACATCGGCCTGCCCTACAACCGCAGCAAGATGCTCGGCGAGGCCGCCGTGTGGGCCGCCGCCGAACGCACCGGCCAGCCGGTCACGGTGGTCCGTCCCGTCTCCGTCTACGGCCCCGGCAGCAAGGACTTCGTGATCGAGATCGCGAACCTGCTGCTGGGCAAGCAGATGGTCTACATCCGCGGCGGTCGGGTGCCGGCCGGGCTGCTCTACGTCTCCAACGCCGTGGACGGCATCATCGCCGCCGCGACCGGCGAGCACACCGCGGGCCGCGCCTACAACCTGCGCGACCCGCACGACACCACCTGGCGCGAGTACGTCGAGGCGCTCGCCGAGGGGCTGGGCGTGAAGGCCCCCTGGCTGAGCCTGCCCACGCCCGTCGCCACCGCCGTCGCCACCGTCTCCGAGAAGCTGTGGGGCGCCCTGCGCATCGACTCCCGGCCCGTCCTGACCCGGCACGCCGTCCACCTCTTCGACCGCGACCAGTCCTACCCGATCGGGCGCGCCCAGGAGGAGCTGGGTTTCAAGGGCGAGGTCGACTTCCAGGAGGGCATGCGGCGCACCGTCGCCTGGCTCGACTCGCCCGAGGGACGCGCCCATGTCGCCCGCTGACCTGCTCTCCGAGCGTTCCGCCTGGTTCCCCCGCCCCGTCGCGGCACCGGCCGCCGAGCCGCCCGACCCGGCGGCCGCCCCGCTGCGCCTGGTCTGCTTCCCCTACGCCGGGGGGACGGTCTCCGCGTTCCGCGGCTGGCAGGAGCGGCTGGGCGACGAGGTCGCCGTCATACCCGTACAACTGCCCGGCCGCGGACTGCGCCTGCGCGAGCGGCCGTACGACACCATGGAACCCCTCGCCGAAGCGGTCGCGGACGCCCTGGACGAGTACCGGCTCACCCACGACTACGCGCTGTTCGGGCACAGCATGGGCGCCCTGCTCGCCTACGAGGTGGCCTGCGTGCTGCGCCGGCGCGGGGCGCCGCGGCCCCGGCACCTGTTCGTCTCCGGCAGCCGGGCCCCGCACCTGTACGGCGACCGCGCCGACCACACCCTGTCCGACACCGCCCTGCGCGAGGTCGTCCGGGACCTGGGCGGCCTCGACGACGCGGACACCCTGGGCGCCGCCTACTTCGACCGCAGGCTCCCGGTGCTCCGCGCCGACCTGCGCGCCTGCGAGCGCTACGACTGGCACCCCCGGCCGCCGCTGGACTGCCCGACGACCGCGTTCTCCGCCGCCGCCGACCCCATCGCCACCCCGGAGATGGTCGAGGCCTGGCGGCCCCACACCACCGGCTCGTTCCTGCGGCGCCACCTGCCGGGCAACCACTTCTTCCTGAACGGCGGCCCGTCCCGCGACCGGCTGCTCGCCCACCTGGGCACCGAACTCGACGCCCTCGGCACCACCCCGCACAGGAAGGCAACTAGGGAAGCAACATGGACATTCTGAGCCTGGCCAAGAGCGTCGGCAGCCGCGTCGAGGCGCCGCTGACCGACCTGCGCACCGTGACCAAGGTGCTCGGCAACCCGCACATGCCGCTGCTCCTGGCCCTGTCCAAGGGCTTCGTCGAGCCGGTGTACCGGGCCGCCTTCCTGGCCTCGGCGGCGAGTTCGGGCGTGCTCGCCGCCCTCGCCGTACGCCCCTGCGACCTGGAGTCGCTGGCGGAACGGCTCGACATCGACGACGAGGACCTGCCGCGTCTCAAGGAGTGGCTGGACATGGGCATCCGCCTCGGCGACCTGGGCAAGCGCGAGGGCTGCTACAAGCTGCGCAGCCTGCCCGCCAAGGCCCTCGCCCAGCCCGGCAACGACGCGATCGCCGCCGCGCTGGAAGAGGTCCTGCGCTTCCACGTGCCCGCACTGCTGAACGGCCCCCGCATGCTGCGCGAGGGCCGCCGCTTCTCCCTCGACGACCAGGACGGCCTGGTCATCGCACGGTCCACCCGGGTGATCCAGCCGCTGGTCGAGGAGGCCATCGCCCGCACCCTGGACCGGAACGCGCCCGTACGGCTCCTGGAGGTCGGCTGCGGCAGCGGCACCTACGTCCGCTACGCCGCCGAGCTCAATCCCCGCCTGTCGGCGCTCGCCGTCGACCTCCAGCAGGACGTGGCCGACAGCGCCGCGGCGAACATGGCCGAGTGGGGGCTGACCGACCGGGTCGAGACCCGGCAGGCCGACCTGCGCACCCTCGACGCGCAGCCCCAGTTCGACCTGGTCACCCTGCACAACAACATCTACTACTTCCCCGAGGCCGAGCGGGTCGACGCCCTGCGCCGCGCCCACGACCTGCTGGCACCCGGCGGCAGGCTCCTGCTCACCACCTCCTGCAAGGGCGGCAACGTCGGCCTCGAGGCGCTCAACCTCTGGTTCACCTACGCCGACTTCGGCGGCCCGCTGCCGCAGGCCGACGCACTGGCGGACCAGCTCCGCCAGGCGGGGTTCGACGACGTCGAGGCCACCCGGATCGTCCCGGGCGAGCAGTTCCACGCCTTCACGGGCACCAGCAAGCGCGTCGCGCACGCCTGACCGCCGAGGAGACACACCCGCCATGGACACGCACGTCAGCGACACGACGACCGCCGCCGGAGCAGGCGAACGCCCCGCAGGCCCGGTCGCCGGCCCGGCCGGACACGCCGCCTGTGTCGTCACCCTGGGCGCGGGCGGCCCGGCCGGAGGCCACCGGGGGGAACTGGGCGGCAAGGGCACCCGCCTCGCCGAGCTCTCCGCGGCCGGGCTGCCCGTCCCGCCCGCCTTCTGCCTGACCACCGCCCTCTTCGACGCCTACCTGCGGGAGACCGGGATCGCCGCCGGGGCGGCGGGCGCCGACCCCCGCACCATGCGCGAGCGCATCCTGGGGACCCGGATGCCCGCCGCGATCGCGGACGCCGTCCTCGACGCCTACGGCAGCATGGGCCGCCCCCGCGTGGCGGTGCGCTCCTCCGGACTGCGGGAGGACTCCGCCGCACAGTCCTTCGCCGGCCAGCACGACACGGTCCTCGACGTCAGCGGCGACGAGGACGTACTGGACGCGGTGCTGCGGTGCTGGGCCTCGCTGTGGTCCGACCGCGCCACGGTGTACCGGGACACGGACGCCCCCGACTCGCTCGCCGTGGTCGTCCAGGAGATGATCCACACCGACGTCAGCGGCGTGATGTTCACCGTCGACCCGGTCAACCCCCGCCCGCACCGCCTCGTCGTGGAGGCCTGCCAGGGCCTGGGCGAAGGGCTGGTCTCCGGGCAGGTCTCCAGCGACTTCTTCGTCGTCGACGACGAGAAGCTGGAGGTCGTCGAGGAACGGGTCCGCTACAAGGTCACCAAGTGCGCGCCGCTGGAGCCCGGCCGCATCGGCATGACGAAGGTCGACGCGGCGGCCCGCAGCGTCCCCTGCCTCACCCACGACCAACTGCGCGAACTCGGCGCCCTGGCCGTCCGCATCCGCGACCTGTACGGCAGCGAGCAGGACATCGAGTGGGGCGTGCGCGACGGCGTCTTCCACCTGTTCCAGACCCGGCCGATCACCACCCGGCCCGCCGCCCCCGCGGCCCCGTCCGGCGCGCTCAGCCCCTACGTCGCCCCGCAGCCGGAGCCGATCCTGAACGGCACCCTGTGGTCGCGCATGGACATCGGGGAGATCTTCGTCGGCCTGATGACCCCGCTCGGCCTCAGCTTCGCCCGCTACTACCAGCGCAACGTCCACACCGACTGCGCGGGCGCCCTCGGCGTGCGCGACACCGGCGAGGCCGACCTGCACATGGGCTTCTACCAGGGCCACGTCTACCTCAACATCTCCTACAGCTCCTACCTGCTGGCCCAGTGCCTGCCCACCCGCGACCAGCGCCACTTCACCAGCCGCTTCGTCAGCGAGGAGGTCGACCTCGCCGACTACGAGAACCCGTTCGGCACCTTCCCCGGCGGCATGGAGGACCTGCTCTCCACCGTCCACTGGCTGCAGCACACGGCCCGTGAGATGACGCAGATGAAGTCCCGCTCCCAGCAGATGGTCGACGCCCGGCTCTACGAGTTCGACCGGGCCCGCGGCCTCGACCTGACCCGGATGAGCAGGCGCGAACTGCACGGCGAACTCCACCGCGACCTCGCCTGGTTCCACGACATGCACATCGGCTACATGCCGTACTACATCAACGCGTTCGCCTTCTACGGCCTGCTCACCGAGCTGTGCGCCCGCTGGCTCGGCAGCGACGGGGTGGGCCTGCAGAACCGCGTCAAGACCGACATGTCCAGCCTGCGCACCGTCGAGTCGGCCAAGGAGGTCTGGTCGGTCGCCCAGGCCGCCAAGAACGACCCGGCCGTCCTGCGGATCATCAAGGACGAACCGCTGGAGGACATCGCCCGGCTGCTGCGCGAGGACCCCGCAGGACAGCGCTTCTGGGACCGGCACATGGAGCCGTTCCTGCGGGCCAACGGCACCCGCGGCCACCAGGAGATGGAGATCACCCACCCGAGGTGGATCGACGACCCCTCCTACATCTTCCAGATGATCCGGCGCTATGTCGCCGACGGCTTCTCCATCGACGACATCCTCCGCCGCAGCAGCGGCTGGTCCGACGACTCCCGCGAGGTGCTGGGCCGGCTGCCGATGCCCAAGCGCCAGGTCCTGGACACCGTCATCTCCCTGTACGCCCTGTGCAGCGAACTGCGGGAGACCACCCGGATGTCCATGATCACGTCCATCTGGCTGGTGCGGAACGTGGTCTACGAGGTCGGCCGGCGCCTGGTCGCCGACGGCGTCCTGCACTCCGCGGACGAGATCGCCCACCTGGACTTCGAGGACGTGCGCCGCTACCTCGCCGGCGACGAGGCCGCCGTGCACGTCTTCGACCGGGCCCGCATCGACGCGGCCCGCCGGCTGCACGAGCACAACAAGCGGCTCCCGGAGCCCCCGTTGACCTTCGTCGGCGTGCACGACATCACCGCCTCGGTCCGGCCCGCCGCCGACGGCGCCCGGCTCGAAGGCCTCGCCGCCAGCCCCGGACGGATCGTGGGCCGCGCCCGCATCGTCGAGGACCTGGTGTGGCAGGCCGACGAGTTCGAGGCCGGGGAGATCCTGGTGACCCGGTACACCGACGCCTCCTGGACGCCGCTGTTCGCCATCGCGGGCGGGGTCGTCACCGACATCGGGTCGATGCTCTCGCACAGCTCCATCGTGGCCCGCGAGTTCCACGTCCCGTCGGTGGTGAACACCAAGGACGCCACCCAGCGCATCAACACCGGCGACCTGATCGTGGTGGACGGCGACGCGGGCACGGTCGAGGTCGTCGAGAGCGCGGACACCGACCCGCAGGGCCCGCCCGGAGCCGCCGGGACCCCCGCCGGAGCCACCCCCGCCGGAGCCACCACCGACTGAGTCGGTCACCGCCGCAACACCGGACCGCGACCGCCCCCGCCGAGGGGCGGACCACACCCAGACGGGAGACGACCCGATGATCCCCAACCAGTGGTATCCCATCGTCGAGGCGCAGGAGGTGGGCAACGACAAACCGCTCGGCCTGCGCCGGATGGGCCAGGACCTCGTGCTCTGGCGCGACATCGACGGCAACCTCGTCTGCCAGGGCGCCCGCTGCCCGCACAAGGGCGCCAACCTCGGCGACGGCCGCATGAAGGGCAACACCATCGAATGCCCGTACCACGGCTTCCGCTACGGAGCCGACGGTGCCTGCCGGGTGATCCCGGCCATGGGCTCCGAGGCCCGCATCCCCGGCTCGCTGCGGGTGCCCACCTACCCGGTCCGGGAGCAGTTCGGCCTGGTGTGGATGTGGTGGGGCGACGAGCGCCCGGCGGCCGACCTGCCGCCGGTGGCGGCCCCGGCCGAGGTGACCGACAACCGGAAGCTGTACGCCACCAAGCGCTGGACCCGCCCGGTGCACTACACCCGTTACATCGAGAGCCTGCTCGAGTTCTACCACGTGACCTACGTGCACAGGGACCACTGGTTCAACTACATCGACTACCTGCTCCTGTACGGCACCCCGAGCAAGTTCGGCCTCGACGGTCGCGAGCGGTACCTGGCCGCCACCCGGATCACCAACCACCGGGTGGAGACGGAGGCGGAGGGTCAGACCATCCGCTACTCCTTCGACCACTGCCAGGAGGACGACCCGACCAACACCACCCACTACGTCATCACGTTCACCTTCCCGTGCATGGTGCACGTGCAGACCGAGCAGTTCGAGACCACCTCCTGGCTGGTGCCCATCGACGACCAGAACACCGAGCACATCCTGCGCTGGTACGAGTACGAACAGGTCAAGCCCGTCCTGAGGTTCGAACCGCTGCGCCGTCTGCTGCCCTGGGCGTCCCTCTACATGGAGAAGTGGGTGCAGGACCCCCAGGACGTCCGCATCATGGAACACCAGGAACCCAAGATCAGCGCCGGTGGCGTCAACAAGTTCATCCCCGTCGACGAGATGAACGCCAAGTACATCTCGATGCGCGCCAAGCTGATCGCGGACGCCTCCGCCGCGCCCTCGTCACCGGCGCGGGAGGCGGAGCCCGAGCCGGAAGCGGCGGGGCTGGGCGGAACACCGGCCCGTGCCACGGGCAACGGCAGGGGAGCGGCCGGCGGACGACGCGGCGCCAAGCCCAAGGAGGATGCCGCCGCGCGCCCGTAGACCCGAAGACGGGGGACGGACAAGAGAGAGCGAGAGTGAGAGATGTACGGCGGATACGACGCGTCGACCGGCCCCAAGGCCCTGGTGACGGCCTTCAACACCGTCGCCGTGGCCGGCGCCGTGTGGTTCCTGTTCGGCGGCGCGGACACCGTGGCCGACTGGTTCGGCACCGACTTCGACGAGGCGGCGACCCTGCGCCGGGTCCTGCTGGCGACCCTGTCGGTGCTCTACCTGCTGCGCTTCATCGCCACGAACTTCGTGATGCTCCAGCGCAAGATGGAGTGGTCGGAGTCGGCCACCATCGGGATCTGGGTCCTGGTGATCCACGGCACGATGGCGTACTTCGGCGGCACCAACGACGCCGGCGTGAGCGTGTTCACCTGGCTGGGCGTCGTGCTGTACCTCCTCGGGTCCTACCTGAACACGGGGTCGGAGTACCAGCGCAAACTCTGGAAGAAGCGCCCGGAGAACAAGGGCAAGCTCTACACCGAAGGCCTGTTCAAGCACTCGATGCACATCAACTACTTCGGTGACGCCGTGCTCTTCTCCGGGTTCGCGCTGGTCACGGGCACCCCGTGGGCCTTCGCCATCCCCCTGATCATGGTCTGCATGTTCGTCTTCCTGAACATCCCCATGCTCGACAAGTACCTCGCCGAGCGATACGGCGAGGCCTTCGACGAGTACGCGTCCCGGACGGCGAAGTTCGTCCCCTACGTGTACTGACCCAGCCCGTCACGCGCGTACGGCGGCCTCCCCGGGCGAGGGGGCCGCCGTACCGGGCGGCAACCACAGACCCCCTCCACAGATCCGAGACGAGGCACGTATGACCGGAGACATTCCCTTCGGAGAGGCCGAGGCGTCCCTGACCGCCGAGGTGCTGCGCGAGGTGCTGGCCGGCGGCGCCGAGGCGTTCGCCCGGCTGACCTCCGACGAGGGCGCCGTCGACGACTTCGGCTTCGACCCGGAGCTGACCGACGACTACCTGCTCCCCGCCCTGCGCCTGCTGTACGAGAAGTACTTCCGGGTCGACCTGGAGGGCCTGGAGAACGTGCCGGCCGAGGGGGGCGCACTCCTGGTCGCCAACCACTCCGGCACCCTGCCGCTCGACGCCCTGATGCTCCAGGTGGCGCTGCACGACCACCACAGCACGCACCGCAGGCTCCGGCTGCTCGCCGCCGACCTTGCCTTCGACCTCCCCGTCGTCCGTGACCTCGCCCGCAAGGCCGGCCACGTACGCGCCTGCCCCGAGAACGCGCTGCGGCTGCTCGGCTCCGGCGAACTGGTCGGCGTGATGCCGGAGGGCTACAAGGGGCTCGGCAAGCCCTTCGAGGAGCGCTACCGGCTGCAGCGCTTCGGCCGGGGAGGCTTCGCGGCGGTGGCGCTGCGGTCGGGGCGCCCCATGGTGCCGTGCTCGATCGTCGGCGCCGAGGAGATCTACCCGATGATCGGCTCGGCCCCCACCCTGGCCCGGATGCTGAAGCTGCCGTACTTCCCGATCACCCCGACCTTCCCGCTGCTGGGCGCGCTGGGCCTGATCCCGATGCCGACCAAGTGGACCATCCGCTTCGGTGCCCCGATCCACACGGACGGCTTCCCCGAGGACGCCGCGGAGGACCCGCTGGTGGTCGAGAAGCTCGCCGGCGAGGTGAAGGACACCATCCAGCACACGCTCAACGAGATGCTGGAGGGCCGCGGCTCCCCGTTCGTCTGAGGACCGGTCCCTCTCGTCCGAGGCCTGTCCTCCTCGCCCGGGGCCCCGCCTCAGCCCCCCGCCGACGACCCCCGGCGGCAGATGCTGCGAACGCTGGCGAAGGCCAGGACAGCGAGGCCGACGAGCGTGACGCCGCCGCCGACCAGCTCCGCGGACAGATGCATGGGATCTCCCTCAGGGGGACGACGGACGGTGATGGTCATATAGCCATGCGAACCCCGCCGTCCGCCCGATCCGCAGCCGCACCGGCCCGCGAATTCACCCGTAGAGCAGACCGGGGCGGCCGGAGAGGGGTGGCGATTGGGTGGTCGCGCGTTCGAACGCTTACGATCCTCTGTTGTGTCCAAACTGACCGACGTGCCCAAACGGATCCTCATCGGGCGCGCACTGCGCAGCGACCGGCTGGGCGAAACGCTCCTGCCGAAGCGCATCGCGCTTCCCGTGTTCGCGTCCGACCCGCTGTCCTCCGTGGCGTACGCGCCGGGCGAGGTACTGCTCGTCCTGTCCATCGCGGGCGTGTCGGCCTACCACTTCAGCCCGTGGATCGCGGTCGCGGTCGTGGTCCTGATGTTCACCGTGGTCGCCTCCTACCGGCAGAACGTGCACGCCTACCCGAGCGGCGGCGGCGACTACGAGGTGGCCACCACCAACCTCGGGCCGAAGGCCGGTCTGACCGTCGCCAGCGCCCTGCTGGTCGACTACGTCCTGACCGTCGCGGTCTCCATCTCCTCCGGCATCGAGAACCTGGGCTCGGCGATCCCCTTCGTCGTCGAGCACAAGGTGCTGTGCGCGGTCGCCGTGATCCTGCTGCTCACGCTGATGAACCTGCGCGGGGTCAGGGAGTCGGGCACCCTGTTCGCGATTCCGACGTACGTCTTCGTCGCGGGCGTCTTCATCATGATCGTGTGGGGCGCGTTCCGCGGACTGGTCCTGGACGACACCATGCGCGCCCCGACCGCGGACTACGAGATCAAGCCGGAGCACGGCGGCCTGGCCGGCTTCGCCCTGATCTTCCTCCTCCTGCGCGCCTTCTCCTCCGGCTGTGCCGCGCTCACCGGTGTCGAGGCGATCTCCAACGGCGTCCCGGCCTTCCGCAAGCCCAAGTCCAAGAACGCGGGGAACACCCTCGCGATGATGGGCCTGCTCGCCGTCACCATGTTCTGCGGCATCATCGCGCTGGCCGCCGCGACCGACGTGCGGATGTCGGAGAACCCGGCCACCGACCTCTTCCACAACGGCGTCGCGGTCGGCGCGGACTACGTCCAGCACCCGGTGATCTCGCAGGTCGCCGAGGCGGTCTTCGGCGAGGGCAGCTTCCTGTTCATCGTGCTGGCCGCCGCCACCGCGCTGGTCCTCTTCCTCGCCGCCAACACCGCGTACAACGGCTTCCCGCTGCTCGGCTCGATCCTCGCCCAGGACCGCTACCTGCCGCGCCAGCTGCACACCCGCGGCGACCGCCTGGCCTTCTCCAACGGCATCGTGCTCCTCGCCGGGGCCGCCATGCTCCTGGTCGTCGTCTACGGCGCCGACTCGACCCGACTGATCCAGCTCTACATCGTCGGCGTCTTCGTGTCCTTCACGCTCAGCCAGATCGGCATGGTCCGCCACTGGAACCGCAACTTGGCCACCGAGCGCGACCAGGCCGCCCGGCGCCGCATGGTCCGCTCCCGCGCGATCAACGCCTTCGGCGCTTTCTTCACCGGCCTCGTCCTGGTCGTGGTCCTGGCGACCAAGTTCACGCACGGGGCCTGGGTCGCGCTGCTCGGCATGTGCATCTTCTTCGCGACGATGACGGCCATCCGCAAGCACTACGACCGCGTCGCCGAGGAGATCGCGGCCCCCGAGGACCCCGAGGAGGCCCAGAGCGACGACATGGTGCGCCCCTCCCGCGTCCACTCGGTGGTCCTCATCTCCAAGATCCACCGCCCCACGCTCCGCGCCCTCGCCTACGCCAAGCTGATGCGCTCCGACAGCCTGGAGGCCCTCAGCGTCAACGTCGACCCGGTCGAGACGAAGGCGCTGCGCGAGGAGTGGGAGCGCCGCGGCATCGCCGTACCGCTGAAGGTCCTGGACTCGCCGTACCGCGAGATCACCCGGCCGGTCATCGAGTACGTCAAGAGCCTGCGCAAGGAGTCCCCGCGCGACGCGGTCTCGGTGATCATCCCCGAGTACGTGGTCGGCCACTGGTACGAGCACCTGCTGCACAACCAGAGCGCCCTGCGCCTCAAGGGCCGGCTGCTGTTCACGCCGGGCGTCATGGTCACGTCCGTCCCGTACCAGCTGGAGTCCTCCGAGGCCGCCAGGCGCCGGGCGCGCAAGCGCCAGAACTGGAGCGCGCCGGGTGCGGTGCGGCGCGGGCCGGCCCATCACCAGGACCGTGACCGTGACCGTACGAAGGACTCCTCCTCGTCCACGTAGACTGGACGGCTGTTGTCCCTGTCCTCCCCCCGTTCTCTGGAGTCACCCCGCCATGCAGGCAGAACCGAAGAAGTCGCAGGCGGAACAGCGAGCGGTCTCGGAGCCGGTCTCGCAGTCGGTCTCGCTGGTCGGCGAGGAGTACGAGGTCGAGGTCGGCCCCGTCGCCCACGGCGGCCACTGCATCGCCCGCACGTCCGAGGGCCAGGTGCTGTTCGTCCGGCACACGCTGCCCGGCGAGCGGGTCGTCGCCCGGGTGACGGAGGGAGAGGAGGGTGCCCGCTTCCTGCGCGCGGACGCGGTCGAGATCCTGGACCCCTCCAAGGACCGCATCGAGGCCCCCTGCCCCTTCGCCGGCCCGGGCCGCTGCGGCGGCTGCGACTGGCAGCACGCCAAGCCGGGCGCCCAGCGCCGCCTGAAGGGCGAGGTCGTCGCCGAGCAGCTTGAGCGCCTGGCGGGTCTGACCCCCGAGGAGGCCGGCTGGGACGGCACGGTCATGCCGGCCGAGGGCGACAAGCTCCCCGCGGGCCAGGTCCCGTCGTGGCGCACCCGCGTGCAGTACGCGGTGGACGCGGACGGTCGCGCGGGTCTGCGCCGCCACCGTTCCCACGAGATCGAGCCGATCGACCACTGCATGATCGCGGCGGAGGGCGTCAGCGAGCTGGGCATCGAGCGCCGTGACTGGCCCGGCATGGCGACGGTCGAGGCGATCGCGGCGACGGGCTCCCAGGACCGCCAGGTCATCCTGACCCCGCGCCCCGGCGCCCGCCTCCCCATCGTCGAACTGGACCGCCCGGTGTCGGTCATGCGTGTCGGCGAGAAGGATGGCGGTGTCCACCGGGTCCACGGCCGCCCCTTCGTCCGCGAGCGCGCCGACGACCGCACCTACCGCGTCGGCTCCGGCGGCTTCTGGCAGGTCCACCCGAAGGCCGCCGACACCCTGGTGACCGCGGTCATGCAAGGCCTGCTGCCCCGCAAGGGCGACATGGCCCTGGACCTCTACTGCGGCGTCGGCCTCTTCGCCGGCGCCCTGGCCGACCGAGTCGGGGACCAGGGAGCGGTCCTCGGCATCGAGTCCGGCAAGCGCGCCGTCGAGGACGCCCGCCACAACCTCGCCGGCTTCGACCGCGTCCGCATCGAGCAGGGCAAGGTCGAGTCCGTCCTGCCCCGCACCGGCATCGACGAGGTCGACCTCATCGTCCTCGACCCGCCCCGCGCGGGCGCCGGCCGCAAGACGGTCCAGCACCTCTCGACCCTGGGCGCCCGCAGGATCGCCTACGTGGCCTGCGACCCGGCCGCCCTGGCCCGGGACCTGGGGTACTTCCGGGACGGGGGGTACCGGGTGCGGATGCTGCGGGTGTTCGACCTGTTCCCGATGACGCATCATGTGGAGTGCGTCGCCATTCTCGAACCGGCGGGCAAGGGATCCTGACCTGCGATTTCGGGGCGTAGGGCGGTCGCCGGACGTGCTTGCCTCCGTGCTCTGATACCGGCCAGGTATCATCTCTTTATGGCGATGACACTCCGGCTCCCCGACGACCTTGACGCGAAGCTCACCGAGCGGGCTCGTCGGGAGGGTCGCAGCAAGCAGGAGCTTGCCATCGAGGCCATCCGTGAGGCCCAGGACCGGGCCGAGCTGAAGGTCGATGACGTCCTGGCCGAGCTGATGGACAGCGATGCGGAGATCTTGGACTACCTGAAGTGACGGACGTGCGCTACCTCCAGGTCGACGAGATCCTGGCCATCGCCCGCGCGGTCAACGGTACCGAGCACAGTGTGCGTGACATGGGTCTTCTCGTATCGGCGATTGAACGGCCCCGGACCCACGTGTTCGGAGCCGAGCTGTATCCCACGCTGCACGAGAAGGCGGCGGCGCTGCTGCACTCCGTCGCCCGCAATCACGCGCTGATCGACGGCAACAAACGCACCGCCTGGCTCGCCATGCGCGTCTTCCTGCGGTTCAACGGCGTGAGCGCCAGTACCGTGCCGCCGCCCGTTTCCGTGGCCGGTCCGTTCGTCGAGGACGTCGCGCAGGACGACATCGAGGTACCGGCTATTGCCAAGCGCCTGTCGGCCTGGTTCCCCGGTTCCTGACGTTCGACGTCGTGGGTACAGGACGGAATGAGGTTCCGTGAGCGGTGCTGGCTCCTGGCAGTCCGCCGGGGGACTGACCCGTTCGTTCAGCGGGTGGATTCGTATGTTTTCGCGAGACGGGGCAGCCGTTCCGCTCGGCGCGAGAGTGGCGTCCCACGCGCCTTCCCGTTTGGACGGCAGGCAAGGTCCACATTGGCTATGGCGGTCTCTTGCCAACCAACACCCGCCCCTGCTTTCCCGGCGGTCACGGGACGCGCTGTCCGTGCCCCTCGCCCCGAGCGCGCTGAGCCGGTCCTCTCGCCTCCAACAAGCTGTGTCTGCGGTATCCACCGTCCACGTCCACAGCTTGGAAGGGGGGACAAGCCTGGCGGAAACATCCGGGGCTCGCTGGAAGCTGCGTCCTCGCCTTCATCCTGAGTATCCCTCGCCCGAGGCCTGGGTGCTTCCGGACTGCGCGGTGGAGACATCGGGCACATCACCGGCTTCCTCGAACTGAAGGCGCCAGGGCACGACGTCACGCCCGACGGCTTCACGAAGCGGGACCGGGAGCAGTGGGAGCTGATGCGCAGACCGCGGTGGCCCGATACCAGTCCGGTTCCTGCGGGCACAACTCGGGCGCGCAGGTGCGCCTGGACGAGGGCTCGTGCGGCGGTGACGCGGTTGGGGTTCTCGTCGGTGGCCTTGGCAGCGTCGAAGGCGGGATGCCGCCCAGCCCGTGCTCCGCGTCGTTGAAGTTGTCCAACCTGGTCTTCGGTGCGGGAGACGCCGTGTAGGCGTCGCTTCCCCAGTCCTGCCGGTCGGAGAAGACTGGGTGGGTGTCAGTCCTTTGTGCCCACGACGACGAGGACCTTCGGGGCATCCCCTCGAAGGCGGTCGTGGCGAGCGGTGTGTAGGGCTGGGCCGCCGGGCCGTTCAGATCCGCGCCCCGGCCGGGCGCGGCGATCATGACGCGGGCACCGAAGCGTGCGTCGACGGCTCACCGGCAGGTTCAGGGCTGACGGCCGTGCTCGCCGTAGCTCGGGTCGGTGATCGCCGGCGGGTTCACGAACTGGCCGACGCGCGCGGGCTGTCGGCCGCCGAACCGCTCGTCGAAGAAGGAGGGCATCCCTTCGCCCTCCGATTGCCGAGCAGCCGTGGAGAACCGTGCGGCGCACGTCGGCGGCGAACGGCCCGTAGTAGGAGGCAGGGCCGTGCGGCTCCGTGGTCGATGACACGGAGCCGCACGGTGGTTACCGTCAGAAGTCGACGCTCGGATCGTCCGTGTCCTCTTCCGGGTCCACGCTGTAAAGCGGGCGGTCCTCGATCCCCAGGGCGCGCATCAGCTCGTTGGTCGGAATCCTGTACCTATGTCCGATGCGGAGGACAGGGCAGGGGAACTCGTGCTCGCGGATCAGCCGGTACGCGGTCGTCGAGCCGATTCCGAGTGCTCGGGCCGCCGTGCGCAGGTCCACTGCGACGGGCAGGTCGAACATCTCCGTGAAACTGAGGCGGCCCTCTGCCGGGTCCCTCACCCTCGCCTCCCCGCAGGGCGGATCGGCCGGGTGTCCGCGCGGCGCCCGGGCCGTCGCCACTTCCCGGGGCTGTGACCCACCGAACGGTCCTGCGACCTGTCGTCGGCGTCGATGAAGATTCCCTGTCGGCGCAGATGCTCCGGGCGCACCCGGAAACGCAGCGGTGCGCACAGCCCGTCCGGGCCGTCCGGACGGTCGACCCGTACGTCCAGGCTCTCCGCCGCCGGAGCGTCCGCCTCCTCGCCGGACGCAGTGAGAGCGTGCTCCTCGGTGATGTGTTCGATCTGGGTGGAGGGAAGCTCCCGCAGCCCCTCCCTGGCGAGATGCCATGCCCTGGCGCGCGCCGCGTGCAGCAGGGAGGAGTCGGTGAGACAGCTCGCGCCGTCCCGATCCGTCAGCTTCTCCAGGAGAGTCAGGACCATCTCGGCCTCCACGTCCGACCGGTCGGCCCGCAGGCGCGTGCAGACCCGGTGGACCGTCCCGGTCAACCGGGGCAGGGCCAGCCAGATCGCCAGGAGTTTCCCCGTGCTGTGTGGAGTCATGTCGCTCTGCGCCGTGCGGATGACCTCCTTCCAGACCGCGGTGGCGAACTGCGGGTCGGAGCCGGGGCCGTACAAGGCCTCGTGCGTCTGGGCTGCGGTCAGCCGGACCGGATCAGCCTCGTCGGCGTCCGTGGGGACGAGTACGAAGACCGCGTCACTGGTCCGGGGATCGTCGAAGTGCCGCCTCACTGAGGCGAACGCACTGCTGTGCAGTGGATACATCAGGAAATATCCTCTCTTCGGACTGCGGAAACCTGAGTCCGGAGGTGCTGGAGATACCGAGATGCTGGACGAGGTGGGTCCTGCGGTGAGGACGTACCGCCTCATATCCCCTTCAAGCGGAGACGAGTCCCACCAGCCTCACTTTGATGCGTGAGCATGCGGTAGTGGTCTTCTCGACCAGGTAACGCCGCCTTTGACCACGAGCGTGTAACAAGCGCGGCAGCCAGGCGGTGAGCTCGTCGGTGACGAAGTTCGCGAGCCTGGTGGGTGCCCGTACAGAACGGGCACCCACGAACTGTTGCGCTCAGGCGGTCTCGCAGGACGAGGTGTCGGGCGCCTCGGTGGGCGGGGTCGCCGGGGTGGTGTCCTCGGTCCGGACGGTCGCCCGCCGGCGGCGGCTCGGCGGCCAGTCGGGGGACTGGCGCAGACGGGCTGTCCGGCGGTTGCGCTGACGGCTGTTCATCGGGTTCGTGGTTCCTCTCTGATGAGTCGATGGATGACTGAGCCGCCGTTTCGTGCTTCTGCGAGCGGCTGGGTGCCATGGTGCCCGGGGGTGAAGCGGGGCCGCAGAGCGAAAACTGAGGGATAACTGAGTCCCCGGGGGCGTGAAGAAGCAAGCGCGTGTGAAGTGGCACAGCGCGGCGCACAGATGAAGGAGCGCCGGCGAGGGGCTGGATCACTGACTGCGGCGCGGTGAGAGGGAGGGCGATGGAGGGGTACGTGCTGGGCCCGGTGCGAGCCGAAGGGAACGGCGGCAGGAGGGTGGTCGAAGGGTCGAAGGTGGCGGCCCTGTTCGCGCTCCTGGTGACCTCGCCAGACTGTCGATGTAGGAGGAAGGACATCGCCGAAGTCCTCTGGGAGGGCGTCGAAGACGTCGGCGATCTGGTTGACCGCGTCGTCGCCGACCTGCGGAAGCGGCTGGGCCGGGAGTCCGTGCCCCATAGCGGCAAGTCGGGTTACTGCACGCTCCGCGTGCCGGTGGGAGATGTCGACCTGCTCCGTTTTCGCGAAAAGGTGAAGCAGGCTGAGGGACTGACCTGCAAAGCGCAGTTCGAGCTGCTCGGCGCGGCCTTGGAGGAGTGGGACGGCGAGGACGAACCGCTGCACGGATTGTCCGAGACCGGCTTCCACTTGCGTCGGGAGGAGCTACGGGCCGAGTTGATGGCCGCCGTGTACGCGCGGCTGGACGCGGCCTACAGGTCCAGGGAGGTCAAATGGCTGCGCGAGGAGACGGAGAAATGGTTCGAGCGTGTGCCGGAACTGCCCCAGATCTTCCGGTTCTACCTGCTCGCCCACGCAGACCTGCCGGAGTCCCGACGTGAGCGGCTCATCAAGAAGTGGGAGAAGCGCAACGGAAGAGCGGACGTCGATGTGCAGAGCGCCATAGACCAGGTTCGGGGAGAGGGCCGCCGACCGGGCGGGGCGCTCCTGCCCCCCGTTCCCGACCAGTTGCCCGGCGGCAGGCGCAAGCCGATCGGGCAGGACGAGCTGATCGGCGACCTCTTCGAGGCCGTGTGCGAGGAACAGGACGCCGGCAATCTGGCGCTGGTCCTGATCAGCGGCATGGCGGGCGTCGGGAAGACCACGGTGGCCGAGAACCTCGCCGGTCGGCTGCGGGAGCGGTTTCCCGACGGGGTGCTGCGCGGCGAACTGAACGGATTCGCCGACGGAGACGTGCGGCCCGCCGAACCGGACGAGATCCTGGACGGCTTTCTGGCCGTGCTGCCGCCCTACACCACGGTGACCGGAACGGAGAGTAAGAGCAACGCGCTGCGGTCGGCGCTGGCCCACCGGTCGGTGCTCATCGTCCTCGACGACGCGCTCAGCGCCCAGCAGGTGCTGCCGCTGCTTCCCGGAGACGGTGCCTGCGCCGTAATCGTCACCAGTCGTAACGACCTCTTGCGGCTGCAGTCCGAGAGAAAGGTGCTGTTCCGTAAGATGGAGCCGCTGCACGAGGCGGACGCGTTGGAGGTACTCCAGGAGAAAGTGTCGGCCGGGGACCGGGCCAAGTACGCCGTGCCCTTCAGCAAGCTGGTCCGCCTCTGCGGTCGGTTGCCGTTGGCCCTCGTGGTGGTGGCCCGGCTCTTGGAGGTCGGTGCGCGTCCGCTGCACACCCTCCCTGCCCTGGTGCGGGAGATGGAGAAGGAGCTGGAGCGGGCGAAGCTGGACACCCTGGACCTGCCCGAGCACGAACTGTCGGTCCGCGCAGCACTCAACTGCTCCGTGCGCGTGCTGAATGAGGAAGCCCGACTGCTGCTGTGGCAGCTCGCCGTCCACCCCGGGCCCAGCGCTTCCTGGGAGGCGGTGATGGATCTGGGACGGGCAGTGGACGAAGGGACGCGTACCGACCGGGCCCTGGTGGACCTCGTGGCGGCGAACCTGGTGGAACATCACGGCGACCGCTACGGGCTGCACGACCTCGTGCGGGCCTTCGCCCTTCGGCACGTGCGGCCGGTGCCGGACGGAGAGAACGCGGAGATCGAGCGGGCGACCGTACGACAGGTGCTGGAACACCAGCTGCACAACGTCCGCGCCTGCGACCGGGTGCTCGACCGCGAACGCACCCTGCCCACCGGCGAGCCCGGAGCGGTAAGGGTCACCGACCCCGCGGACCTCGCGGAGGCGATGGCGTTCCTGGACGAGGAGTACCCCGCCGTCCAGCGAGGCATTCGCTTAGCGATCAATCGGCGTATCGAGCGGTACGTGTGGCTGCTTCCGATGGCCCTGGTCATCTACCAGTGGCGCCGTCGCCTGCTCGATCATGCGCGGCAGAACCTCCGGTACGCCGCCGAGGCGGCGGAAACCGTCGCGGGCCCGGTCGATCGCGCCATGGTCTACCGGTCGCTGGCAGGGACCCACTGGCGGCTTGGTGAGTACGACTTGGCTGTGGGCAACCTGCGCAGGGCCGTCCGGCTCAGCGAGGAGGACCGCAGCGCGGAAGGCCGACTGAGTCTGGCCCGTACGCTGCACCGGCTCGGGCTCACCCTGCGCAAGCAGGGCGACCGGACGGGAGCGGAGGAAGCGCTCGGCCCCGCACTGGAGTTGTGCCGGGAGGTGTCCGACCGGGTCGGGGAGGCGGCTGTTCTGAACGTCCTCGGCGCGATCGACCTTGACCGGGGCGAGCACGAGCGGGCGTTCCGTCGGTGCGCCGACGCCCTGGGTGTGGTGGAGCGCACGACGGAGCGCAGCGGCCTGGCCGATGTGTTGTTCACCCTGGCCAAGGTGCACCTGGCCCGTTCCGAACGGGACGAGGCCATCACCCTGTACCGGCAGGCCTCCGACATCTACCGCGAACAGGGGAACTGGCCCAACGAGGAGAAGGTACGGATGCTCTTCGCTGATGTCCTGGTGTCCGCCGGCGACACCGACGGGGCGGTGCGGGAGCTGGAGAGAGTCATCGTGCTGCGTGAGCTGATGGACGGTGAGGGGGTGCGCGAGGTCCGGGAGCGGCTGGAAGGGCTGAGGTGACCCGCCCGGTCGGTGGCCGTCGGCTCACCGTCATAGCCGGGGCGAATGCGTGCGGTAGTACTCGGTCGGATCCGGGCGCAGGCGTTTCGGTGGCCGTCGCGAGCCGAGCGGGGGCAGATGCGGCCGGAGCCGGTCGAACACCTCACGGACGTCCGCCGGGCGCTCCGCCGCCTCCCACCGGACCATCCACAGCGCCAGGGAGGCGAACTCCGGGGGCAGTTCGGCGAGTTTGTCGGCCGGCAGGACCGGGGTGCCCTCTTCCGCCCGCTCGTCCTGTCCGCCGTAGGGCAGCCGCATCACGGTCATCTCCAGCAGGATGCAGCCGAGTGCGAAGATGTCCGCTTGCCGCGTCAGACCTGACGGGCACTTGTCGGACTGCTCGGGGGAGGCCCAGCCACGCGTGCCGCGTGCGCATTCCGTCTCTCGATTTGCCACGACCGCGTGGCCCATGTCAATGAGCCGGAGGCTGCCGTCCGGCTGCACGATGACGTTCTCGGGCTTGAGATCGCAGTGCACCAGATTCCGGTCGTGGACTTTGGCCAGAATCTCGCACAGTTGGCCGATGACGGCTGCAACGGTCACAGGATCCTTGACGGGCAGGGCAGCCGACAGGACCTTCCGCAGGTGGTGCCCTTCGACGAATTCCATGACCAGACACCGGCGTCGCCGGTGTGTCCCCGTGGCGATGACTTCGGGAATTCCCTGGATTCCCGTCAGCATCATCATGCGTGACCCCTCTTCGAGCAGTTCATCGCCGGCCCAGCGGAAATCGCTCTCGGGGCCGAGGTCCCGGGCCTTCTGTAGCTTCAACGCCGCTTTCTGCCCGCTGCTGCGGTCACGCCCGAGAAAAAGGTCGCCCTGGCCGCCGTCGCCGACCATTTCCAGCACTTCGTAACGCTTCTCCACATCGCCGATCTCCTCGATCTCCCTCATGGCCATCCACCTTTCCTCCGTACGGAAATGGAGCATGAAATGTCGCAGCCATGGCTGCCCCCCGACGGGGCGACCCGCACCTCCGAAGTCATCACGGTATCCGCCGGAATGTTCAAGGGGGGAGAATTCCGATGCCCCGCCGCTGACGCTCTCAAGACCCGCGGCTACCGCACCACCGACCCCGTACCGCGCCGCCGTGAGCGCTTGGAGCACTTCGCTCTGGGCCCGTTCATGGCTGCCTGCGACATCCGTTCGGGGCCTGCCGGCCGCCCGCCCCGGACACGTACCGGTCCCCTGCACGACGGTATGCGGACCTGGTCGGAGCACGGGGTGAAGATGTACGAGGCGGCCTTCCCCCTCGACCCGGATCGCCCCCTGCACGAGGTGCCCGAGCCGTGGACGTACCGCTACCGGCCGTCCGATCCCGACCCGCGCGACGCCCAGGAGTACCGCCTCACCGTGTGGGGCCGCTGCCTGGCCTCCCCCGACGGTGCCTACCGCGAGCTTCGTCTGCCTGTGCACCGCCTGCGGGACCTGCCGCCCGACGGGTTCACCGCGGCCGTCGCCCTGGTGCTGGCCGAGGGCGCCCCCGGACCACCGCCGGAGCACGTACGGATCGTGGAGTTCGCGATCTTCGACGGTCGTACGCGGGAACTCTTCGCGGGCAGCCGGGAGGAGGCGCGCGCCCGGTACCGCGAACACGGCCCCGCCGCCCTGGCCGGCGTACTGGACGGACGGGAGTACCGCCCGGGGTCCGCCTGTGGCGGATGCCCCTACCTGTCGGTGTGCCCGGCCCTGCGCACAGCGCCCGGACTGCTGGGCATCGAGGCGCACGACCGGCCCCGCCGCACCTGGTCGGTCACCAACGGGCGGGCTTACCGAGCCTGCCCGGCGCGTGACCACATGCGCCGGCTGCACCTGCCCACGGCGGATTCCGTCGAACGCGAGGTGACGGCCGAGCGCGGCCGGGCCCTGCACGCCTACCTCGCCGAACGGCACGCCCACGGATCGCCTCGGCCCTGCACGGTCGAGGTTCCCGAGGAGTGGGTACCGGAAGGATTCGACCTGCCCGCACACGAACGCGCACTCGGCGCCCTGCTGTTGCGGCGGCATGCCGCGGTCTGTCCGCTGCGGTACGTCGGGGACGGTACGGATGTGCGGACCGAGCCCCGGGTGGTGCGGCACGACACAGCCGCCGACGTGGTGGTCCTGGCCGCGCCAGACCTGCTCTACCGGGATGCCGGGTCATGGGTGTGGCGCGAGACCAAGACGTCCGTCACCGATCGGCGGTCCGGCCGCCCCCTGCTGGAGCGCTATCCGCAGTTGGCCTTGGCCGTCGTGCTGATCGCCCGCGGTGACCTGGGCGGTGATCCGTTCCGCGCCCGGGTCGAGCTGGAGGTGCTGCGCCCCGGCGGCGCCGACCTGGAGATCATCGATCCCTTCGCCCCGGCCAATCGGGTCACCGCCGAGAAGGTACTGCGGGCGATGGTGGCCGACTGGCACGGGGACGACCAGTACGCGGCCCGGCCCGGACGCTCCTGCGAGCGGTGTGAAGTGGCTCGCTGGTGCACGGCGTCGTCCGTCAGCGAGGCCCCGGCATGAGGGCGGGGCCGGCCGGCCGGGCCGATCGGCCGGACGCGGGCGATGCACCCGGGGGCGTGGGCAGCGACCTCTTCGGCGAACTCGCCCGCATGGTGGTGGCTCTCTCGGAGGTCCAGGGGCTGCGCTCCTTCACCCTGCCCTATCCCGCCGTCGCCCAGCGGGCGCTGGATCATACGGTGATGCGCTGCCTCGATGCGGGGGAGGTGCCGCCGAGGAGTCTTCCGGAACTGTGGGAGTGGTGCCGGACCAGGCCGTCCGACGACCCACTCCTCGCGGTCCCCTCCGCCCTGGTCTCGCCGGGCACCACGCTGGTGCACCGGGTCGGCCGGATGCCGACCCGGTCGTGTCTCGAGGTGGCCTCGCACGGACCGGACGGAGGCGTGGCGGGACACGCCCGTGCGCTCCTCGGGGACCTGCACGCGCGGAGCGGATCGGAGGAGCGCTACCGGCAGTGCCGGGCGTTCCTGGCCCGTCACCCGGTCGTCCACCAGCAGGACCGCTTCGCGCCGGGTTGGAACAGGGCGGTCTGGAGCCGGGTCAAGAGCATCTACGGTCCGTTGCCCGAGTTCCTGCTCGTCGACGGAGACTTCCTGTACTGCCCCTCGTGCAGGCTCCCCGCGCTGCCCCGGGACAGTGCCGTGCCCGTGCCCGGACCGTCCGGCTCCGGCGCGGAAGTCTGGTGCGAGGGGGAGGACTGCCCGCGCGACGCCCCTCCGCGGCTCATCCGTGAGCCGGACCAAGCGTGGATCCTGCAACGCTCGCTGCGGTGGTACCTCGTACTGCCGCACCGCACCGACGAAGCCGCGCGGGAGGCACTGGAGCGCGCCGGAGTCGCCTACGAGACCCTGCCCGGTCTTCTGCCCGCCTACCGGCTCAGGGACACCAGCCCCCGCATCGTGGACATCCAGGTGTACGACCGCCTGCAGCCGGCGCTCCTCGCAGCCCATCTCACCGACCACACACCCCTCGCGGACCGCACCCTCGTCGTGGTCCCCGACGCGCTCGCCGGACGGGACGGCTACCGGCAGGCATTCACCGACGCCCTTCCCGCGCTCCTGCGGGACCGGCTGGTGCTCACCACCCCCATGGACCTCGTGCCCGACCTGGGACAGGACCGGCGAGAGGAGAACGACGATGCGTAGCATCAGCCCGCCCTTGACCGACGTGTTCAACGCGCTCAAAGCATTTCTGGGGTCCTCCGTGCCCCAGCCCGCGCTGGAAGCCCTCTGCCAGGTCGAACTCGGCCTGTACCTCCAGCAGAAGATGATGCCGGGCAGCCCCGCGGGCAGCGCCTGGGTGCTGTTCAGCGGGTACGGGTTCGCCGAGGCGCACCGGGCGCCGCTGCCATCCGATGCGGCGAAAACCCTGCGTATCGCCAGGTACTCGCTGTGGACGCTGCGCCGGAGCCGTACCTGGCACGAGGCGCTGGACACCTACCAGAGGTTCGATCCCCGGGTGCGCGCCTACGACGTACCGGACGCCGAGACACCCGCTGCCCGCCGCGACCTCTCCGTCGCCGACGACCGCTTCTCCGTCTACGAACAACTGCTGCGTGCCGCACCGCCGCTGGCGGGCAAGCGCCTGCAGGTCGCGGGCCAGGGTCCGCACGCCTTCCCCGTCAGTCGCACCCTGGCCGTCGTCGACCTGCCGCCGGTCCCCCGCATCCCCCTCGTCGCCCACGACATGGACCTGGAACCGGCCGGCGGCGGTGAGCCCCTGATCTTCACCAGGGAGAGCCTGGAGCGCACGGCGGCGGAGATGGACGCCCAGCACGCTCGCTCCGGCAAGGGCCGGGCACCACGGTGGCTGGAGCGGCTACGGTCGTTCGACCTGTCCACCAAGGAGAACGGAACCTTCCACAAGGCGAAGAAGGACGAGGACTTCGCCTTCACGGTCGACGGCATCCAGCACCTGCTCGGCATCATCGGCGCCGGCAAGAGCACACTGCGCGACATCATCGCCGTCCATCTCGCCAAGCTGGGCAAGCGCACCACCATCGTCGTCACCGATGTCGCGGAGGTGCTGAAGCTCGTCCGGCTGTACGACCTCTACACCGACGGCGCCGCCGCACCCGTGCTCGGCTCCTCCGGCCGCGAGCGGCACGCCCAGCGGCTGCACCGCCGGCTGGCGGGCCGGGGAGAGCACCGACTGCTCGCCCACGACGACCCTGCCTTCGCCTACCTCGGTACGTCCTGCCTGCTCAACGTCAGACGGCAGGGCGCCACGTCGACGACCGAACCACTCGCCTACGGCGAGGCACCCTGCTCCCGGCTCCGGCCCCCGTCGGCCCTGCGGCGTGACCCGAGCGACGGACGGCACTCCGCGTTGCAGAAGAGGCTGACGAGCTGCCCGTACTGGTCCGCCTGTCCCCGTCACCACGGAGCTCGCACCCTGGTCGGCGCCCTGATCTGGGTGGCCACGCCGGCTGGGCTGATCGACTCCTCGCCGCCCCGCCCTCAGAACGGCGAGCGCATCCGCTTCCTGGAACTCGCCTGCCGCCGCAGTGACCTCGTGATCATCGACGAGGCCGACCGTGTCCAGATGCAGCTCGACCGGACTTTCGCACCCGCCGTGGTCCTCGCCAGCGACGAGGACAAGGGCCTCATCGACCAGTTGAGCCGGCACAAGATCCGGGAACTCGCGGCCGGCGGACGCACCCAGCTCTCCGAACGGGACGTCGAGACCTTCGCCGCCGCCCTCAACACCGCAGGCGCGGCCACCGACCGGTTGTACGCGATGCTCGTCGCCGGGTTCGAGCTGCGCAAGTGGGTGCGGACGGGCTACTTCAGCGCCTGGACGCTCCAGCTGGGGCTTCTCGACGAACGCTACGAACTCCCCGACGACAGCGGTCGGGACCACCCTCATCACGCCCCCCGACAAGCTCTCGGGAAACTGCTCGACGCGTTCCGGGACAACCCCTTCGGTGACCGTCACCGTAGGACGGAAGAGGACTTCAGCCGGCTGACCGCCCTCCTCACCGAACTGCTCCACACCGGCAACCCGGAGAACACCCGGCGCCGCCTCACCGAGGTCATGGAAGAGGTCTTCGCCATCGACCCGAAGTACATGGCTGCCCGGCAGCGGAAGTACCAAGACACGTACGACGAGTGGCGGCGCGAGGCGGAGGAACAGGAGAAGAAGCGCGGACGCCGCAGGAAGCCCAAGCCTCCGCCCCAGACTCCCGAGGAATGGCGGAAGCAACTCGCGGAGCGCTTCGAGTTCACACTGTTGCTCAGCGCCCTGGAACCACGGCTCGCCATGATCAACGCCATGTGGCCCCGCGTCGAGGCCGCCCTCAGCCTGGGCTTCAACACGATGTACCGCCGACCGCTCGACTACGGCCCGATGGTGCCCGAGGCCCCGATGGGCAATGTGCTCGGCTTCCAGTTCCGGGTCCCGGGTGAGGACAAGGGCGGAGTCCGCAGTGGCGAACTGACCTTCTTCCGGTGCAGCGGCGTCGGACGTGAGCTGCTGCGCGCCATCCCCGACCTCACCTCCGTCGACGGCAGGCCCGGTGCCCACTTGCTGCTCATGTCGGGCAGCAGCTGGGCGGGCGCGTCCAGCCGCTACCACGTCTGCGTCCCGGTCGGTGTGGTCATCGAACCTCCGGCCGAGGTGACCGAACGCATCGCCAACGAGAGCTCCATGCGCTTCGAGTTCATCGACGACGGCGACGAGAACCTGCGCATCTCGGGAACCTATCCGGACGACCGCCCGGAGAAGCTGCGCCGCATCGCGTGCCATCTAGGTGAGGGCGGAGACGAGTACGAGGTCACTGAAGGTGGTCCGCTCCAGCAGGAGTTGCTCTCTCTTCCTCCAGGGCGCGACCAGATCCTTCTGCTGGTCGGCAGCTATGCCGAGGCCCGTGTGGTGGCCGACACACTTCACAACCTCAACGTCCGCTGGCGCAACAAAGTGCTGTGCCTGGTGTCGGACGATGAGGAGATCACCGCGGAGGACGAGGCGCCGTCCGCCTACCACGCCCGATCACTGCGCCGGGGCGACGTCGAGCGCCTGAAGGACCTCGAGGCGGACATCCTGGTGGCGCCCCTGCTCGCGCTGGAACGCGGCCACAACATCCTCAACGAGGACGACGAGGCGGCCATCGGCACGGTCTACTTCCTGGCACGGCCCCATCCGCACCCAGAGGACCTCCACCTGGCCGTCCATGCCGTCAACGACTGGGTCGTCCGCGCTGTCACCGACGGTGACTTCGCCACCCTGGTACAGGGAAAGCCCACCGTCGAGGAAGGAGCGGAGGAGTTCCGCCGCCTCGCCCGTTCGTACTGGTACCAGGTACTCGCCCGTTCGATGGCGTGGAGCCGTCTCGACGACGACGTACGGGAACAGGTCACCTGGGACATGCTGGTCCTGTTGTGGCAGGTGATCGGGCGACTGGTACGCGGTGGCGTACCGGCCCGGGTGGTCTTCGTCGACGCCGCCTTCGCCCCCAACCGCGGCGCCGTACCGGTGCGGCCCGACACCCCCGAATCCAGTCTGCTGCACAGCGTCCTCGCCGTCCTGGACCCGTATTTCGACGGCGGCACGACGACCGCGGAGGAGCAGTTCATCGTCCGCGCCCTGTACGCGCCACTGCGCAGCATGCTCACCCGCCTGCTTGCCGCCGTACCCGCCCACCCGTAAGCGCCGAACCCCTGTCCCAGGAGGTAATTCCGTGTACCACCACATTCGCATCGCGGCCTACGAACCCGACCCGCTCCACGGACCCTGGCGGGAGGAGATGAAAGTGCTGCGGCTCGGCGAGGACCTGCACGCCGAACTCACCGGGATGCATGCCGAGGCGGACAAGAACTCCGTCCACCCCCACCGGCTCCCCGTGCGCAGGCTCAACTCCCTGCTCCAGGCGATGGCGCCAGGCGTCATCGCGACCGGCCGCAACGCCGGGACGGATGGCCGTCTGCCATGGCTCTACGCGCGGGAAGCCGTCCCGCCGGACGTGCTGGCCCCGGTGGTAGGAGCTTGGGCGGCGGGCATGCACCGGGAGGACGACGACTCGGAGAGCGCCGATCTCGAGGAGAGGCTCCGCTCCGATGACCCGGCCGAAACGGTACGTCTGCCCCACTGGGAGACGGAACCGGTCGACCTCGCCGAGAGCGTGCTCTCGGCGGGCGGAACCGCCGAACCCGCCGCCCGGCTCTACAGCCTGCTGCCCGAGTGGATCGCCTTCCGGCTGGCCGCCCGGACGTTCCGCACGGGCGGCACCACACTCCACTTCCGCGTCGAGAGCTCGGGTGACGGCGCGCGTCTTGTCTCCTGGCCGCCTCAGCGATACGAGCGCCGACGGCAGACCTGGTACTACTCGGCCTGCCTCACCGTCACCGTCCACACCGTGCCGTTCGCCCCGCGGTTCCGCGTCCATGTGTCCACCCAGGTACGCCGGTGGGCCACTCGACTGGACGTGCGCCCACACCAGCTCGGCGGTACGACCGTCCTGCTCGACGCTCCACTGCCGTGGCCGGAAGGGCCGGACCGGGGCCACCGGCTGATGGTGAACACGCTGGGCTACGACCGGCGGTCGAAGGAACTGGCCTGGCGCCGGCACAGCCCCGCACCGCTCGTGCCCGAGCTGGACATCGTGCGCAACTACCCCCGGCCCGAAGCGCTCTTCTCCGACCCCGAACGCTGGATCAACGGGTCGGGGGACGTGGCCGCCGGCATCGTCTACCACCCGTCGATCGGCCCGCACGAGGTCGGACCCGGGCTGATGCCACAGGAGCGGGCGGATCTGGACGCCTGGGTCGAGGAAGGGCTGCGCCCCCTGCTGACCCGGGTCCCCGACCTCACGCGCGTCTCCCGGAGCAACACACCGTCCCTGCTGCCCCGTTCGGCTGCCGGACGCGTCCCGGGCGTCCGCGACGCCCAGCTGGCTCTGCAACGGTGGGCGGCGCTGACACGCGCACTGAACGGCCGTCCCCTGGAGATCGACGTCTTCTGGCAGTCCCCAGAAACCCGTGCTGCGCTGCTCGCCGAGCTGCCCAAGCTCATTGGTCTTCCCGCCGGGCAGCAAGTGCCGTCGGCCGACGGGGTGACCTGGCAGTGGCAGTGCGAGGGGGTCGACATCCGCGTCCGGGCCCGGCCCGCGGGACCCTTGGCCGACGCCCTGCCGACCACCCGAGCCCGCGGGCGCCTCAGGGCCGTCCGGCTGGCCGAGGCCATCGAAGGGCGCTGCGGGCTCGTGGCGGACCGGGCGGACCCGCTCCTCGGCGGGGTCGGAGTCGTGATCACGGAGATCGCCGGCAAGGAGCGCTTCGCTGCCGTCCCGGACTCGGACCCCAAGCATGCGCTGCGCATCGCCTGGGCACGACAGGGACGGCTGACCCAGTTCGTGAACACGCCCGACGACACCGACAGCGCTCTCGAACACCGGGCCAGGTGGACCTGGCTGGACGCCCTCCGCCAGCTGGGCGCGATCAGCCCGCCCGCCCATAGGGTGGGAGCAGGCATTCCGGGCGACCTTCAGTACGCGGCGCTCTGGCTCGTACGCCACACCAAGAAGGGGCCCACGCGATGCCCTGTCCACCGGCTGGTGGCGGTGCGGGTGCGCCCCGCGGACGGGCCGGGCGCCATCGAGGGGTGGGACGCAGAACGAGCCGAATGGGTGCCGTACCCGAAGCTGTTGCTGCTGCTCTCCCAGGCACGGGAACCGGCGGCGAGCGGCGGGAAGGAGACCGGCACGGGGAAGCTCGTCGATGACTCGGCAGCCCCGGGAGGATCCCGGCCCGCTGCTCGTCCGGGCGTGGAGCAGGACAGGCAGCGGGAGACCGAGCGGCAGATCCGGGCACTGCTCTTCCAGCTCCGCGACCGCCCGACGCTGCTGCTGGCGGACGCCGGCAATCTGCGCCTGAGCTGGCCTGGCCTGCGCAACGGTGCACTGGACCGCGACACGCTCGGCTTTGGGGCCGAACCCGCCCAGCGGCACACGCTCTACGGCCACGACCTGCGGGTGCTGCTAGTACGGGACGCCAACGCCCGGGGTGAAGTGGCGGAGTGGTACGCCCACGACACCGAGGACGGGGTCGGCTTCGCCGAGGGTGTGTGGGGGACGGCGGATACGGAGGGCCGTGTCTTCGCGAGTACGGCCTCGAAGCCGCACACGGTGGCGAAACTGCCGAAGGGGCTCATGAAGCTGGCGCCCACGGCACAGGGCCGGACAGCGCCCGGGAAGACCGCGTGGAACCCCGGGCAACTGGAGATCACCGTGCTCGGCTGTCTGTCGGAGAAGGCGCTGACGGACTCGGGGCGTGCGGGTGACCCGCCCGACCGGCCGGCGGAGTGGGCGACGCTCGCGCACCAGCTGCGTTACCACGACGACTACCCGCCGCTCGCCCGGCCTCTCCCGCTGCACTGGGCGCGTCTCGCCGGTGAATACGTGCTTCCGGTGGCCGGAACGAAGTAAGCGGGGAGTACGTCATCCGCTTCCTGAGCAAGATGCCGCTTGCATGGGGCGTCCCAAACGATCGACGCTGATAAGGATCAATGCTTCCCTCGTGTGAGGGCCGAAGCCTGAACCTGACCACGGGGGCGGCGTCTGGTGCACTCCTTGCTGCGATCACTGGGCGTTCGCCGTGACGTTCGTTTGACGCTCTCAGCGCATGGTGGCCCCAAGACGGAGACGAGAGACGGACCTGACCTGCGGTTTTCTCTGAGTTCACCCGGGTGACATGCTTCCGATGACGCATCATGTGGAGTGCGTGGCGATCCTGGAGCCTGCGAGCAAGGGTGCCTGACCTGCCGCTTCGTAACGGAGTACGGCCCGACCGCGCCATTTGATGCCCGACGACATCCTGGCCGAGCTGGTGGACAGCGATGCGGAGATCCTGGCCTGCCTGAAGTGACCGACGTGCGTCACGTCCGGATCGACGAGATCCTGGCCATCGCCCGAGCAGTCAACCGCACCGAGCACAGCGTGCGCGACACGGGCCTTCTCGTGTCGGTGATCGAGCGACCCCGGACGAACGTGTTCGGGGCCGAGCTCTGTCCGGCGCCGCGATCGACGTGATCCACGGGGAAGGGCGGACCAGCACGGTGCCCGACTGGACGACGGGGCCGTGCTGGGACTCCACCGCTGATGCGGTTGTCCGTCGTGTCGAACCTGTCGAGGTCCGCGCGGTGGCGCCCGACGCCGCGAGTACGGCAGTTCGCTGTCCATGGGTCTGCTCCTAAGCGAGGGGCGAGCCGGAGGTGGACGCCTCGTCGTCCAGGGCGGGGGACGCCGGTGGATCGAAGTGGTGCTGGATCGCCTCGGCGGTCTCGTGGCGGTTCTGCTCCTTGATGAGGCCGGCGATCTGTGCCGCGAGCATCGGGCGGCGTACATCACCGTCGGTGAATCCGATGCTGTCGAGGAAGTCGGAGAGACGCATCGTGGCTGTCTCCCGTCCTTGCGGCGCTGAGGGAGGCTGCGCCTCGGGAAAGTCCGGCGTCGTCGGCCCGCCGGCTTGCTGAGCGATCAGATGCTGAAGCCGTTCGGGAATGTCGGTGTCATTGGCCGCCGAGGTCAGCTGAGCGAGCAGGGCCAGGTCGTTCACCGTATGTTCCACGTGCTCGTCGTTCTTGGTGAGCCACCAGACCACGGCGCTGCCGGTGTCCTTGAGAACGTCCTCGCCCAGGTACCGGCGCCTGCTCTGCTCGTACTTGCGCTGGTGGGCCCAGACCTCCTCGTCCTTGCGTACGTCGGCCAGTTTGTCGAGGCGCTCCTGGTCCTGCTGCACCAGGACGAGCCGGATGTTCTCCGCCATCGCCTGGAGGTGCCCGGTGGACTCGGGCACCATCCGGCTGAGGGCGCCGGACAGTTCCTGCTCGACGAGTGAGGACCGGACCGGTTCCCGTTGCTCGGTGATGATGCGGGCCCGCTTCAGGATTGCGTCGACGGCGAGGCCCGCCGGGTTGAGAACGGGGGCACTCGCGGGAGCGTCGACCAGGTACCAGCGCACCGTCGCGGAGAAGACGAAGTCGTAGTCGGGCCATTTGCTGGGCAGCACTACCTGGTTGACGCGGTGTTCTGTGCGTTCCACGGGGGCGGCCGTGAGCTGCTCCTCGAAAGCCACCGGTACCGTGCCGCGGCGCATCGAGGCGACCCGGAAGACGGCCGCGGGGACGACGAGCAGCAGCACTGCCAGCAGTGGCCAGGCCCATGTGGGCCACCGCTGCGTCAGACCGACGATGCTCAGCAGAAGACCGCTCAGAACGGTGAGGAAGACGATTGTGGTCTTCCGTGCGGTGGTCATGGTCGAGTCCCCCTCGGTGAGGTCGTCGGCGGTGTGGCCGGAGCGATGCCTTGAGCCGCGCTGATCTTGTGCAGCAGCAGACCGGTGGTCTCCGCGGCTCGCACCGCATCTTCCGGACCGGCGCGCTCGGCGTCGCGAGCGCACGCGTACAGCAGAGCGAAGGCCTCGCCCCGCTTCTCCGTGCACCGTTGTGCTGCGCTGACGAGGAGGTCGAGCAGGAGCCCACTGTGTGGTCCGGTGCCGGCGGCCGCCCGGTGGAGCCAGCGTCGTGCTTCGGCCTGCCACTGCGGAGGCGGCAGTTCGGTCAGTACCGCGTGCCAGCAGGCTGTCAGGGAACGCTGCGCGCTCTGCTCGTCGATCAGCGCGTGCGAGGTGCCGGAGCGGAGTGTCAACAGTTCGGGGTCGCTGGCCTGGAGGAAAATCCCGAGATGGGCAGGTGAGAAGTCGGAGCGGGCGAGACGGTCGAGCAGCACGCGGTGCAGCCTGCGGCTGCCCGCCACGAGATCGCACAGCGCCTGCCGGGCACGCGTCGTGCCGCGCTCACGCCGGGCCAGGTGGTAGAGCCTGACCAGGGCTTGATCCGGATGACTGGTCGCGAGGACGTCGGCACAGACGCGGACCAGCACCCGTGCGAGTTCCCCCTCGAGGCGCCCGTTGGCGCACCACTGGTAGATCTGCCGACGGAAGTCCCTGGCATGCACCGGATCCGCCAGGCCGCGGGCGAGCGCATGCACGGCCGCTTCCAGACGAGGCCGGCTCGTCGTACCGGTACTCCAGCGTTCGACGAGGTACCCCAGTTCGTCCGCACGTCCGGTGCGCAGGTATTCACCGGCCACCCGTTCCACCAGGCTGTCGCGTACGACGGTGACGACGTGCGGGTCGTTCAGCTCCACCACACTCGCGGCCCAGGTGCCCAGGTGGGGGCGGAGATCGGGCATGTGGTCCCAGACATGGGCGCGGACGGCTGAGTCGAAGTCCAACTTCTCGAACCGGACCTGTCCGGTGATGGCGGCAGTGGCCGAGATGTCGAGGAGTCGCTCGGCGAGGTCTCGCTGCTGCAGCGGCGAGACGCTCTCCGACGGGGGCTCGAGGAGGCTCAGCAGTTGCTCGGCCGCGCGGTGAACGACATCGGCATGCGCCCCGTGCAGCATGGACACGGCGATCAGCAGGGCTCGTTGCGGGGCTTCCCGTAACTTGGCGACGAGCGCGGCGGCGTCCCGCCGTCCGTCGTTCCGCGCCCGCCCGGCCGTCTCGCACCACTGAGCGAATCCGTCCCCGGGCTGACCGGCATCGCGTGCCCGGCGCACCAGGTCGGCGAATTCCGCGATCTCCCGCATGGGCCTGTCAGCGGTGAGGAACCCGGTGACGGTGCCGTCCGGCTGGAGATACTGCTCAGGCGGCACACCGTGCAGGCGCAGATGCCGCCGGAAGACGCCGATACCGGATGGCTGTTCGAGCACCACGCGGCAGTACTGCAGGTCCGGGTCGAGCACGCCTCGGTACGGCATGACCACGACCAGGTGGGCCCGCTGCTCGTGGACGGTCTTGCGCAGCGCCGGGAGTTCGGCCTGAGCTGCGGCCCAGCGGCGGTCGTCCGCGGCGGACAGGTCCAGCAGCAACTGGTCACCGGTCCCTACCAGAGCGGGGTCGTGGAGGGGGAGCTCGTCCTCCTCACCGGCCGGGAGTTCGCGGAAGACACCACAGTCCCGGTGGTGTTCGTGCAGCAGTACGCGGGCCACGGCCGACCGGCCGATGCCCGGGACACCGTCCAGGATGACGGTGCCGGAGTCGGCGAGCACGGCACGAGCCTCGCCCATGCGCGGCGGAGCGACCAGTACGTAGCGCAGTCGGCGGAGTTGGTCCTCGGCGACTCGGCGGAAAGCCTGTTTGTCCGAGTCCCGCAACTGCATGCCGATGTAGACGTCGCCGTTGCCCGTTACCGTGACGCCCGAGTCCCGGACCCAGGTGTCGGTGCGCTGGATCACCGGTCCTTGTCCTCGTGACCGTCCCGTTCACCGAACCGGTGCTGGATGGCGCCGAGGTGGTCGCCCTCGAAGTACGTCATTCCGTCACCCGAGAAGTGACGGTCGCCCGAGACATGGCGTGAATGCGAGTAGATGTTGCCGTTCCCGGTGTGGACGGGACCGTGGGCGCCCTTGACGACCGTGCCGACGTCACCGGTGAAGTCACGGCTCTGTACGGCCGTACCGTTCACAGTCCCGATGGAATTGGTCACACTGCCCGGCGCGGGCGTCCCCGCCTCGGTCCCTGACCCGTCGTCGAGGCCGGGAATCAGCTCGGCCATCAGATCACCGACGCGCGCGACACACACGTCTGTGTCACCGGAGTCGAACGCGATGGACTGGAGATCGGCCAGCCGTCGTAACGCGGGCGGAAGATCGGTCCTGCTCAGTCGGCTGGTTTTGCGCCCGTCCAGAACGGGGACCACTGGGACCTCACACCGGAAGGCCTCCTCGATCTCCTTGCGCACCCAGTCCTCTGGATCATCCAGCCGGGTACGGAAGTTCGTCCAGTCCGGTCCGATGACGGCCAGAAGTACGGAACTGCGCCGTACAGCGGTCAGTAACCGTTCGGGCCAGCTCTCACCGGGGACGATGGACTGTGACGCGTGAAACGCGTGTCCCGGGCCGAAGCGGTGCGACAGCCCCTGGCGGAGCAGGGCTGCTGTCTTCTCTCCGTCCCCGGTACGGTAGTTGATGAAGATCTCGCTCATGACGGTGACTCCTCAAGAGGGGTGGTCGGGCGGGACAAGGTGCCGAGCCGCGGTGCAAGTCGGCGTACCAGAGGGTGGTCCGGGTAGCGGCCCAACACCCGGACAAGCCGCCGGAGATCGGTCGTGACGGTTGCCGAGCGGACCGCCGTCACGCCGTCGAGCAGTGGCTCCGTCAGCGCGCACGCGTGGTCGATCTCGCCGGCGGAGGCATAAGCGAGCGCGCGGCGTACGCCGTACCGCACCTGCGTACGCACCGCGTCGCGGCCGACCTGAGTGAGCTGCCGATCCAGTTCCTCGCCCGCTTCGCGCGGTCGCCCGAGATCGACGAGGCACCAGCCGGTGACCATGCCGACCGAATCTGGAAGATGCATGGAGCCGATCACCGGACCGTCGGCGTCGTCGTCCCGGCGGGCGAGCAGAGTACGAGCCCGGTCCAGGGCACGGAGACAGGCGTCGACATCACCGGCGAGCGCATGACCCTGCGCTTCGCGCTGTGCGGCGAGACCGCGGATCCGTGATGGCAGCACGCCGCTCTGCGCTCGGCGGGCCAGCGCGATCGTCTGCTCGGCGTCCTCCCGGTACAGCGTGATCAACGCCCTGCGGACCAGCGCATAGCCGGCCAGTGCCTGATCACCGCCGGCGGCGGCCAGGTCGACCGCACGCTGCGTCCACCACAGCGCCGCACGCTCGTTCCCGGTCTCCTGCACCAGCCAGCCCACGTACTCGGCGTATCGGGAACCGAGCGCCAGCAGGTGTCGCCTGGTGCCGCTGTCGCTCTGCGCCGACAGTTCCCGGAGCGTGTGTGTCTGCGTGATCAGAACGGGCAGGAGCAGGCCGGGTTCCACGGCCTGACCGAGTCTGCGGTAGTGCGTGAACAACAGGTGTGAGGCTTCCAGCATGCCGGCGCCGGCGGCCGGGGACGCCGGACTCGATCCATCCGACCTCCAGGTCATCAGCGACGCGACACCGGCATTCATCACCTCGCGCCGGCCCACGGGCCCGAAGGAACTCGGGTCGTCCGGTGACAACTGCATCATCCAGTTCTCCTCCTCGACCCGGCCTGGCGCCGACACGGCAGGTGAATCGACAGCGACGGGGGTGCTCAGAGCGATCAGTGCGCCGTCCGCACCGAGTGCGGCGTCGCACAGCCGCGCGAGATCACGGCTGGGTGCCTTGATGGCCCGTTCGACCTTGCTGAGCTGCGCCTTGCTGTAGTGCACGAGACCGGACAGGTCCGTCAGGCTCAGTCCGGCCTCCAGACGCCGCTTCCTCAGTTCTTCGCCGAACGGGGTGGACGGATGTGGCACGGGAACCTCCCAAACCCGGTCGTCCGGGCCGAGGGGTACTGCACGAAGAGTGCGGCACCAACTCCCGGACGGACAAGGCGATCGAAGCCGTTTCCCGTTTCCTTCTCCGACTGCGGGGCGCGGCAAGCCTCGCCGTCGAATTCCGATCGCACCGTCCCTTTGACGAGGGGCCTCTCGTGCGCACTGGGCGCACCGACGCGGCTTCCCTGTCTCGACTCTTGTGACTGGTGTTTCACCGCCTGGTGGAGGCGGGCGGCGAGCCGTTCCGCGGTGGGGGAGCGGAAGGGGATCGGGTCGGTGGCGGCGCCGAGGGCGGCGAGGCGGCCGGCCCAGAACGGCTGGTCCGCGGCCACCGGGACGGTGACGGCGGGAACTCCGGCGCGCAGCGCGGCGGCGGAGGTGCCGGCCCCGCCGTGATGGACCACCGCGGCCAGGCGCGGGAACAGGAGAGTGTGCGGTACGTCCCCGACAGTGAGTACGTCGTCCCCGCCGGCGGCGAGTCCGGCGCTGCCCGCCTGGAGGATGCCGCGCAGCCCTGCGCCGCGCAGGGCGCGCACAGCGAGCTCACTCAGCCGTTCCCCGTGGCCGGAGGCCATGCTGCCGAAGCCGACGAGGACGGGCCGGGGTCCGGCGGCCAGGAAGTCCTCGAGGGCGGCGGGCAGCCGGTCGGCCGGGTCGTGACGGGGCCACCAGTTGCCCGCGACGTCCAGGCCGGGGCGCCAGTCGGAGGGGCGGGGCACCAGGATCGTGCTGAAGCCGTGCAGGATGGGCCAGTTCGCCCGTCCCTGGCGTCGGCGTACCTCGGAGGGGGAGGGCGAGGCGGTGGCGCAGTTGGGCGGCGGCCTGTGTGTAGACGCGGTCGGCCATGCGCAGGGCGAAACGTCCTGTTGCCCGGTTGGCGAGCCGGCCCAGTGAGCGGGAACCGGTCACGACGGGTGGGAAGTCGCCGGTCGGCGCGGTGAGCTGGAGGTACACGCCGAGGCTCGGTGTGCCGGTGGCCTCGGTGAGGTGCCAGCCGAGGGGGGCCGTGGTGGCCGACAGCAGGAGAAGATCCGTGCCTTGGGCCACGGCGTCGGCGAAGCCCTGCCCCAGTTCCGTGATGAAGGCGGCAGCGGTTCGCATCAGGTCGCGTTTCCCCGTGACCTCGCCCTGCACCCGCGTGTCCGCGGGCAGGCTCCGGAACTCCAGCCCCGCGTCGCGGGCGCGGCGCGAAGGTGCCGGTGGCGGCGAGGGCGACGTCATGGCCGGCCCGGCGCAGTTCGGCGCCCAGATAGGCGGCCAGGCCCGGGCGTTGCTGCGGCGGGGGTACGACCAGCGCGAAGGCGCGCGGGGCGGCGGCGAAGTCGTCGGCGATGCGCCGGTGCATGGCGGGCGGGCAGGAGGTGAACCAGCGTGCGATGTGCAGGCGGTGTTCCTCCGCGAGGTCCATGGCCCGCCCGCCGCGGCTCGGCTCCCCTTCGTCGAAGGCGGCGAGCAGTTCCGCGCGCCAGGCGGCGGGCTCGCCCATGAGCCGGCGCCAGTCCTCCTTGGTGTGGGCGTCCGCGCGCGACATCGCCTCGCGCCGTCCCTCCGAGTGCGCCCACCTCAGCTCTGCCTCGGTGGCGTAACTCAGGTCGAAGGTCACCTCGCCGAACACCTCGAAGCGCTCCTCGGGAGTCAGGGACACCCCGGTCTTCTGGACCTCGATGGCCCGCTCGGCCACCTCGGCCGGCCGCCGCAGCCGGTCGATCTCCTCGTTCAGCTGCCGCTGCCGCTGCCGGGCCCGGAGCCGCTCCAGCGGGTTCACCTGCGGATCCTTGAAGATCGCGGCGATCTCGTCGAGAGGGAAGCCGAGTTCCCGGTAGAAGAGGATCTGCTGGAGACGGACCAGGTCGGCCTCGCCGTAGAGCCGGTATCCGGCGTGGCTGCGGTCGCTGGGCGAAAGCAGCCCCGCCTTGTCGTAGTGATGCAGCGTTCGCACCGTCACCCCGGCGAAGGCCGAGACCTGTCCCACGGAGTAGCTCATCCACCTGCCCCTTCGTCGGCCCACAGCTTCGAGCCCGACGTAGGGGGAGGGTCAACTCGGCACCCGGCGCCCCCGCTCGCGAAGGTCGGTCAGACCTGTTCGAAGTGGAACGCCTTGATGAAGCAGTCGCGAGGCTGGGCGACGGCGAAGAGGATGCACTCCACGAGCGACTGCGCGGTGAGGGCGTCCTCGGCTCCGCGCGAAGTGGTCTCCCACTCCTCGGAGAGCGGGTCGGGGTTGTCGAAGTCGGGCGGGTAGAGCGAGATCACCCGGACTCCTTGGGAGCGCAGGCGCTTGGAGAGGATCTCGGTGAACCCCGCCTGGGCGCTCTTGGCCGCGTAGAAGGCGTCGTGCGCGTCCGAGCGGTGGTGGCCCGGTGCTCCGCAGGCGGAGACCATCGTCACGACGTCGGGCGTGTCCGAGTTGAGCAGGAGGGGGAGGAAGGCCCTCGTGGTCAGGACCGTGCCGGTGGCGCCGGAGGCGATGGTGTCGACGACGTCGGCGTCGGTTGCCGACAGCAGGTCCGGCCCCGTGAGGTAGCGGGAGCCGTTGTTGACGAGTACGTCGACGCGGTCGGTGCGTTCCGCGACGCCGGAGGCGAAGCCGCGGATCGAGGCGGGGTCGGTCAGGTCGCAGGCGAAGGCGTGCACCCGCCGGTGTCCGCGGTCGCGGATCTCGTCGCGGACCCGTTGGGCGGCGGCGAGTCGGCGTGCCGAGAGGAAGACCTCGGCGCCGAGGTCCGCGAGGCGGATGGCCAGGGTTCGTCCGAAGTCCCGGCCGGCGGCCGTGACGACGACGCGGTGGTTGTCCCATCTCATGGTGTCGTTCCCCAGTCGCCGGTTCGTGGATCGGGTGCTGCCGTCCGTCGCGGCTCTACGCTATCGGTCATGCTCGCTCACGAACGGTCGTTCACGGTCAACGATGATGTCGAGGTGCCCAGCCCCGGTGCGGACGAGGTCTGGACCGTCGGCGCGGTCATCCTCAATCGGGAGGGTCATGCCTTCGCTCAGAAGCGGAGCCGGGACCGCCGCCTGTTCCCCGGGGCCTGGGACATCGTGGGCGGTCATGTCGAGGAGGGCGAAACGCTTCTGGAGGCACTCGCACGTGAAGTCGAGGAGGAGACCGGCTGGCGCCTGACCCACGTGCGACGGTTCCTCGGCACCACGACCTGGACGGGGGACGACGGCGGCGGCCTGCGTCACGAGGCCGACTACCTGGTCGAGGTGGACGGCGACCTGGACCACCCGAGGCTGGAATGGTCCAAGCACTCCGCCTACGACTGGTTCGGCCCCGGCGATCTCGACCGACTCAAGGAGAACCGCGGACCAGGGGAATACCTGATCCACGACCTCATCGCGCGTGCCGTCGAAGACCGCCCGGACGACGATGCGGCCGGCTCGCTCTTCGACCTCCTCCGGGCGGACGCCCTCACCGGCCCGGACCAGCTGCGTGAGCTCTACCCGCAGCCGAACCCGAACGCGCTGCGCAAGGAGACCGACCGCCTGACCGAGGAGGCCCGGGCGCTGATCGGCTGTTCCTCACTGGTGTTCATCGGCAGCGCGGACCGCGAGGGCCGGGCCGACGTGACGCCACGTGGCGGCCCGGCCGGGTTCGTCTCGGTGCTGGACGAGCAGACCCTGGTGATCCCGGACGCGACCGGCAACAAACGGCTCGACACCCTGCGCAACGTGCTGGAGACCGGACGCCTGGGGCTGCTCTTCCTCGTCCCCGGGCGTCCGACCACGCTGCGGGTCAACGGACGCGCCTGCGTTTCGGCCCGCCCGGAGCTGCTCGCCCGGCTCACTCCGGTCGGAAAGCCGCCGGTCACCGCGCTGGTGGTGCAGGTCGAGCAGGTCTATCCGCACTGTCCGAAGTCACTGCTGCGCGCCGACGCCTGGCGACCGGAACGCTGGCCGTCCGCCGACGCCCAGCCGACCAGCGCCGAGGTGACCCTGGCGCAGCTGAACCTGCCCGGCCTGACTCTGGACCAGATCGAGGAGGCCGAACGGGAGTCACTGCGCCTGCGATACGAATGACGACGACGAGTCGTTGAGCGCCGACGAGCGCCGACGAGCGCCGACGAGCGCCGACGAGCGCCGACGAGCGCCGACGAACCGGCGGCCGCGTCGGCGACCCGGGGATCGTCGGCGCTGTCCCGTCAGGTGCGGGTCCAGTGCTGGTTGGCGCCGTTCGAGCAGGAGTAGAGCTGGATCAGGGTTCCGTTGGCGGTGCCGCCGCCGACGGCGTCGAGGCAGAGGCCGGACTGGACGCCGACGACGGACCCGTCGGAGCCGAGGCGCCATTTCTGGTTGTCTCCGCCCCAGCAGCTGTAGATCTGGACCTTGGTCCCGTTCCCGGTGCCGGCGGCGTCCAGGCACTTGTCGCCGTAGACCCTTAGCTCTCCGGCGTCGGTGTAGGTCCACTGCTGGTTGGTGCCGCTGTGGCAGTCCCACAGCTGGAGCTGGGTGCCGTCGGAGGTACTGGCGTCGGGCACGTCGAGGCAGCGGCCCGAACCGACGCCCTTGATCTGTCCCCCGTCCGCGGGGGGCTCCGAGGAGTCGCCGCCGTTGAGTGCGTCGAGGACGGCGGTGTAGGCGGCCTTCTTGCTGCCGTTGTTGTTGAACAGCAACGGCGTCTGCTCCGATCGCCAGGAGTCGCTGTCGCGCACACCCCAGACGGTGATGCCGAGGCAGCGCGAGACGGCCAGGCAGTCGTTGGTCACGTTGGCGTAGGTGGAGGCCGGGGCGCCCTGGATGTCGAGTTCGGTGATGGCCACGTCGACGCCGAGGGCGGCGAAGTTCTGCAGGGTGGTGCGGAAGTTGCTGTCGTAGGGGCTGCCGCTGTTGAAGTGCGACTGGAAGCCGACGCAGTCGATCGGCACGCCGCGCTGCTTGAAGTCCCGCACCATGTTGTACATGGCCTGGGTCTTGGCCCAGGTCCAGTTCTCGACGTTGTAGTCGTTGTAGCAGAGCTTGGCGGACGGGTCGGCGGCGCGCGCGGTGCGGAAGGCGACCTCGATCCAGTCGTTGCCGCTGCGTTGCAGGTTGGAGTCCCGTCGGGCTCCCGAACTGCCGTCGGCGAAGGCCTCGTTCACGACGTCCCACTGGACGATCTTGCCCTTGTAATGGGC